>CAIMVD010000254.1 GCA_903844815.1 uncultured Bacteroidota bacterium | reverse complement strand
TCATGTTTGGTAATAATATTCCTTAACTAAACGCCATTGATATGCGGATTAGCAACACCTTTATTCCGGTCCATTGAAGCAATATTGAAATATTATGGCGGTTATGCTGAAATCGGACCAGGAGATGCGAGGTTACATATAATATCTATCACTAATAGTCAATAATACACATTTACCATAGTATAAATGTGTATTTTTGCACAAATGTAACAGATATGAAAATCGAAAGAAATTTACTTGATGAACTTGTGGCCTGGAAAGACAATCCTTCCAGAAAACCTCTTCTCCTGCAGGGAGCAAGACAGGTTGGAAAATCATTTATTCTTAAACAATTTGGCAATCAGTATTTTGCAAACTATTGCTATGTTAATTTCGATTTCGAATCTGAAATAAAATCTGAATTTTCAAGAACTAAGGACCCTGCAAAACTAATTACTATCCTTTCAATTGTGAAGGGAATCGATATTAAACCGGGAAAAACACTGATTATCTTTGATGAAATACAGGAATGCAATGATGCCTTAAACAGCCTGAAATATTTTAACGAGTTATTGCCTGCTCAGGCTGTAGCCTGTGCCGGATCACTGATAGGCGTAGCCCTGAAAAGAAAAGGTTCTTCATTTCCCGTAGGTAATGTTGATATACTTACTCTGTTCCCTGTATCATTCAAAGAATTCCTGCCTTATTTCTATGACCAATTATTCAAATTCACGGAAAATTTCATAAATTCAGGTTTGTACGAAACGGTTCCGGATATATTTCATAGTCAACTCATTGATGCATATAAAACTTATCTTTGCTGCGGAGGTATGCCTGAAGCAATTGTGAAATACCTGAAAACGAAGAGCTGGCAGCAAACCGATAAGGTCAATAGCCAGATTCTTACAGCTTATGCCCTCGACTTTGCAAAACATATCGACAGCAAGGATATTCCACGGCTCTACAAACTGTGGCATAATGTACAGGATAACCTTGCAAAAGAAGATCGCAAATTCAGATATGCACTTATAGAAAAATCTGCACGTGCCCGTGAATACGAGAACGCTGTAGAGTGGCTTGTTCTAAGCGGACTTGTTAACCGTGTTTTTGAAGTCACTACCCCCAGGTTGCCACTAAATGCATACAAAAACAGTTCTGCATTTAAATTATACTTTGTTGATTCCGGTCTTCTGCGTACAAAATTACATTTGTCGCCTGTTGATTTGATTCAGGGTAATTCCCTGTTTACCGAATTCAGGGGAGTCCTCACAGAAAACTATGTTTTACAATCGCTTATAAGACAATTCGGAAACGAGGTTTTCTATTGGTCGTCAGGTAATCAGGCGGAACTGGAATTCATGTTTGAAAATAACAGCCGTATTATACCGGTTGAAGTAAAATCGGCACTTAGCATTAAATCCAAAAGCTTGTCAGAATATCGTAAAAAGTACTTGCCTGAATTATCACTCAGATTCTCATTAAAGAACTTAGAGAAAAATAAGGATCTGATAAACTTACCCCTCTATCTGTCAGACTGGCTGAATCGTTTAATCTAATTAAAATGAACTGCCTGGTATCCATATTATCAGCACATTTACTGCCGAATTTCTTTCTTGCAAAGACAAATAATTAATTTCGATATGCCCCTCTTCCAAACAGATTGCTCAAACCTGCCTGATTTTTTCAGGTCAATAACTGCTGATGACATTCAGGATTGCTGTGATACGCAAATATTCTACCGTGGAAAGGATTATTTCAGCAATGGACACATTGAAAATATTGTGATCGTTCATAAGTTGATATAGAATGAATATATATATACTTGTGATAAAATAAATTACTATTTTGTATTTAAAGACCTATGAACCGTTACGGCATAACATGGTGGGGAAAACAATGGCTCAATTCGCTGGCCAGTATCGATTACGGAAACAGGCTCCCGCGGGGCAGGAGCTATGCCGGTAAAGGCGCTGTTAATGACATATCTTTCAAAAAAAACAGGATTTCGGCCAAAGTTGCAGGCAGCAGACCAAAACCTTATAAAGTTGAGATCGATATACCACTTTTCTCTGAGAAAGTGATAAACAAGCTTTGTGAAATCATTAACAACAACCCACAGCTTATTTCAAAACTTCTTAACCGTGAACTTAGTCCTGAATTGGATGCTCTCGCCCGAACTGAAGGTATCAGTTTATTCCCATCCTCGTGGAAAGATTTCGGGATGAATTGCAGCTGTCCCGACTGGGCTGTGCCCTGCAAACATCTGGCAGCAGTTCTCTACATTGTTGCCAACGAAATTGATAAAAACCCCTTTATAGTCTTTGACTTGCATGGATTCAATATCCTGGAGGCATTCTCTGACGGAGGGAAGAATAATATAAGCCTTGAAATTCCTGAATTCAAAACACTTCTTACTCTTACTCCCCGGCTCAATTCCCCGGCACCTGACAAAACGGAAGTTGCTAATATTGATATATCTGTACTTGCAGGACTTGCATTTGACCCTGTAGCCCTCCTTCCTGCATCGCCGGTATTTTATTCGCGCGACTTCAGGGATTTGCTTGCAAAGGCGATGTCATCGACAGCCCGCTTTTTAAAGAATCATGAACCTGATCGTGAGCAGTTCTTTAAGCCTGATCCTGATAGTTCTGTTTCATTTGTTGTCACAAATGATTTTTCGATTTTTGCGGCTGAAATAAAGACAGAAGGAAAAACAATTCAGATATCTGTAAATAAACTGCTTGATATCCTTCGGGGTATCGAAGATAATGAGCTGGCTTACCTCGACTATTCCTGGGTATTTGTCCATAAATTGTATTTTTTCACTCTTCAGCTTATTGCCAACAGCCTTTATTTTCCGCGGTTATGGCAAAACGCTGAAGGCAACTTCATCCTAAGATATCTGCCTGCGATCTTTAGCGAGGAGGTAAAGACTATATCAGATAAGCTTATTGCATGCCAGAATCAGGATATTTTAAAAGTTTTAGGTACATCTAAAGATAAACCTCTCCTTTTTGTAAAGCGTGATGATGATCAATTGGGATTAGTCTGTAGTATATTTATTGGCCATTTCCTAAATGAAACCCACGATTCAGGATCACTGCACTCAGCATGGAGAGATGCTGATGATGCCGATTTGATTGTTAATCTTTTCATCACCGGCCAGGGTTCCGGTTTCGACACATTTGAAACAGCCGGTTTGCCTGCCAGTGTTTATCAGTGGCTTAGCATTTATGATATTCATTTCAGGGAATTCATTCCGGTTTTAAAGGTTGAGGAACATCCGTCGGGCTTCTCAATATCCATTCTTTTATCGCAACAGGGTAAAGAAAATGAATCACCTGTTGAGCTTTCAGCAATCTTCAGCCTGAAAAAATTCGACAAAGTACGGCTGCAGATCCTTAAAGACCTGAGCATTGCCGGTAATTACATGCCACTTATAAATAATATAATTGCAAGGAAAGGTAAACAACCTGAAATTTTAACAGCATCAGCGTTTTCGGGCATTTTAACCGATATGTTACCTGTTGTCAGGTCGCTTGGAGTTAAAATCATTCTTCCAAAATCGCTCAGGCAACTTGTATATCCGGGTCTCTCGCTGAGAATTAAAATGAAAGCGGGTTCAGTCATTTCAGTCAGTTCATTGCTTGGCCTTTCAGATCTTGTCGATTATAGCTGGGAAATAGCTCTTGGTGAAAATCATGTTGATGCAGCTGAGTTTTTGAAAATGGTAAGGGGAATGAGCGGCCTTGTTAAACTGAGAGATCAGTACCTGTTTCTTGATGAAAAGATGATGAAGTCGCTTCAGAAGAATCTTGACCGTGATGTGGAATTATCGTCAAATCATATTATCCATGCTTCATTGGCGGGTGAGATCCAGGGATTGAAAGCCGGACTAAGCGAAGATCTTGCGGCTTTGGTTAAAGATATAATGAGACATGAGGCACCTACTGTCCCTGAGGGTCTGAATGCCACACTCCGGCCTTACCAGGTCAGAGGCTATGAATGGCTGGCTCAGAATTTTGAATTGGGGATGGGAAGTATAATCGCTGACGATATGGGATTAGGTAAAACCATCCAGGTGATTACTCTTCTACTTCACCTTAAGCGCCAGGGAAATTTAATGACAGGAAAAGCGCTTGTGGTAGTCCCCACAACGCTTATCTCAAACTGGATGAACGAGATAGCCCGTTTTGGGCCCTCATTGTCGGCTTATGCCTACCATGGCAGCGGACGAAGGGAAGAATTTGCAACCTATGATATTATTGTTACTTCCTATGGAATGGTTCGCAACAGCCTGAGTATGTTCGAAAAACAAAAATGGCTTATTCTGATTGCCGATGAGGCACAGAATATCAAGAATCATACAACGGAACAGACAAAGGCAATAAGGAAGATACAGGCCGGATACAGGATAGCGATGAGCGGAACACCGGTTGAAAACAGGCTTACGGAATACTGGAGCATTTTTGACTTCGCCAACAGGGGCTACCTGGGTTCGTTCAAATGGTTCAGTGAGGAATATGCAAAACCGATTCATTTTAGCCGTGATGCATCTAAAATAGAAACCTTCCGTCGTATTACCGCACCTTTTCTTCTCCGCCGTTTGAAAAGCGATAAAACTATTATTGCCGACCTTCCTGATAAAGTAGAGAGGAACCTGATCACCTTTCTTGTTCCTGAACAGTCGGCGCTTTATCAGAATATTGTCGATCAGAGCCTGGAAAAAATTAAAACCATGGATGGAATTGAGAGAAGGGGCCTTGTATTTAAACTGATGATGGCCCTCAAGCAAACCTGCAATCATCCATACCAGTACCTTAAAACAGGTAAAAAGGATATAAACTGTTCAGGCAAGGCAAAACTCCTTATGGAACTATTGTCCGGCATTGTTGAAAGTGACGGTAAGGTTTTGATATTTACACAGTTTCGTGAGATGGGGGAACTTATTTGCGAATTTGTCACATCTCTTGGTTATGGAAAACCACTGTTTCTTCACGGGGGAACTACGAGGAATCAGAGGGACGAGATGGTTAATAAATTCCAGAATAGTCATTACCAGATATTTATTCTTTCCCTGAAGGCAGGAGGAACAGGGCTTAATCTCACGGCAGCAAATCATGTAATTCATTACGACCTGTGGTGGAATCCTGCCGTGGAAGCTCAGGCCACCGACAGGGCATACAGAATTGGGCAGAAAAACAATGTTCAGGTCTATAGGCTTATAAACCAAGGGACTATTGAAGAAAAAATTGATCTGATGATTCAGGAGAAAAAGTCGATTGCAGATTTGACACTTACTGAAGGCGAAACATGGATTGGAAATCTGAGCAACGAAGAACTGAAGGAACTGATAAGACTTGGATGAAAACACTGGCGATTGCAGTTGTACATTATCCAAAAGCCAAACGGATAACTCTTGTAATGGATAATTATAATACACATTCAGCATCTGCATTTTATGAAACATTCATTCCAAAAGAAGCAAAACGACTTTGGGATAGATTTGAATTTGTATTCACTCCCAAATATGGAAGTTGGTTTAATATGGCTGAGATAGAGTTAAACGTACTAAACTTCCATTAGCGAAACACTATTCTAAAAATATCGATTATGGCAAATTATAAGAAAATGGATGATCATGATTTTGTTTCTATTAATAAACCCCTTACAGATCAGGAAGAGAAAGATTTTAGCGCCTTCCTTAGGTCGATGCCGGGGTTGGTCAGTTCAAATCCTGGGCAGAATATAAATTCCATTTCTTAAATATTCTGTACCTGTGAAATCTTTTACAAAGTTTTGCTTTTTTTTCTTAATGCTCTGATAAAATATCCATAGACAGACTAGTGCTTGGGATAAGTGTTAAATAATTTCAGGATAAGACACAGTATGGTCCGAAATATTCAATATGTTACCAGCCAATTTAAAACCCATTAGAAAACAAGGCAATAATAAATATTTGTGCGTATATTTGTACTGATTAACGTACAAATATGCTATATCATGTTAACAACAACAATTTCAGATTTCAGGAAGGATATCAAGCATTATCTTGACCGGGTAACTGAAAACTTTGAAACATTGATAATTAACCGGGGTAAAGATACAGGAGTCGTTGTAATATCGCTTGACGAGTATAATTCTCTGACATCTACCCATCATGAATTATCGTCGAAAATTAATGAGCAAAGGCTTGATTCTGCTGTAGAAAAATTTTCAAAAGGCCAGTCATTTCAAAAAGAACTTTTTGAGCCATGAAATATGTATTTGTGGATGAATCCTGGGAGGATTACCTCTACTGGCAGAAAACCGACAAAAGGATTCTTGGAAAAATTAATGACCTGCTCAAAGACATAGCTCGTCATCCTTACGATGGTCTGGGAAAACCGGAACCGTTAAAATATAAATACAAGGGTTTCTGGTCACGAAGGATTGATAGTGAACACCGGTTAATTTATCGATATAAAGAGGATGAGATTCAGATCGCGAAATGCAGGTTCCACTACGATTAACCGTAATAAATACGGGCTGATAAGATGCCGTTATACCCCATGCTTGTTAAATCTCAGCCTGAAGAAATAAGTCTGCGTGACCAACGGGGCATAACGGACATTAAGCTGATTAAAAAGGCTGACATGTATTTCAAAACCCTTCCCCCGCGGCAATCCTGATTTATACTTTTCCCGATATTGTCAAATGAAGTAAGGACATCCCACTGACCCACTTAGAAGGGGGAATTAATTTCCGTGATACTCAGTAAAACTCCGTGCAACTCCGTGGTTAAACTGGTTTTAAATCTGAAATCGCAAATCGCAAATCGCATATCGCATATCGCATATCATTTTTTACACTCCCCGTTTTCTTTTCCCCTGTGCCCTGTGCTTTCCTTATCTCGGGCTCCATATTTTACATCCCCATGACCCCTTCAAAGGGGGAATCAAGGAACGATAAACGATAAACGATAAACTCTAAAGGCTTTTAACCTCATTAACAAGGTTCTGCAGGGTGCTCTTTGCATCTCCGAAGAGCATCCTTGTTTTTGGATTGAAGAATAGCATATTCTCAATGGCGGCATAGCCCTTACCCATACCACGTTTCATGACAATAATGTTCCTGGCATCGCGTGCCATGATAATCGGCATTCCGTAGATGGGACTCGAAGGATCATCCTCGGCAGCGGGATTGACAACATCGTTTGCTCCAATTACCACAAGCACATCTGTATTTGGCAGATCAGGATTTATTTCATCGCTCTCCACAAGCTGCTCATATGGTACATCTGCCTCAGCAAGAAGAACATTCATATGACCCGGCATTCGTCCGGCAACAGGGTGAATGGCGTATTTAACCTCCACTCCCTTTTCTGCCAGCAACTTGTCGAGATCATGACAAAGGTGCTGAGCCTGGGCAACCGCCAATCCGTAACCGGGAACTATAACAACTTTTTTCGAATAACTCAGAAGAACGGCAGCATCGGTTACCGACACCTCCTTCACAGTTCCCTCCTCACCTCCGGCTGCCTGACCTCCTCCGCCAAAGACACCTACTATTACATTCAGCAGTGAACGGTTCATTGCCTTACACATGAGAATCGTAAGAATTGTTCCTGCTGACCCCACAAGTATTCCTCCCGTAAGCATGGCCTGGTTATTATAAAGAAACCCTCCCATCGCAGCAGCAACACCGGTGAACGAGTTTAAAAGAGAAATGACAACCGGCATATCCGCACCACCTATTGGCATCACAAACAAAACTCCGTAGACAACCGCAATAGCAAACATTAAATAAACATATGGCATTAGCTCCGCAGAAGCCTGCACCTGACGCGTCATTATAAAAACAATAAATCCGATAAGAATCGCCATTATGGTCAGATTCACATACTTCATGGCCTTGATCCTCATATCGCCTATCCATCCGTCGAGCTTGCCAAATGCTATCATACTCCCGGCCCACGAAACAGTACCAATCATAAGTCCTATCAGAATCGCCAGAACATGACCATTCGCCATTCCGTGCTCAGCTATCAGTTCAGGTCTCACATGAGGAAATTCCATTATTGAAATAAGAGCGGCAGCCGCCCCTCCCATTCCGTTAAAAAATGAAACAAGCTGTGGCATTGCAGTCATCTTGACCTTCTTTGCTATCACCCAGCCTATTACAGTTCCGATTCCGATTGCAGCAAGTATAAATCCGATATTGCCGATCGGCTTTCCGTCTTTCTGATGAAAGAGTATTGTGGCAATAATCGCCATTCCCATTCCAATGGCGGCAAGGGAATTTCCCCGCCGTGCAGAAAGAGGATGACTTAACATTTTTAATCCAATGACAAACAGCACTGAAGCAATTACATAAGAGATCTCAAGAACTGAGATGCCGTAAGAGAATTGAGATATCTCATTCATAATTTTGATATTTATCTTTTTCTTTAATGCTGTTTACTTTTTCCTGCTGAACATTTCGAGCATCCTGTCGGTGACAACGAATCCGCCAACCACATTGAGGGTACCAAGCACAACAGCCAGGAAACCCAGTATCATTGATCCTGTTGTATCTGCATGACCCATAACTATAATAGCGCCAATGATTACAACACCGTGTATTGCATTCGCACCCGACATAAGCGGTGTGTGAAGGATTGCCGGCACGTGGCTTATGACCTCAATACCGAGAAAAATTGACAGGATAACTATAAATACAGCCTCCCTGTGCAATAAGAAAAAAGCCAGAATATTTTCCATTTACTGAATTATTTGATATTTAACATCTGCCTGATCCTCTGGCTTATATACTCCCGGGCATGAACGGCTGTGGTTCCGTTTATGATGTCATCCTGCATGTTGAGTACCAGATTCCCCTCCTTGTCAACCATGATTTTCAAAAGATTGATGATATTATTGCCAAACATCTTGCTAGCATCTGATGGCATTTCAGAGGGATAGTCCGATTTACCGACTATGTTGATGCCATTAATTACAATTGTTTTTCCGTTCTCAGTCAGTTCGCAGTTTCCTCCCGTTGAAGCAGCAAGGTCAATAATGACAGAACCTGGCTTCATTGAGTAAACAGTTTCCTTGTTTATGAGAAGAGGCGCCTTTCTTCCCGGGATCTGGGCTGTAGCGATAACAACATCCGAAGCAATCGCCCTCTTCTGAATAAGTTCCTGTTGTTTCATTTTGAAATCCTCTGTCTGTTCAACGGCATATCCGCCGGCAGAGGCATCTTCAGTAGCACCTTCTACCTCCACAAATCTGCCTCCGAGACTCTTAACCTCCTCTTTTACAGCCGAACGTACGTCGAATACCTCAACCACTGAACCAAGTTTCCGGGCAATGGCAAGAGCCTGAAGCCCTGCAACACCGGCGCCGAGTATGAGCACCTTTGCCGGCTTAATAGTTCCTGCAGCCGACATGAACATCGGGAAGAAACGCGGAAGTATAGAAGCGGCTTCGAGCACGGCTTTATAACCCGAAACCGTCGCCATCGACGAGAGTATGTCCATCGACTGGGCCCTGGTTGTCCTGGGAACAAGATCGAGTGCCAGAACTGTCAGGCCCTTCTCCCTTGCTTTCTCAATCCATGTCTGGTTTCCAACAGGATTAAGTACGGAACAAAGCACCTGGCCTTCAGTGCATGCATCAAGATCGCTTTCAGCAGGAGGATTGACCGACAGAAGCATTGCAGCCTTTGAAATTAAATCTTTGCGATCAGCAACTAAAACCCCGGCAGAACGATAATCGTCATCGGTGGCAAAAGCTTTTGCACCTGCATCGTGCTCAACAATCACCTCAATGCCCATCTTTTTAAGGATGATGCATTCACCGGGAAGAATTGCTACCCTGTTATCATTTCCCGTTTCTTTAAGAATGCCTGTAATCATAATTTTGGATTGCGGATTTTGGATTGCGGATTTTGAAGTGCGAATTTAAAAAATAACTAATTACAACGCCAATATAGTAAACAATAAAATAATCTGATGCAGGACTTAAACACATTTTGAAATCATGGTTCACAACCAGAAGGTAATTCAAATCTGAAATGCAAATAAAAAATATTTTATTATACTATATATCAACACATTATCTGTCAACAATGATAAAACTCTGTGTAACTCTGTGATCCTCAGTGGACCTCTGTGTAAGTTCTCAATTCATTGTTAGACAGAGCGACACAGAGAAGTACAGAGGACCACGGAGGACTTAATGAACCGACTTTTTTGTATTTATCCTTCAAAAGTGATATGTATCACTGAGAAATACCTTCGAGAGTTACTTCGAGAATCAACGTTTCTCCAGGTGAAATTACAAACCTCCTCTGTCCGGGAATACTCTTACCATAAAATCCGCTCTTTTCGCCATAAGCCTGAGATGGAGGAATTACTACCACTCTCTTCTCCCCGGCTTTCATCTCCCTGAGAACAACTTCAAGTCCCTTAATAATTTTCCCTTTACCCAAAGTATATGTAAAAGAGGTGGCCTTAGAACCGATATCAGGCTTGCCCTCATCGGTGGTGCTGGTAAATTTGGTTCCGTTTATAAGTTTTCCTGTATAGCTTACAGTTAAAACCGAACCCTCTGCAGCAGGCTTGCCCTTAACCGTATTAAGAACTTTATACCTTGTACCATCGGGTAGAGTTGTAAGCCCCGGATAGATCTCACTTATATACTTTTCTTCCCTGTTTTTCCTCTGCTCTTTCTCCTCATTCACCTTTTTCCACTGGTTATCAACAAGCAGTTTGAATGTTTCATCATTCACTATGAAGCGGGCAGCCTCGTCTCCCTTGCGTTCAATAGTAATTGAAAATGTTGTATCGCCCTGAACGATTTTATTCACCACATCCATTCCTTCAAAAACCTCTCCGAAAAGAGTATAGTTCCCGTCGAGATATGACCTGTCGCCCAGGGTAATATAATACTCGCAGGTATTTGTATGAGGACCACCATTAGCCATTCCCAGCATACCGGCCTTATCGTGGCTTAACCCGGTAATCTCATTTGGAATTTCGTAACCGGTTGTGCTGGTCTCCTGATTGGCAGGATCTTTTACAATGGATGGCTCTCCTCCCTGAATGACATGCCCGGGAACCACCCTGTGCCAGACAGAGCCTTTGAAGAAGGGAACTCCGGGAGGATAGGAAATATTCTTAATAGTGCCCTCAGAAAGCCCGATGAAATTTGCAACAGTCATCGGCGTCTTCTTATAGTCGAGAGAAACTTTGAATTTCCCCTTGTTAGTATTGAAAGTCGCGTAGATACCATCAGGCATATACATAACCCTGCATGAAAGGACCGGACCCTGAGTAATCTGTCCGCTTGCCGTTATTGTAAGGGCAAGCAGAAGAGATATTATAATTTTTCGCATTTTGTTTTTCGTTAACTATTTTCCAAAAAAATTCTTCAGCCAGAAATTATTTGCCTCATTTCT
>CAIMVD010000253.1 GCA_903844815.1 uncultured Bacteroidota bacterium | reverse complement strand
GGGCAAATCAAGCAGTAAGAAAACTATGCTCCTTTTTAAACCAAACAGAAACCTGCTTCCCTTTTACAGATTTAAGATTGATTTATGAAACAGTCGCGGTTTAGTTTGCGGCAGTCTCGGATGTCTGATGATAAGGATAATGAAGGCGAAGCACCTCTTGCGGGTGAAAATGGAAGTGGAATTGAGAAAACCGCTGTACCATTAACAGCATTTACCGAAAATTTTTCATCAATACCTTTAATAGCTCCGCCTCCTTTTGGTAAAGCAATGGAAGGAACCTCAATCGAATTGGATTTGGCTTTTCCTGCATCGGATTGCAGGAATTGCGAAGATGACTTATTTTGTGATTGCTCTTTCATCTTTTATCTTGTTTAGCGTTGAGGTAAGAGTGCAGCATTACCCCCGATCGCTGAAATAGCCGTCAGTGCATTAATTGCCAGGGGACAGGCAAAACACAATAATAAGCAACTAAAGAATTTATTCTTTAGTTTCATTTTATTTAGATTTTAGATTTTAAAATCAAATAGTTATAAAAATCGCTCAGAATTATTCTATTCAAGGTTTTTACATATCATTGGCTAAATTGCCTGTATGATAAAGGTCAGGTGCAGCTTATGTTGACGAAATTATGAAAGCGTTGATTGTGAAACAAATAACAGTATGTTAAATCTGAATTTATTTTAACGAGGTGAATTATAAGCTAATTTTACATGTTCATGTGTTTCTGCTTTGAAGTAAAGTCATGATTTCCTTTGTCCTGTCAGTTGGGTTATTATAAATATTTTGCTATCCCCGGAATATTATTTGTCCCGTATGGTGCCCTTTGCGGTCGTGAAAGCATGCTGTCAGCTTCAACATCATTGATGAACTTTTCTTTTTCAGGATCCCAGTTAAGCTTCCTTCCAATCTTCATTGCAATGTGATTGATCAGGCAAACAGTACATGCGCGGTGTCCTGTCTCAACAGGAGAAATTGGCTGCTTTCTTGATTTGATGCAATCCAGCCAGTTACCATGCTGATTATCTATTTTATATAAATGAATCTCGTTCTCGCTGATAACAGATGTTAGTATTTTCGGATCGCTTGCTTCAAGCGCCTTGGTTCCTCCTGCAGGAACCGGATCAGAAGGTGAAGCCGTATAGGTTCCCCTTGTAACAAATATCCAGCCTTCAGTACCTTCATATCTTATACCATTCGGATAGCCGCCGCTTGTAAGCTGTGTAATACCATTCCTGTATTCTGCCTTCGAAAAGAAATCGCCATGTACATTCCATAATCCTGATTTTGGAAAATCAGCCACTGCTTCAACAGAAATCGGGCCGGTTAATTCAGTATCCATACCCCATGCTGCCGAGTCAAAGTGATGCTGACCCCATCCCGTAATCATTCCGGCTCCGAATTGTTCACATCTCAGCCATCCCGGACGATCGGTTATGCTGTCTTGTGGATGTACTCTTATCTCAGTATAATAGACCTCAGGAGTCGAACCCAGCCATCCCCTGTAATTAAGATTCTTAGGAACAGGCATTTCAGCAGCCTCAGGGCCTGATGGATCACCGGGAAGCCCGATCTTCACTGTATGAAGCTTACCAATTCTTCCGTTCCTGACCAGCTCAGCTGCAATCCTGAACTG
>CAIMVD010000252.1 GCA_903844815.1 uncultured Bacteroidota bacterium | reverse complement strand
GTGGATGAGTTGAGGGATCTTACTCTCGCAGAAACAAATATTTTGTTAACTCATTCTAATCAAAGAGAAGAAACCTCTACTATATTGATAGAGAGAAAAAGATGTGATGAAAGATTAGCTTAAAAAGGAGGGGAGAGTTTTTAATCTCCGTTTCTCCCATTCCAATCTTAGCTTTAAATAGGATTTCTATTTTGTACCTAAGGTAGCAACCATTACTGCTTTGATTGTATGCAGCCTGTTTTCAGCTTCATCGAAGACTATTGAATGATCTGATTCAAAGACATCGTCGGTTACTTCCATTCCCTCGAGACCGAATTTATTAAAGATCTCCTCCCCTACTTTTGTTTCCCTGTTATGGAAGGCAGGAAGACAATGCAGGAATTTAACATCAGGATTTCCTGTCTTTTTAATTACATTCATATTAATCTGGTAAGGCATGAGCTGGCTGATCCTTTCTTCCCAAACTGAATCTGGCTCACCCATCGATACCCAAACATCGGTATAAAGGAAATCGGCATTTTTAACGGCTGCATCCACATCATAGGTGATTGTAATTTTCGCCCCTGTTTCTGCAGCTATCTCCCTGCACTTTGCAACCAGCCATGCTTCCGGCTGATAAGCTTTCGGAGCAGCAATCCTGAAGTCAATTCCCATCTTTGCCGAGCCTACCATCAATGAATTGCCCATATTATACCGGGCGTCGCCAAGATAACAGAAAACCATTTCGTTAAGAGGCTTGTCGGAATGCTCCCTCATAGTAAGAAAATCGGCAAGGATCTGGGTAGGGTGGAATTCATTTGTGAGTCCGTTCCATACAGGTACCCCGGCATATTTTGCAAGGTCTTCAACGATGACCTGACCGTAACCACGATATTCAATACCGTCGTACATACCTCCAAGAACCCTGGCAGTGTCTTTCATTGATTCTTTCTGTCCAATCTGAGACCCGGAAGGACCGAGATAGGTTACATGAGCACCCTGATCGTAGGCAGCCACCTCAAAGGCGCACCTTGTGCGTGTTGATGATTTTTCAAATATTAAAGCGATGTTCTTTCCACGGAGGTATTGTTTCTCAGTACCTTCATATTTTGTTTGTTTCAGTTCAGCTGAAAGATCAAGGAGATAGGATATCTCTTCCGGTGTGAAGTCAAGGAGCTTCAGAAAATGACGATTATGCAAATCAGGAGTCATTGTAAATAAGTTTTAAATTATAGGCAAAATTAAAAAGATAATAGGAAATTCAAAAGGTTCTTTTCACCTCCTGTCATCCTCGTAATTCATTGTGATTTTTGAACCATATCTTTTGTCGGCAAGTTTAAATGCCTCTGTTATCACGCTCATCTTACCGCCGCTGTTAATAAAGTTCAAACAGGCCTGGATTTTAGGAGCCATGCTTCCCTTTGCAAAATGGCCCTCATTAAGAAATTTAAGGGTATCAGCATAGTCGAGAAATTCTCTGATCTCTTCGCCTGGTTTCTTATAATTAATATATATATAAGGAACATCCGTCAGTATATAAAACTCATCGGCACCTATATGAGATGCCAGCAGCGAGGAAGCCAGATCCTTATCAATTACAGCCTCAGCAGGCCTTACATTGTTTTCGCTGTCGATATAGACCGGCACACCTCCTCCTCCTGCTGCAATAACAATATTTCCCTCTCTGGCCAGGCAGCTGATTATGCTGTCGTTCATAACTCCAACAGGGACTGGCGACGGAACCACACGTCTGTAACCTCCCTGAGTCTTGACCTCTTCCCTGAATATCCAGCCTTTTCTTGAGGACAGGTCATCGGCCTGATCCTTTGTATAGATCTTTCCCACTCTTTTCTGCGGATCGTTAAAGGCAGGATCATTTATATCAACAAGAACCTGGGTAACCAGGCAGACAACATTCTTTTTAATCCCATGCCGGATGAGCACATTACGCAGCATTCTCTCGATCATATAACCAATGCCGCCCTGAGAGTCGGCTACACAAATATCGAGCGGCATCTGTGCTATGTTATAAACCTGTTCTCCGGCATCATTCCGCATCAGTATGTTACCCACCTGCGGACCATTTCCGTGGGTAATAACCAAATCGTAGCCTTCATTCAATAAAAAGATGAGATTCTCAAGAGTCTCTGTCGTGTTCTGCTCCTGCTCCTCTATTGTTCCTATCTGATCGCCCCTTAGTAATGCATTTCCACCAAGTGCGACGACCGCAAGTTTCTTGTTCATATTTCGAATAAATTAATAACCAGCCGGACATTCCTGTCTGCATCCGCTTTATTTTTTAAATATCAGAATTTTTTATGGATATTATCAGCTTATTTTCAACTTTCATCCACGCTGACTATACTCCAGTCAAATACTTATCTTAATAATAACAAGAAATTCAATTAGTAAAAAAAAATCGCTACATTTACCTACATCAATTTATTCATTTTTCGTGAAATTAAGCTTTGCATTAGTTTTTGTGCTTATTGTGGCATTAATCGGATTCTCCTGTGGAGAAAGAGGAGGCAAGCATATTGATCAGGGCGAAATTCATTTTAATATTGATTACGTTGGAAACACAGGGTCATTGCCTAAGGAGGTCCTTCCAAAGAATCTGATTGTTTCATTTAAACACGACAAGGTTCTTTTCGAAATGTTGTCAACATTCGGAAATTCCGGAATTCTCAATCTCGCTAATCCTGAAAAAGGGATATTCGACACATATTTTAGTCTCTTTACGATAAAGTATTTCTATGCTGTCCAGGAGGGAGAATGGTATCCCGGGTTTGATTCAATGAAGGATATAGTAATCACAAAAACTTTAAAGACCTCGGTTATATGCGGGTTCAACTGCAAAAATGCTGAGGTTAGCTTTCCCGCATACAGTGATAAGATTTTTGAAATTTGGTACACTGATGAGATCAGCATCGAAAATCCGAATGCATCTACCCCCTATAGCGATATTGAAGGTGTTTTAATGAGTTTTGTTTTCATCATGGGGCCTTCAGAACTACACTTCACAGCCGAAACAGTATACAGGAAAGAGATACCGGATACACAGTTTGAAAGAAGGGAGAAATACACACGCGTTTCCCGTGATGACATCAATAAGTTTATTAACAGAATGATAAAGCTATAATGCTGCTTCCCGGTTATTAAATCATATCACAATCACAGGCTTAAAAAATATTTCCAATGACTACCGGATTACCGGCATAGAGGCTAATCCGTAATATTCATATTTAAAAGCCGCTATGCACAGATTTTGCACATTCAGGAACTAAAATAATTTCCCGATTTTGCGTCAGACGTAAAATTATTACCTTTGGATTTCGTTTTAAGAAGCGGAAATTCTTTTGAAAAAAGTGAGGCACAGATGAATAAAGATAAGGAAGAGGCTGGAAAGAAAAATCCCAAAGCCGGAAAAAGCAGTGAAAAGTCGAAATCATTCTTTTCTGATGACAGAATTAAATTTCTTATCGGTTTTCTGTTAACAGGATTTGCATTTTGTCTCCTCCTTGCATTCGTATCATATCTTTTCTGGTGGAAGACTGATCTTAGCACACCTGATTCGAAAGTTTTTTCAGGATCAGAAATTGAGGTCAAGAACTGGATGGGCAGGCTTGGGCATTTTTTGGCTAAACTTATAATTACTAAAGGGTTCGGCATAGGTGCATTTTTCATCCCTTTCATTCCCGGTGTTATTGGATTGAATCTTCTAAATTATCCAAACATCAGGCCCGTGAAATTGTGTACCATATTTGCATTTGCCACTATAATACTCTCAATGATTTTGGGATTTGTATTCCATTTCTCAAATGTTTACCTGGGAAGTGGACCTGGGGGGGCTCATGGATACTTTGTTACTGAATGGATGAATAAATTCATGGGAAAACCCGGAACCGCAGTTGTTCTAATATTTATAACAATCAGCTACCTTATTTTTGCGCTAAGTGTCAAACCCGATGCATTCCGGATAAAACTCCCCTCCTTTCCCCGGATCAGATTCAGAAAGAAAACTGTCAGCACTGAGACGGTTGCCGTCACAGCCGTTGAACCCCAGCCGGAAGTCATCAGCAGGGAGGATGTGGCACCAATAAATAATGCAGTTGCTGCAAAGGGTGAAGTAGCCTTTGTTGTAAGAAATGCAAACGCTCCTGATGAAGAGGATAATTTTGAAGACGAAGATGAAGATGATGATGATATAACTCCGGTCAGAACGGGTGGGTCGATAATCCGTGAGTTTGACGGTAAAAAGCCTGAATATGAATCTGAACCATCCGATACTTCAGTGGCAACTCCCGCTAAAGAATTAACTTTCAACATAACGGAACCAGAAACAGGTGAGAACCTTACTCCGCGAGAAGTCGACAGGATAATGGGGGATTACGACCCCCGGCTGGACCTTTCAAGATATAAGTTCCCGCCAGTGTCAATACTCAGGGAACATAAATCGGAAAGCGCTTTTGACAATAATGAGGTGTTTGAGAACAAGGAGAATATTATAAAGACCCTGGGTGATCATAAAATCAGTATAAGAAGTATCAGTGCAACTGTCGGTCCAACTGTTACCCTCTACGAAATAGTTCCTGAGAGAGGTGTGAGGCTGGCACGTATTAAGTCGCTTGAAGATGATATCGCACTGAACCTCTCAGCTCTGGGTATAAGGATAATTGCCCCTATCCCGGGAAGGGGTACAGTCGGAATTGAGGTTCCCAATAAAAAGCCTGAAATGGTCTCAATGAGATCGCTGGTAACCTCAAAGGCATTCCAGGAAACCAGATTCGACCTTCCCCTTGCTCTCGGACGTACAATCACAAACGAACCCTTCATAGTTGACCTTACAAAAATGCCCCACCTCCTGGTTGCCGGAGCTACCGGTCAGGGTAAATCGGTCGGCATCAATGCCATAATAACATCCATACTTTATAAGAAGCATCCGGCTGAGGTCAAGTTTGTTCTTATTGATCCGAAGAGAGTTGAACTTCCATTATATACAAAGATTGAGAGGCACTTTCTGGCCAAACTGCCCGATGAGGAGGATGCAATCATCACAGATACCCAAAAGGTTATTAAGACGCTTAACTCACTTTGCATTGAGATGGACAACAGGCTTGAGTTGCTGAAAGCAGCGCAGTCGAGGAACATCAAGGAGTATAATGAAAAATTTGTATCGCGGAAACTGAATCCCGAGAAAGGTCACAGGTACATGCCCTACATTGTGCTGATTATAGATGAGTTTGCTGATCTCATTATGACGGCTGGAAGAGAAATAGAAGGTCCTATCGGAAGACTTGCACAGCTTGCAAGGGCTATTGGAATTCACCTTATTATCTCAACCCAGAGACCGTCGACAAATATCATTACAGGTTTCATTAAAGCAAACTTTCCGACCAGGGTTGCGTTCAGGGTCTTCTCGTCTATCGATTCAAGGACCATCCTCGATGCCACCGGAGCCGACAGACTTGTTGGACGTGGCGACATGCTTGTGTCTTCAGGTAATGAGCCTGTCAGGGTACAATGTGCATTTATAGACACACCTGAAATTGAAGAGCTCACCGATTTTATCGGATCTCAAAAAGGTTACGCTGATGCAATGCACCTGCCGGAATTCGTTGATGACTCAGATAATGGCGCACCTGAAGTCGATCTTAAAAAACGCGATCCTATGTTTGACGATGCTGCACGCCTTGTTATACAGCATCAGCAGGGTTCAACATCGCTGATACAAAGAAAGCTTTCCATAGGATACAACAGAGCGGGACGAATCATTGATCAGCTTGAGGCTGCAGGCATAGTAGGCCCCTTCGAAGGAAGCAAGGCCAGGGATGTACTATGCAGCGATTTAATATATCTGGACCAGATTTTGAAGAGACTGGAATAAAACCATGAGTATGAAGATACAAAAACTCCTTTTACCATTTTTCCTTATCCAGTCTCTGAATCTTTTGTCACAGAACGATAAGACAGCAACTGTAATTCTTGACAAGTTCTCTTCAGGAGCAACTTCGGCCCCGTCGGTATCGATGAAATTCAAAATGACAACTCTTGATCAGGCTGCCAATACAAGAGACACTGTTTCGGGAAATATTATACTGAGCAAGGACAAGTATATGCTGGACCTTACTGATAATTTAATCTGGTTCAACGGGGAAACCACCTGGAGTTACCTGCCTGTTGAAAAGGAAGTAACAATAAGCAAACCCGACAGAAAGGATAATTCATTCCAGAACCGTCCGTCTGCAATTTTTTCGATGTATAAGAAGGGATATAAATGCAGGCTTGTAGAAGAACGAACAGGAACCTACGTTATTGATCTGTATCCTGAGGATCTCAAATCAGACATGGTCAGGGTCAGGCTCATAATAGGAAAGGAAAAGTTGGATCTTAAAACCCTTGAATACAAAAAAAAGGACGGAATGGTAATGACCCTGACTGTACTTGTCTACGATCTGAGCATTAAACCAGGTGCTGATACTTTTGTTTTCCATACCGAAAAATACAAGGGTGTAGATGTTGTTGACATACGCTAAACTGCTTATCAACCTCCCGGCAGATATTTTGTAACTTTGAATCAAATACTAAATGTATGGAACAATACATATGTGAGAACGTGTTTGTGCCGCTCAGGGCTGCCCCGTCGCATAAATCCGAAATGCTAAGCCAGATTTTATTTGGTGAAAAGTACTTCGTTTGCGAAAAATCAGGAACGTGGATAAAGGTTGAAACTCTTTTTGACAAATACTCCGGCTGGCTCGACACCGCCCACCTCCAGCATTCGGTCAGTGAAACTTTCACGGCGGGTTTTGTGCTTAACAGGTCACTCCTTTGTTTTAAAAATGACAAGACTAAACTTGTGCTGGAAGCAGGTTGTGAGATTTATAGCCCCGATTTTGAAAATAAAACCTTCCTTGCTGGCAAAAATGTCTATAATACGGCACCTGATTTCTGTTCAGCCTTTGTATCAGCCAACGATTCGCTGTCGGATACAGCAATGAATTTCATTAACAGCCCTTATATCTGGGGAGGAAGGATTCCATCGGGCATTGACTGTTCGGGACTTACACAGCTGGTTTATAAAATACACGGCATTTCGATAGCCCGCGACAGCTTTCGTCAGGCTGAAGAGGGAAGAAACATTGATTTCATCGATGCAGCTGAAGCAGGCGATCTTGTATTCTTCGACAACTACAGTGGGAAAATATCCCATGTAGGAATGATAATCTCCAGGGGGCTTGTAATACACGCATCCGGAAGAGTGAGAATTGATTCAATTGATCATCAGGGCATTTTTAAGGCTGAAACGGGGGGGTATTCCCATCGGTTAAGGATGATAAAAAGAATTACATAGTCTTGCGGGTCTTGCGGATCTTGTACAAAAAAAAGGCTGCTCATTTCTGGCAGCCTTTTTATTTTTTAAATATTTCTATTCATTAGGGGTCATAAGCTTATTCAGGCTGAGTTCACTGGCAGGAATTGGCCACATATAACCTACACTGGATGATGGTATTGCGGCAACTGCTCCCATATTTCCTCCGTCTTTTGCAGGGATTGTTATTCCAAGTCTCATGAGATCGAAGACACGAATACCTTCGCCAAGGAACTCAAAATTTCTCTCCTGGAGAACGGCAGTATAAAAATCTGCAGCAGTAGCAAAGTTCGCAAGTGAATATGCACCTGTGGAAAATGAACGAACACGTACAGCATTCAGAAGATCAACAGCACCCTGAGTAACAGAACCTCCTGCACGGACTAAAGCTTCAGCACGGCTTAACAGAACCTCTGCATATCTTATTACCGGAGGATAGTTGGTTAATGTTGTCAAATCGGGCCATTTTGACAGGTAGAATTTAGTTCCCACAGTGACCATAAGAGTTTTTCTTACATCAGTTGCAGCCAGAGCAGCATAAACAGGACTCGTTGCAAGCAGATAGTATGATTCCGAAGAATTCTGACTGAAATAATGAGCAAGGCCATTCTGCCCGCCAGGTCCATTAGTGGTAGTCATAGGCATCGAGAAGATAGACTCTTTTGATGTATAAGGCGATGCCCATAATCCGGCATAAGTAGCATTTAAAGCATTTGCCACACCCGATGGAGAAACAAAAGGAGCAGCAGCAGGAACGATTTTAGCTGACTCAGAAACAACATTTGCCCAATCGCCTTTTGCGAGGTAAACCCTAGTTTTAAGAGAGACAATAGTATTCTTATGCACTCTTGTTGAATTCAGAAGGTCACTGCCATAGTTTATAATAGCAATCGGTTCAGCCGCATTCAGGTCAGAAAGTATCTGGGTATATACTTCATCTACCGAGCTTCTTGCAAGATCGTTACCTACAGCAGACTTTTCAGCTTTAAGCCTGAGCGGAACCCCGGGATTAGCGCCTGCATTTAATACATAAGGCTTGCAATACATACGCAGCAGGTCGAAATAGCACATTGCACGAAGAGTCATGGCTTCACTCATATACTGGTTATATTCATCCTGAGTGATCTTACCGGTAAGTTTACCGCCGTCCCAGTTTACCTTCAAACCATCCATGAAGACATTTATAACATTTATTGCTGCATATACTGAACCCCAGTAGTTCTGAACTTCATTGTTTGAACTAACCTCTGTGTGGTTCCATGTTGCAAAATTTGTTACAAGGTTGGAGCTGTTAGGAATGAAATTATCGCCTCTCAGATCACCATAAACCTGAAATCGACCACCAAGATAAGCACCAGACTTAACAGCTGCGTACATACCATTCACCTGAGCAACTACCCGATCCTTTGTATCAAACACCGAAAGGTCGGAGAGTGATGTCTGAGGAACCGGATCGAGGTACTCCTTTGAGCACCCGATAATCATCAATAGCACAAATGCTAATGTTATTTTTAATATATTTCTCATAATCATTTCTATTTAGGTAATTAAAAATTAATACTTAAACCCAAAGTATAAGTTCTGGCTTGGGGAGCGGAGTTTCTGTCAATTCCGGGAGTCAGGTTAGTGTCTCCGTTTGTTGATACTTCAGGGTCAGAACCGCTATAGTTTGTAAAAACAAACATGTTGAATACCTGGGCATAAAGCCTTAAACTTTGAATCCCGGTTACAGCCGGCAGGCTCTTGAAAGTATAGCCGGCAGATAGATTCCTGATTTTAAGATAATCACCTTTTTCAATATTCTCAGAGATCGG
>CAIMVD010000251.1 GCA_903844815.1 uncultured Bacteroidota bacterium | reverse complement strand
GATGAAGAGAGTGGCGTTACGCGCGACAGGAATTATGGAATGTCGAACTGGAATGGGATGGAGTTCTCAGTCATCGATACCGGTGGCTATGTAGAGAACTCCGATGACATTTTCGAAGAGGAGATAAACAAACAGGTGCTTCTGGCAATTGAGGAATCCGACCTTATCCTGTTTCTCGTTGATGTAACCTGTGGCATTCACGACCTTGATCTTTCGGTATCGCATATGCTCAGAAGGGTCGACAAGAAAGTTTTGCTGGTTGTAAATAAAGTCGATAACGGAGAAAGACTTATTGATGCAAATGAATTCTACAACCTGGGGCTCGGGGATTATTTTCCACTCAGTTCAATGAATGGAAGCGGCACTGGCGAGCTCCTTGACGAGGTTGTTAAGAATCTGCCGCAGGAAAATCCTGAAGAGTTTCCTGATCTGCCAAGGATCGCCATTGTTGGCAGACCCAATGTAGGGAAATCATCTCTGGTAAATTCACTCCTCGGCGAAGAACGGAATATTGTCACTCCCGTTGCCGGTACTACGCGTGATTCGATCTTTACACGCTACAATAAGTTTCAGCACGATTTCCTTCTTGTCGATACGGCAGGTCTTCGGAAAAAAGGAAAAGTCAGTGAGGATATTGAGTTTTATTCCGTAATGAGGGCCGTCAGGACGATCGAAAATTCCGACATCTGTCTTCTGCTCATTGATGCAACAAGGGGAATTGAATCACAGGACTTAAATATCATTTCGCTGATCCAGAAGAACAACAAGGGGATGATAGTCCTTGTAAACAAGTGGGACCTTATCGAAAAAGAAAATAATACCTCCCTTGCTATTGAGAATAGCATAAGGGAAAAAACGGCTCCCTTTACCGATTATCCTATCCTGTTCATTTCCGCCGTCAACAAACAGAGGATCCACAAGGTCCTCGAGCTAATCGAACAGGTTAACACAAACAGGAACAGAAAGATAAGCACATCTCAATTAAATGATGTTTTGCTGGAGATCGTGAAAAACAATCCGCCACCTTCTACTAAGGGTAAGTATGTAAAAATTAAATATGTAACACAGCTTCCACTGTATACTCCGGCATTTGCGCTATTCTGCAACCTGCCCCAGTATGTTAAGGATCCATATAAAAGGTATATTGAAAACAGATTAAGAGAAAAATTTGAATTTTCAGGGGTCCCTATCAGGATCTTTTTTAGAAAAAAATGATCAAATTTGGATCGGTTTTTGTTCAAAGAAAAAATATTCCTGAAATGCCATGAGAAGAATTAAGTATCTGGTCATATTATTCGCAGGCCTGCTTGCATTTAACAGTTGCAAAAAAATAGAGCAGCTGCCAGCCACTCCAAGTGTTAAATTTACCAGTTTTTCCGTTTTTGACACCACCGACATTCTGGGAAACAGCGAAAAGGGAGGCAGGCTGAAGTTCTACTTTGAAGATGGAGACGGGAATATAGGTCTGCCTGAACCAACCGGGGAAAGTGAAGATACAACTGACCTCTTTTTAACTCTTTACAGAAAAATAAACGGCGTGATGGTGAAGGCTCCTGCAAACGATCCTTTAAAACCTTCATCGTACAGGATACCTTATATGACAAGAACCGGTATCAATAAGGTACTAAAAGGCACTATTTCAGTTACCTTTGTTTATCTTTTCTGGACAACTGCCGATACTATCAGGTATGACTTTTACATAAAGGACAGGATTAACAATATCAGCAATACTGAATCGACAAGTGAGATTATTTTAAATGTCAATGATATATATAAGAATCCTCAATAATCAGACCCTGACAGCCATAAAGATCACGTCATCTACCTGATCATAGGAACCTTTCCAATCAATGAAGAATTTCGACATTGCGGCATCCTGTTCAGCCATACTGAGTTTTGACATTTCCTCAATAAGCCGTTTTAGTCTTGCAACTTTTAATTTCTTTCCGTCAGCTCCGCCAAACTGGTCGGGCAGACCATCGGAGAAGAAGTAAATTGTATCTCCCTCATTAAGGTAATATTCCTGATCATCAAAATACTTCTCAAAAATTGATTCGCCTCCTACTGACAACCTGTTACCCCTGATATAAAATGGTTCTCCGTTCAGGACAATTATTATAGGCCTCATTGCAGAAGCGAATACGACATGCCTTGTCTTAACATTTATTTCACAGATAACTATATCCATTCCATCATTAGCCACTCCCAGCTCCGCGTTCTGATTCAGCGTCGAAAATATCTGCCGGTCAAGCATCTTCAAAATTACTGATGGCTTGGTTATTCCCTGTCGTGTTACTATATCCTGCAAAAGCGTCGAGCCGATCATCGACATGAAAGCTCCCGGAACTCCGTGTCCGGTGGAGTCGGCGCAGACGATCATAAACCTGTCCTCATCCAGTTTATCGAACCAGTAGAAGTCGCCGCTGACAATATCCCGCGGATGAAACAGAATATAAGCATCCTTAAATACCTCCTTAAGTTTGTTTATATCGGGCAGGATACTTGTCTGGATTCTTTTTGCGTAGTTGATGCTGTCAGTGATCTCTATGTTCTGCAGCTCTATTTCGGTCTTTTGATGCCTTATAACTGCTGTTCTTGCATCAAGTTCCTCTTCAAGATATTTCTGAAGCTTCTTCTGGGCCTTTTCCCGCTGTTTTATAATCAAAATAACTAACACAACCAGTGCTGCAACACATGATAGAAAGAACCACCATGTTTTCCAAAAAGGATGTTTAATGATAAGCTCAAACGATAAAGGTGTTTCCTGGGTGTGCCCATCCTCATCGGCCGAAATCAGGTTGAATTTGAATTTTCCGTCGCCCAGACTGTAGGTCACCTCCCTCTGATTGTTCATTTTGCTCCAGGCAATATCATAATTCTCAAGATAAGTACTGTAAAATACATTTTCAGGGGAACTGAAATTAATCCCTGTAAAGTTGATCTTAACCAGAGATTTCCTGCTGTAAGGACGTGTGATAGAGGATCCGTATTCGTACCTGTCGTTATTGATTGTTATATAATTTATATTGTTCGAAGGAGCCATTATCAGTTTTTTGTCCTTCGCCCTGTCGTAAATCACGAGGCCTTCAGTGGTTCCTATGAAGATTTTTTTATCAGATGACTCGAACATAGCTCCTGAATTGCACATACCTCCTTTTACAAGATCGGTGCCGAAAATCTTCATCACTCCGGTATTGATGCTAAATCTTGAAAAACCCTTATCGTGTCCGATCCATAATTCATTTTCGGAATCTGCCAGAATACTATAGCAATAATTCGACATAAGATCATTTAACCTTGTAATTGCAAAGACAGAATCATTTTCGAATTTAAAAATCCCGTTCCCCCTGGTTGCAGTCCATAGTGCCCCATTATTATCCTGGCATATTGACAGAACGATGTTTCTTGTGCTGCCATACATCGAAGCCTCCCCGTGAGATATTTTGAAATCGGGATTTATCCTGTAAAGCTGGTCGGTTTCGGTAGCCACGCATATATTTCCTTCCTTATCGGTAAAAATCTTGTTTATACTGTTATGAGGCAGGCCGTTATTCATATCGAACCTTTGCACCTCATTGCCTGTTTTCCTGTCAATTACAAGTAAACCGTTTATGGTGGCGAGCCAGATGTATTTTTCATCAGCTTTAATATCCTTAATGTCATCAGACCCTGTGTCGCCCGATCTGAAAAAATTACGGATAACTCCGTTGCTGTTCCTGACTAAAAGGCCGCTCCCTGCTGTTCCGATCCATAAATTCTCATCGTTGTCGAGAAAGTAGCAATTTATTTCTGCCTTGCCTGCCTGCTGTTTGAGATCGGTAAATGATTCCGATTTCCCTGAACCCGTATCAAACAAATGAAATCCGGCCGGAGTTCCAAGGATATATTTGTCCCCTGAATTCTTAACATAAATAATATTGTTTTCAACTGCCGATTTCCCGGGCAAAAAATGACTGAATGCGTACGAAGTAAGCATTGATATTCCTTCGCCATAAAAGCCCATCCAGAAATTCCCCTCGGCATCCTGGAACACTGTCTTAACCTCATTCTGGGCAAGGCCTGAGCTTGTATTAAAGATGCGCATCGACCTGATCCCTTCCATGTCAGGGGTAGGTATCAGCTGCACTACCCCTGAACCAAAGGTAGCTACCCACAGACTGTTATCGGAATCACCGGTTATTGATTGAACACTGAGTGACTCCAATCCCTTATCCCCGGAGAATCTGGAGAGAGAGTTTCCTGTTGGCGAGATTTTAAGACGGAATAATCCATTGCCGCTGGTCCCGATAATGAACCTGTTTCCATCAGCATAAGGAAGAATAGCGGTGACATTTGAATAATTGAATCCTTCAATTGTGCTTTTTACTGATATTGCATCAGCACCGGCTTTACAAACCAAAATATTGATCTGGGTCCCAACAAGCAGATCTCCCGCAGCAGAGAAAACAGCGGAGGAGAATGTCTGATCGGAAGGGAAAGAGTACCTTAGGAGTTCTCCCGGATCTAAAGGATTAACCCTGAAAACAGCTTCACCCTGAGGAACTATCCATATCTGTCCTTCGGTGTTTTCAAGAATACTGACTATGCTCTTTGTTGAATCAGGAAGAGGTACCTTAATAAGTGAATTTCCGATTGTACAGAAAACAGTTCCATCATTAAAACCGAACCACAACCTGCCGTTACGGTCCTTATGGCTGGTGGTAGGATTCCTTATTGTAACAGTATCAGGAAACAGAACCTGGTAAAAATTAAAACCATCAAACCGGAATAGCCCGCTGGCGGTACCAACCCAAAGGAAACCGTCGTCTGATTGATTGAGAGTATACACGAATCCGTTGGGAATACTGCTTTCTGCTCCGTAATTTCTGAAACTGTAAGTTTGTCCTGTTATGATTGAAGTGCATACCAGAAAGCAACAGATAATGAAGCTTGTTCTTATTGGAGTTTTCTCGGGTTTCATTTAAGGCTTACTGTTTTTTTTGAGGAGGTATCTTTTGTTTTTTTATGGAGGACTGATAAACCGGTACCCCACCAATGGGGGAACTGAAGAATGGCAGCGCTTCTTCAAACTGGTTTTCAATAGTAACGACAACATTATTGTTTTTAACAAGGTCTCCCTGTCTTTTACTTATCTGAAAATCGAGAGATGAACCTATTTCAGACTGCTCGATAGGAATTTTCGAAAAAGACCAGTCCTCTTCCCCTGAAATGTTCGCATTTATCCCCTGTTTATATTTTGAAACCACAACTAATGATCCGTCGTTATCCCAGTCAAAGTTACCCTGCTTAATATATACCACTCCTGTGTCGACATAAGGGTAAATGTGTGCCTTGCTTTTAAAGTTATTCCACATTCTGAAAGTATATTCATAAGTGAAGGCGTTTGCTCCCTCAATCGGAATATTGTTATTTGGGTCACGGCTTAAAAAATATCTGTAAAGATTTCCGTCATCACCGATGATCCCTTCGCAAATTATTTTAAAAATAAAACTGTCCCATCTCTCATTAAAATCGCCTTCGGAAGGGTTAAATGGTCCGAAAGTATAGTATTTATTATCGTATCTGGCCTCAGAACCAAAAACCTGAGAAGCAAGCAAATTACCTGTTTTATAATTTGTTGAATTTTTGATTCCCTTTGATTGTTCGTATTTTTCAGGGTTTACTCCTTTCCCTCCATATACAGAGAACATGCTACGGGTATTGAAATCTCCCTGTATCTCATCATTTTCACCACCGCAATCAGGGTCAAAAACCCTGATATAAAAGGGTTCCCTGACGTCCTTCTTTATGGTAATGAAGAAGATCTGGTAAAAATCATCATCACCCCACGATGTCTTTCCCTCTTTTCCAAATGTAACCAGAAAGGGAATATTCTCATCCCTACCTGGCACAGCCTGCCCCTTTAATCCGGAAGGCATCAGGAGCCAAATTAACAATCCCGGAAAAAGTATCCTGTAAATTGATCTGTGAAATTTCATTAACATCAAATTTAATAATTAAATGTCACGGTTTTCTGATAACAACAATTTTTTTCGAAACACAAGCTTCCCTTGAACTATTGCCATCCTGAGGAAAGTCAGATATTATAAGCTGTACACTGTATACCCCGGGAACCCGAAATGTCTTATCAACATTTTTTCCCGACGAAACTGTTTCGTCTCCGAAACTCCAGTAATACTGGCCGATGTTCCATTCCGGAAGGTT
>CAIMVD010000250.1 GCA_903844815.1 uncultured Bacteroidota bacterium | reverse complement strand
TTGAAATAAATGAAGACAGGAAAGAACTTGAAACAACAACATGGTTTCTAATAACTGAGTTATATAATAATAAAAACTTATTTGAAAGAGCTCTGAAGGAGTTATACCCTGATGATTGGGATGAGAAGTTATACGGTTTAAAGAAGTGGTTTGAATTTAAAAACATCCAATATTCTGGTGTTTTAGGATAGCCATATAAGTTTTCAATATAATAAAATATTTTTTGCATTCCCGGTAAAAGGGAAGAGTTTAATTTGCCCACCACCTGTCAGTTGTTCGTAGTATTTTTCCCCACCACAATGTAAGCCAGCGGAAATCGACCATTAACTATAACTATTTTGTTAATACTTAATCCACTGTTTGTAAGCATCGTTTTGAACTCACTAATACTCCATTTGTTGACTACCCTGAATCCGCTTAATGCCCCTGTAATGGCCGCAATAATTCTGCTTCTTGTATTTTCTCCGGCACAAATTGTCGGTGCAATGAAAGTTCCATTGTCTTTCAATACCCGTTTAACCTCATTTATCGGTTTATCCGGTTCAAAGAGTAAATGCAACAGATTTGAAGCTATCACAATGTCAAATGATTTGTCGGGAAAGTTAAGCTTATATGAATCCTGAACCTGAAAATCAATATTTTTTATGTTCATATCTTCCTGTTTTTGCACTGCTATCCGGATCATTTCAGGCGAAATATCTATTCCAGTAACAGACAAGACTTTTGGTCCGATGTAAAAAGGGATAATCCCGGTTCCTGTACCTATATCAAGAACATTACAGGTTGAATTTAGGTCGGAATCCAGATTATCAAGAATAGCCTTATAAGTCCCGGTAAAAATTACCTTAATGAAAGAATCATAAATGTTTGCAAACCTATCCCAAAATCTCCTCTCTTTGTTCTGTCGATTATCCATACTGTTATTGTTTTTCAGGTAGTAATCAAAATTAAGTTATGATACTGTTTAAGGGGGCCTGGTGGAGGCACTACTCGTACCTCAATGCTACCACGGGATTCCTGGTTGCAGCTCTCCAGCTCTGCCAGGTAACTGTTAAAAAGGTTGTTGTAACAGTCAGTAATACGGCCAGGGCGAATATCCATATATTAAGGTCAGTTTTGTATGCAAATCCCTGAAGCCAAAGGTTCATAATATAAATGGATATTAAGCTGGCGGGTACAAAGGCAATAAAAACCCATCTGAAAAAATCTCTGTTTAGAAGTGAGATAACTTCTAATACAGTGGCTCCGTTTATCTTACGGAGTCCTATTTCTTTTGTCCTCTTCCGGCTTGAATGAAAGGATATTGCAAACAATCCGATCATTGATAAAAACAGGCTTATTAAACAACAGCTTATGATGAGCCTGGCAAAGTTTGTATCCTTTAATTGATACCAGTCATATCTTTCCTTTACCGATTCAATATCAAGAGGAGAATCGGGAATAAGTTTTTGCCAGGTCTCTGCTATTTGATCTCTTATTGACAGTACCTGTCCTGCAGCTGGCATTACAAGCAGATGACTTCCTGAATTATCGAAAATTATAATACCGGGAGTGATAGGATCTTTCGCACCCGAACAATTAAAATCCTTTACTATCCCGATCACAGTCAGTTTCTCATACCCTGGTAGTTTTTCACCTAACAGATTTCTTCCTGAGAAATACCTTGCAAGCGATTCATTAATAATGCAGTTATTCTTGTCCGCAGTTATATTGCCTGAGAAATCCCTTCCGTCAGTTAGATGAATCCCGAGAGTCCTTATATAGGCTTCATCGCCTCTGAAAATTTTTGGTGAATATTGTTTATCCTCTCCATTTTCAGTGTATTGAAAGGAAGTCTGGATCCATTCCAGCAGGGGAGAGGCTGTAGTTACAGATACGCTGGCAACCGAAGGATATTTCAGCAAGTCCTCTTTAAAAATATTCGTCTGTGATTCATATAATGAAGGAATTTTTATCTCGATAACATCTTTGCTGATGCCAATTTCCTTTTTGGTTATGAAATTTATCTGTTTTGATATAGTAATTGAACAAATTAACAAGACAATAGTAACAATCAGCTGAAAAATACTGAATGCCGGAATCTTAATGATCTTTCCTTCTTTATCGGTCATTACTTTACTGGTAGAGGATGCTTTCAGCCTTTTAATTTTATTTACAGAGAAGATCAGGGTGGCAAGCAAGAGCAGGAATACCACGTATGACATTATCAGGAAGGAATCAGGTCTTGTAAAATAACTTGCATCGATTTGAGATTCCGTGAGATCATTAAAGACCGGTATGAGCCAGGAGATGACCTCAAGGCTTAATGCAAAAGCTATTAAGATAATAATCAGGTTTTCAATCATAAAATCAAAGACCAGACTGGCTGCGGAACCTCCGTTTATACGCCGGATACAGAATTCAGGTGTTTTCTCAAACAACCTGTTATTTATCAGACCAAGGTAATTAACTGATGCAACACAGATAATCACCAGTCCGATTATAAAAGCTATCATGATGTCGGATTTTTCTCTCTTATTTCCAAGCAGAGAATATTCAGAGGTGTCGAAGTAGGTCTGTTTAAAACTTTTTAAATAGTATTTTCCGGGTGTACCGTCGTTGAGGACAGGGATTTTATCTTTCTCTTCAGCAAAGAGTTTTTCGAGACTGGCGGGATCTGTATTGTTTTTTAAAAGAAGGAATGCATATCTCTCGGTATCTTCTGAGAGTCTTACCATATCAAATTCAAATTGGGAATTCGCGGCAGGTTTTGTAAAGATCCCTTTAATTGTAAAATCTGTCCTTCTAGCACCATTAATAATTGTTAAGGTCTTATCTACAGGCATCCTCTCTCCGAAATACTTTTGTGCAAGGTCTTCCGAGATGACTATATCGTCTTTTGTAGTGAGTACTGAGTTTGGGTTATTGGTAAGCAGCTTATATGAGAAAACAGAAAAAAAAGTTGCAGACGTCTCAAATACAGAAAGATTGTCGTTATAAACCTGGTTTCCGATCATTATTTTCTGAGCCTTCCCGTATTTAATACGGCAAAAATCCTCGACCTGCGAAAAATTTTCTTTAATGTATTCCGCACTGCCTTTCTTACAGTTTGACATCTGAGCTCCTTTTTCATAAGGGTTATCACATTTAAGCAGGTAAATCCGGTCCCTGTTTTGCTGAAAACTGTCAGTATTTAATTCTCTTGCTATAAAAAGGACTATGAGGTTTGTACAAGCCATTCCTATTGCCAGGCTGATGATTATTATTATGCTGTTAAGAGGTTTTCTGAAGAGGCTTCTGAAGATCTGGTTCAATATCATTGTTTACTTGCTTAAACTGGTTAACAGATCATTTGCAATAGGCATGCCGTACTCCTATGTGTCTGATACATAAAAATATAGATAATCGACTTGTTCTAATGTGTAAATATATTTTACGACAATGTGTAAATTAATTTTACTGTTGCCGGATTTCTTCTTTGATAATTAATTTTATTCCGTTACATCACGCATGAATTACGGATGTATTTACCCTTTGCTGCTTATTTCATCAAGGGCATTATAATTAATAATTTTTACGTCCTTTTCATGCAGCTCTATAAGTCCGTCCTTTTCAAATATCTTCAGGAGCTTTACAGTGCTTTCAGTTGAGATTCCGGCAAAATCAGCAAGGTCTTTCCTTGAGAGAAGCTGAAAAATTTCTGGTCTGACTGTCCTTATGCCATCGATATATAAGAGGGTTTCAGCCAGACGTCCGTTCATCTGTTTGTACATCAGGGTACGAACAGTTCCAAGCAGATTGGTGTTTTGTTCGCAATATCTTTTGATTATCTGAAAACCAAACTCCCCATTCTCTTTGGCCACTTTTGCTATTGCTGCCTTTTCAATTAGAAATACCTGACAGTCAGTAAGCGCAACTGAGGAATAGGTGAAGGTATTCCCTGAAAAAACAGATGAAAGTCCGATAAACTCACCTGGCTTTATGATTCTAAGGTTAAAGCTTTTGATGCCATCCCCTTCAAGGTATTGTTTGACAAATCCGGTGATAATAAACAGAACATAAGAGGCAAAAGCTCCCTGCTTTGTAAGATTATCATCTTTACGGAACAGGACCTGTGTCTTGCTGGCCTTCACTATCTGAGCCTCATCTGGTGTTAGCATCTGAAAGCATGGAGCCTGTATATCACAAATAAATTCGTTGTCGGTTTCAAGGATGGTTCTCATGCCATATCATTTATTAAGGAGGTACAAAGTTAACTTAAATCAACAAAAAAGTTGTCGGGTATCAATCTGTTAGTTGTTATGCGATACAACCAAATCCTTTATTACTGGTAATGTACATAGTAATTTTGTCAGATCAATTTATTCATAATACTGATTGATGCAGATGATGCAAAAAGCTTTGTAAAAAAATAAAAAATAAAAATTAATCAAATATCATTAACACTATGGAAACAATTACTAATCAGGTAGTACACCTCACAGCACAGGACTTTAAAGAAAAAGTATTCAATTACGAAACGAATACGGAATGGAAATATGAAGGGAGCATCCCTGCTATTGTTGATTTTTATGCTGACTGGTGTGCTCCGTGTAAAATGGTGGCTCCGATACTCGAAGACCTTGCCATGGAATATTCGGGTAAGATAATGGTCTATAAGGTAGATACCGAGAATGAACAGGAACTTGCTTCAGTTTTTGGCATCCAGAGCATTCCTACAATTCTATTTATTCCAAGGGAAGGTCAGCCTCAGGCTGCAATGGGTGCACTGCCCCGTCAGACTTTTGAAACAGTAATTCAGGATGTATTGCTTAAAAACTAAGACCTGATTTCAAATTTGCAATTCATAAACATATCGACACCAAAGAATTCATTTATTAAAAAGAAGAACGATGTTATACACTAATTTAAAACATCTCGAATCAGCTGCTGATCATAAGAAAGCAATCAGTGAGAACGAGAATGTGATTGTAATCTGCGGACGAATGGGGCCGATGTGTATTCCCGTATACAGAATTGCCGAGGACCTCGAAGAGGAATATAGGCATGTCATGTTTTTCGACATGGAATTTGATAATCCGGAATCATCGGTGATAAGATCATTGCCCGAAGTAAAAGGGTTCATGGGGATTCCCTTCACAATTTATTACAAAAAGGGGAAAGTTGTTAAAGCAACCGCCAGCATACAAAACAGGGACCAGGTCACTGAAATATTGAACCAGGAGTTCTCAGCCGCAGTAAAGGAAAAACAGTACTTTAACATATGAAAAAAATATTAATTCTTGGAGGAGGCTTTGCCGGGCTTGAAAGTGCAATTGAACTGCAGAAAAAAAACATTTTTGATATTACCCTTGTCTCCGACCGGGACTACCTGTATTTATATCCTATATCGATATGGATTCCGGTTCATAAGAAGGAATTCGACGATGTAAAGGTCAGTATAGCTGATATTCAAAAAAAGTATCCGTTTAAACTGATTAAAGATAAAGTAACTGAAATTCGTGCTACGGAGAATAAAGTAATATGCGTGAATAACACCTTAGAGTATGATTATCTTATAGTTGCTTTTGGAGCCGATAAGATGCAGCATAAGGGAATAGGAAATACTCTTTCGATCTGTGCAAAACCCGAAATGGCCCTTGAAATCCGCGACAGGCTTGATCTTCTAGTCGAAAAGAAAAGCGGGAAAATAGCATTGGGTTTTGGGGGGAATCCAAACGATAAATCTGCCGTAAGGGGAGGACCCGCATTTGAACTAATGTTTAATATACACAACTACCTGAAGTCAAAAAAAATCAGGGATAATTTCGAACTTACTTTTTTTGCCCCCATGGATGAGCCGGGATCAAGAATGGGAAAAGGAGCTCTGCCAATGCTTAATAAAATGTTCGGCAGCTATAACATCAAAATGCGCTTTGGCAAAAAGATAAAAGAGTTTGTTGAAGATGGTATTGTCTTTGAGGATGATTCAAAGCTTGATTCCGATTTCACAATGTTTATTGCTGCAGGAACAGGTCCTGAAGTACTGAAAAGATCCGATCTGCCTCTGTCGGCAGCGGGTTTTATAAAAGTGGATGATAACTGCCTGGTTCCGGGATTTACAAATGTTTTTGCCGCGGGTGACATTGCCGCTATTGAAGGAGCCGAATGGATAGCAAAGCAGGGTCACGTGGCAGAACAAATGGGAAGGAATGTGGCCTTTAATATTATTGAAACAGAAAAGGGAAGTTCAATCAGGAAGGGCTATAAGGAGCATCTGAGTATTTTATGTGTGATGGATACAGGGAATGGTGCTGCATTTGTTTACAGGGGGCAGAAAAGATCCTTCATAATACCCATGCCTTATGCAGGTCATTGGATGAAGAAGGGATGGGGAATCTATTCAAGGCTGACAAAACTCGGAAAGTTTCCACGATTGCCGGGTATGTAAAAAATAAATAAATGTGAAAATATGAAAGGGAATTTCGATTCAATAATCAACGATATAAGGCCGGTTATAGTTGATTTTCATGCCTTATGGTGCAGCCCCTGCAAGATTCAGTCACCCATTTTAAAAGAGGTTGCAACCGAACTGGGAGAAAAGGTAAGGATCATAAAAATTGATGTCGATCAGAACAGTGATATAGCAGGGCAGTTTAAGATTCAGAGTGTTCCCACAATAATTGTCTTTAAGTCAGGCAAGGTTGTGTGGAGACAGTCAGGAGTGGTCAGTAAAAATCAACTTATCGGAGTATTAATGAATAGCATAACTTAAAAAGCTGGTTAAAAAGTACAATAAGATGGTAAGAAATAAGAATCACTGGTACGACGGATGGTTTTACGACAGAGTAATTGCACCAAATCAGGATGAGTTATTTAAGGAGATAAAGAATATTATACCAGCGCAGTCGCACATAATTGATGTCGGTTGCGGAACAGGCCGGCTTGCATTTACTCTGGCCGGTGACAGCAAATCCGTGTTGGGAATCGATTTGTCGAGGAGAAATATTGCGAGAGCAAATCTGAATCTGCTTAAAGCCCCCGACGAAAAGATATCATACGAGCACAGCGACCTGAGTGAGATTATCAAAAAGGAACGATCTTTCGACTACGCAATCCTTACTTATGTTATCCATGAAGTCGATAAAAAGGACAGAATCGACCTCCTGAAACAAATATCAGTAGTCGCTGATAAAATTGTAATTGGTGATTACTCAGTCCCGAAGCAGAAAGGAATTGGCGGATTTATAACAGGAATTATTGAGTTTATTGCAGGAAAAGAGCACTACAGAAATTACAGGAGTTACATATCCGACGGAGGCTTGCAATTTCTTGCAGACGAATCAGGCTTAAGAATAATAAGTGAAAATAAAAATTCCCGATTCTTAAATCATATAGCCGTTTTAGCAAAATAATATTCCTAGTTTGGCACCTTAATTTAAATAGATCCGAAAATGAGTTTTTTAATTTTAGTCCTTGGATTTTTGTTCGGTGCGATCCTGCAAAATGCCAACCTTAACAGGTATAATGTTATTAGCGGAATGGCGACTCTTGAAAATTATGCAGTAGCCAAAGCTATTGCTGTTGCGATTGGTGTGGGTGTTGTAATAATCGCCATCGAAATCGGACTCGGATTTGCATCTTATCACATAAAACCATTCCTCCTGGGAGGAATTGCAATCGGGGGAATTATTTTCGGCGCAGGAATGGCAATCCTTGGATACTGTCCCGGCACCCTTCCGATTTCGCTTGGTGAAGGATCACTTGATGCACTTGCCGGTATTATTGGCGGACTGGCAGCCGGCTTTGTTTACACAATATTAACGCCTTCCATCAATGGGCTCCTGGGGCCTGACCTCGGTAGTATTTCTTTATTTACCTTGATAGGAAAGAATCATTTTCTTTTTTATACTGTGACTATTCTTATTGGAACCGCGTTTGTGTGGATAGCTTTCGGTCTGAATAAATTGGAAAAAGGTACTGATCTGAAATGGTTATATTCCGGAATTGCACTGGCAGTCTTGAGTGGAGTGATTTTCCTGACAGTAGTGACAAACCGTGTAATAGGAGCTTCGGGAGCATATCCTTATGTTGCTGATTTGCTCACCGAAAATACCGGGAATGAGTACTTCTCAAAAATAAAGGTATCGGGTCAGTGGGAAGTGTTGTTCCTTGCAGGAGCTTTCATCTCGGGTTTAGTTATATCATTGTTGCGAAAGGAATTCAAACTCACTGTAATTCATAGTAATTGGGAGAAATATAAGGGGAGTTCAATCCCAAAAAGGCTTATCTGGGCAATTGTCGGAGGTTTCATCCTGATCTTTGGTGCCAGAATGGCCGGAGGATGTACAAGCGGACACGTTATATCGGGCGGTATGCAACTTGCAATAAGCAGCCTTGTCTTTGCAATGTTCGTCTTCGCCGGCCTTCTTATTACCGGGAAGTTCTTTTACAAGTAAAAATTATTCTTTCTTACAGTATTAATGATTACATCGGTAGTTAAGAAGTTCTATTTTTATCTGACAGGATGAACTACATGTAACTGCGAAAGTATTTAGTTTCAGCTTTGAGCCTGCTCCGAAAAGTCTTTTTTTGCCACGAAGGCGCAAAGGCACGAAGTTGATCCAAGGTAATTGATTAATAATAAGCTTTTTGTGAGCCTTAGCGTCTTCGTGCCTTTGTGGCAATTGTATTTATTGTCTTTTTCGGAGGGGGCTCAGTTTTGGTATTTTATGAAGAGAGGGTCATTCTCTCCTGTTTTTCCAGTCATTGTGTTTTACGGGTCCCTTTTACTTTAATAATTTTCAGCAAGATGCTTACAATTACTGCATTATTACTTATAGATCTGATATAATGAAGCCACAAAATATTTTTCTTTTCCTATCAATCTTATTATTAAACAGCTGTTTCGCAGACGAACATATTGAATTTAACAATGTTCCTGTAAATGGCAATCTTGATAATTTTGCAAATGAGCTGATTAAGCTGGGATTTACTGATCAGGAGGGAACCGAAGAAAATCAGATTAAGCTTAGAGGAGTGTTCCTTGAAAAGGAGTGTGAGATTTATGTTTATGGCACAAAGAAGAGTCAGACAGCATATAAAGTCAGAGTCAACCAGCCGGTAGAAGTTCATGATTCACTTGAAAATACTTTTGAGAAAATGCAAAAGCAGTTTACAATAAAGTATGGAAAGGGGACAAACAGATACAAGCAATATCAAAATTCCGAAAGGTTTCTGTTTAATGAACCCAAACGCAAAAGGCACATAAGTACAGGAGATTTTTCCAGATACAGAACAGATTCAGGTAATATAACACTTGAAGTGCAAGATGGGTATATTTCAGTCACTTTTACCGATAAATTGAATGATAAAATCAGAAAAAAGGAAACAGGGGAAGGAACTTAAACATTAGTACAGGCAAATATAATAGGGATCACAGAGATATAATTGGTACTGAAGAAAACGACAGTAATCTTAAACGTCAAATCCCAGTCTGATGTGCATTAATCATATAATTATCAGTACCGGCGGAAGTAAGATACTCTGTTACCTGGTTAACTTTTCAAGGGCTTCTTCAAGAGTGCTTACAAAATTAATTCTTCCGTATTTATTGCTCTCAAAGATAAAATCCTGAAAGTTTTTACTCTTGTATTTTGAATAATCACCGATAATTGAAAGCTGAACATTATAGGTTGAGAATTTCTGCAGGATTTTCCCTGTTATTCCTGTTCGAAGATCAAAAAACCCGGCAATAAGGTGTTCATGCTTATTATAATTTTCCGGCAATCGTAGAAAGCCGTATCTGCCAGTATATCCAAGGTATCCTGTGTTTCCCTGATCAGAACCTGATTTGATTTTAACAGGGCAACCTTTTTCCCGTTTAAACTGATAATCTCTATATCCATTTCATTAGAGTAGTACAATATTTGTAACTAATCAGTACTTAAATTGAGCTAAAGTTAAAAGTGAATAAAGTT
>CAIMVD010000249.1 GCA_903844815.1 uncultured Bacteroidota bacterium | reverse complement strand
GGGGGTTGGGGGGTAAAAACACAAGAATAGTAGAGTGGTCCCTGTGGTAAAATATTCTTTTCATGTTTGGTAATAATATTCCTTAACTAAACGCCATTGGATTATAATGGTTTAATCAACAATTCATGAATCCCGTAGGGATGGCATATCGGTAGATAGATGAAATATCATTGCATGTTTTTTCGTGATTGTTCCATGATTTTTCTTTTTGGAGAACGGAATTATGCTAATTATGTATAGTCATCCTCATAAGTTGTATTTTTAATTATAATTTCGAATCTTTGAATTCATATTAACTAAACAAAAATGAAAGGAGAAAATCAATGAAACAAAGGAAGATGTTTATTTCTGCACTTGTCTTATTAGCTTTGATCTCAAATATCTATGCTCAGGACTGGCCCCAGTATCTTGGTCCCGGCAGAAATGGAGTTTCGTCCCAGAAAGGTATTTTACGTACCTGGCCTCAGCAGGGACCGGAAGTTCTCTGGACTGCCGAAATTGGCATAGGTTTCGGAGGTCCTGTAATAAAAGACGGTAAAGCATATTTACTCGACAGGGATGATAAGGTTGGCGATAAACTGAGATGTTTTGACCTTTCTACGGGAAAAGAACTCTGGAATTTTGGATATGAAGCTCCCGGATCTGTAATGTTCCCTGGTTCGAGAAGTATCCCTACAATTGATGGCAATTTTATTTATACGGTTGGTCCTTATGGGAATCTGTACTGCATCGACCTTAACACACACAAGCCGGTGTGGAATACAAATGTCTGGTCGGGTTTCGGCGGCGGAGAAATACCGAAATGGGCCATAACCCAGTGTCCTGTTGTATACGGCGATTTACTCATACTGGCTTCACAGGCCCCGGAGGCTGGTGTTGTTGCCTATGATAAACTTACCGGTAAGGTTAAATGGACAACACCATCACTCGGCCCGGTTGGATATGTAAGCCCGACAATTGTAAAAGTTGGCACCGAAGACCATATTGTAATGATCACTGCAAGTGCAGGCCGTGGTGCCAGCGCCAGCGGTGGAAAAGTAGTCGGCATTGAACCCATGACTGGTAAAATCCTTTGGGAATACGGAAACTGGCAGTGTTCAATTCCTGCGCCCTGTGCTATCGATGCAGGTGAAGGAAGAATGCTTATAACCGGCGGATATCAGGCAGGATGTGCCTTTATTAAGGCAGTAAAGAATGCCGATGGAACCTACGCTGTTACCGAACTGTTTAAGAATCCTGACTTCGGTGCTCACACTCAGCCTCCCCTTCTTGTCAATGGTTATTTTTACGGGCAGTATTCAACCAACGAACGCAAGGATGGCCTGGTATGTATGGGAATGGACGGACAGGTTAAATGGAAAACAAGCAGGGCGCCATTATTTGATAAAGGCGGTATGATAGTCGCCGATGGTCTGATACTTGCCACTGACGGATTGGATAAGTTGTATCTCATTGAACCTGATCCCTCAGCTTTTAAGCCGGTTGCATCAGCTGATATGCTTAAGGAAGGGGCCGCAGGAAAAGATCCAATGGCATCAAGATCGGGAGGGCCAACCCAGAACTGGGCTCCGCTTGCACTTTCAAACGGTTTGTTGCTGATCCGCGATCAGGGCAGGTTATTGTGCATTAGAGTAGCCAAATAGAAGACTTTTTTAGGGGCTGTCGAAAAATCCTTCTTCACCTTAGTGCCCTTTGTGAAACCCTTTGCGCCCTTCGTGGTAAAACAAAAACTTTTTTAACCACAAAGGGCACCAAGGTTGACACGAAGGTCACAAAGGAAGGAACAAAACGGATCAGGTTTTCGGCAGTCCCTTTTTTGTTCGTGTTAGTTCCCCGTTTTTTCCTTTTAATGCTGTTATTTAACAATTTTTAATGATTTTCTGCATCTTTGCATAATAATGAGAATCAATTTTAGGAATAAAGGGACCTCCTCATAAAACCAATCAGCCTTCAATGAGCAGGAATAATATATATTTTCTGGAAAAAAATACAAATCCTTACAAACTCCTGCTGATCAGTCTGGTCATTGCCCTTTTCGTCACCTATCTCAACATTGCCTGTTTCTCCTGGGACCTGAAACATCTGGACCAGTCGGAACATACAGCCTATATTTCCTTCTTTATTTTCAGGCTTGTTTACTTTACATTATTAATTCTGCTTTTAACCAGGTACAACCTTCAGAAGATAGATACTCCTGTATTTGCGAAAAGGCTTTTCAGGACTATACTTTATACAGGAATAGCCTATCTGATTTATGTTTGTATTTCATATCTCTCAAGCAGCAGGGCAGATTGTTTCACCGGACTCCTTCTTTTTCAATTTTTTGTAGCATGTATTATCTGTACCTTCCTTGGTTATGCTACCTTTCTTATAACCCAACAACGGAGTAAAGAGAAGGAAATTGAACAATTGAAAATAGAGAATCTGCAGAGCCGTTGCGATGCCCTGACGAATCAGATAAATCCGCACTTTTTCTTTAATTCACTTAACGGGCTTACCTCTCTCATCCGCAAGAAAAATGAAGAAAACGCTCTTGAATATGTAAATAAAATGTCGGATGTTTTCCGGTATATCCTTCAGAGCGACAAGAAAGGCCTTGTAACCCTGGGCGAAGAAATGCAGTTTGTCAGGGCTTTCTTTTATATGATGGAGATCCGGTTTGCCAATAAGCTTGTTTTCAATTTCCAGATTGCAGAGGAGAATAAAGATCTGAAATTACCGGTTCTTTCATTGCTCCCGCTGATCGATAATGTGGTTGTGCATAACACTATCGACAGCGAACATAAAATGGATGTCCAGATATGCCTGAGCCCTGAATTGGAATTGTCGGTATCAAATCCGTTATACCCGAAGCTCTCGCCTCCCAATACTAATGGTACAGGACTTAAGAATCTTGAGAATCGTTTTTTGTTGTTAATGAATAAGAAGATCAGAGTTAAAAATGACGGGAAAAGATTCACCGTTTACCTTCCCCTGAAAATGGACAAGTATGAGAATACTGATAGTTGAAGATGAAACTGCTGCTTTTGATAACCTTGTTGATATTCTCTCCGAAATAGACTCTTCGGTCCAGGTAGCAGGGAATACTGAAAGTATAATGCAGACTATCGCCTGGCTGAAAAACAATCAGCTGCCGGATCTGATTCTGATGGATATTCATTTGTCAGACGGATCTGCCTTTTCAATTTTCGATACAATTAAACTTGAAATCCCGATAATTTTCACAACGGCTTATGATGAGTATGCAATCAAGGCATTCAAAGTCAACAGCATTGATTATCTTCTAAAGCCTATAAAGGTTGAGGAGATGAGGTGTGCCCTTGAAAAATTCAGGAGGTGGTCAAGGGAAGATATATTGAAATACCTGACCCAGCTGAATCAGTTTGCCCCGATGCCAAAATATAAGGATAAGCTGCTGATTCCTGTAAAGGACAAATTGCAGCCTGTTGACATGGATGAAGTGTCGTGCTTTTATACAACGGATAAGAATACACGGATTTATCTTAAAAACGGAAAGATTTATTCCTATTCAAAAACTCTCGAACAGATCGAAACCAATCTGAATCCTTCCGATTTCATCCGTGCCAATAAGCAGTTTATAATTGCACGCAGCAGCGTTAAGGATATTACAATCTGGTTCGATAACCGTCTGCTTGTCACTATTGATATCGAGCCTCCTGAAAGGATCTATATAAGTAAAAACAAGGCTTCCGTATTTAAAGCCTGGATTGTAAATGATATCTGATATTAAGCCTGTATTTTTTGCCGATCAGTCTGAATTCCGAAAGTGGCTTGAGGAAAATCAAGAAGAATATCACCCCCTGGATCATGAGTGCAAAGCAGGAAGCAACACGACTCTCACAGTTAAATAAGGCTATCGTCGCCAGTGTAAGTAATAAGAGAATTTTCTGAAAGGACTTACCTGCAGCAAATATTTTTTTTATTTAGGAAAATTGTATATTTATGTCTAAATTTTTAGCCGCTTTGTTCTCGTTGTATAAGACTTGAATATTTCAATAAAGGCATAATTGAGAAACAGTATGATAAGGCGATCAGTTTTAGCTATCTCATTAGTATTTGTAATACTGACCACGGGATGTATAAAAGAGACCTATGATCTGGAAAGGCTTTCAAAGAATGACCATCTTTCCCCTGAAATGGCTTTTCCTGTCTTTAGTGGTAATTTTGGGGTCAGGGATCTCAATCTTGACTATGAGGTTAGTACATCCAGTCTGAGGATAAAGGCACCCGTCGAAAACTTCTTACTTATGAAGGATTTAGGTGCTGATAATCCGCTTAAACCTGAGAATTTTGAGCTGATCTACCTGGACCTTTTTATAAGAAACGGAATCCCGTTAAAGGTTTCAATCAAAATGAGCGTCAGAGATTCAGTTTCTCAGAAAATACTTAGTACAGTAAATGTTTCAGGCATTCTTGAAGCTGCTTCTGTTGATAAGAAGGGCATGGTAACAGGATTCACCGAAAGTCATACCCAGATCAAATTAGTTAGGGAATTCTTAAGCTCAATACCAAAATCGGATAAAATCATTTTTGAATTCACCTTCAGTACTCCTAATAATGGTGAAGATTATGTTTCACTTCAGTCCGATTTCCAGATATATTTTAAGGCAGCCGTAATCATAAAGCCGGACATTGGTCTCTAATGAATCTCATACAGTCTCCATGATCCGGAAAAGATTTTTTTTACTTGTATTTCTGATGGCAGCATTAATTGCCGGTATCTCAGCGCAAAGCAGTCAGGTAATGCATTACATGGCTCTTCCCCAGAATCATTTTATTAATCCCGCCCTGAGATCCTCAAACTCATTGTATATAGGTCTGCCTGTGTTATCGGGCACAAGCCTGAGTGTAAATAATAATTTTGTCGACCTCTCCGATATCTTAATGAAAAGCAGGACAGGAGATTCCGTTATTTCAATTTTGAATCAGGGTTATGATATAAATAATTTTCTTGCCAAAATAAAGGACAGGGTCCTGATTGAACCGAATTTCGCAACTCAGTTGTTTACTATTGGTTTCGGAGTCGGCCACGATGGCTTTGCTTTTTTTGATGTAACCGAACGTATGGATGGGAATCTTATTTTACCCCCGGAACTCTTTCAGCTCGTGTTTAACGGAAATCAACAGTTTCTGGGTAAAAGAATAAATCTGTCATCACTCAGGGGCGATATGAAGTATTACCGTGAGGTAGGGTTTGGCTTTTCAAAGAATCTGACAAGGAAGCTCAGATTTGGAGTTAAGGGGAAACTGTTATTTGGAATTGCAGGTTTCTCAATCGATAACAGGTCACTGGGAATTTCAGTTGACAACAATTACCTAATGAAATTCGACGCCGACCTTACCGTAAATGTGAGCGCTCCAGTTAAAATAAGCCTCTTGCCCGATCATACGCTTCAGAGCATTGATTTCGATAGTGACAGGTTTAAGTCATTAAGCGGGATCTATGATTTTTTTTCAGGTAAGGGTAATATGGGGCTTGGACTTGATGCTGGAGCTACTTATGATATTTCCGATAAACTGAGTGTTTCGGCTTCAGTAACAGATCTTGGGTTTATTAACTGGAAGAAGGATGTTGCAAACCTGGGTGTTAAAGGCAATTTTGAATTCGGAGGCTTAGATGTTTCAGGAGTAATTGACGGTACTGAGACCTTTGAAGATCTTGGATCTGCCATTGGTGATTCTGTGAAAAGGGCATTCCAATTTACCCGGACGAACAATCATTATAAAGACCAGCTACAAAACAGCCTTCATCTGGGAGTGAGTTACAACCTCGGGAAAAGTCTCTCATTAGGCATGCTGTCGTACCATAAAATCCAGAATAACCAGGTACATGAATCATTAGCTCTTTCCGCCAATCTTAATCTGGGCAATGTGTTTTCATCGAGTGTGAGTTATAATTTCTCAAGTTATCAGCAGAACGGACTGGGATTAGGCATGGCCTTCAGGACGGGAATATTCCAGTTATACTTCCTGAGCGACAGGATTCCGCTGACATGGAACAGGATAAAAATCGATAAAACAAGAACTGTTTTGATTCCTTCAAACTGGAATGTCGTAAATGTCAGGCTGGGGTTGAACCTTGTCTTTGGCGACAGGAAGAAAAAGGAGGACAGGCCGATGATGGATGTTGAATAGGAACAGTGCGTAATCAGGAAATGAACATAATACACTATTCTGTTTCCCGTAATGGCACTGGCCTCCATAGAATAAAAATAGCGATTAATAATCAATAGGTTAATGAAAAAATATACTCTGATATTAATGGTGAGATAGTTGTACCTAAAGATTATACTACCGGTTCAATGATTTGTCAGGCCGAATACTTCATGTCATTAATCAGTACCTTCAAGAATTCCATTAATAAAGTCCTGCATTTCAGCGTAATCCAGATTAAGAAAGCTTATTATCGCCTGTAGCCTTAATCTTATCTCATCCCGTTTTAAAGCTGTTTCTTCGTCAATATATTTTGCTTCGATGAAATACGTTCGCAGCTTATTTTTTGTTGAATCTCTGAAATTTGGAATCAGATTTAGACGCAATAATAAGGCAACCGGATCACCATTAATTTCCTCCAGCTTTTCTTTAACCTGGGTTTTGAAGGCATCTGATATTAATTTAGAATCTTCAATGACGCTCCAGTCTATTTTGCCTGGTCGTCCTATCCTGTATAACTTCTGAAATTCCTCCAGGATTTTAACCTTGTTTTCCATTTTTTCGAAATCCCGGCCACTTAACCCATCAATGGCACCACCGCTTTCGTTAAAGGCGATAAGCTGTCCCCAGTATTCAATTCCGGCTTTCAATGTATTATGCAACTGACTTGTATTGTCACAAAGATACCCCACAGGTAATTTATCTGGCTTATGTGTCAGGATATCGTAAATAGGGATATTCAGGATTTTCCTGTATTTTTTCATATCCGGATCGGGAGGAGCGGGGATTGACCTTACAAATTCCATCCTGTTGAAATCCGTACGGGGAAAATTCTCAACCTCATTCTCAGCCAGATTCCGGTTCAGATTTATTATCCTGTAATTCTGCTCATTCTTTTCCCTGAAGAACTCTTTCCATTTGCCTACTTCATCAGGCTGTGCAGTCATATAGAATACCTGCCTGCCCGCCTGAGCAATTTCATACAGCGCCTCGATTATCGCATTGGCTCTTTCATCATCGCTGTTTGCGAGCAATTCGTCGGCAAGTATTGGTATTCTGGTACCGCCCTCCTGGGTCTCGATGAATGCAAGCCTTACCGAAAGCAGGAGCTGCACTCTTGTTCCTGTTGACAATTCATGCAGAGGGAGACCTGTGCCCAGAACATTGTCAATAGCTATGAAGGAAGGTTCCGGAGCGTTGCTGATTTTAACCCTGTACCTTTGTTTTGTAATTGTACCGAAGATCTTATTTGCCCTGACAAAGATCTCCTGCTGATTCTCGCCGCCGGCGATTTTCCTGAGCTTCCCTACAAGCAGATCTCCGGTCACTGAGGAGAGGTTTTTCTCATAAAGACCGGCAAGCTGGTTAAGTGCATTTTGCCTGTCGGCGATCAGTTCTTCAAGTTCATTTCCTGCTTTCTTCTGTCTTACCTTAACTTCTGTTTCTCTGATCTGGCCTGCCAGTTCCAACTCTCCGGCTGCAATTTCCCTGTATTTTTCCTGCTTCTCAAGAGCCTGATCAATTGTAAGGTTCTCTATTTCCGTTTCATGTTCCTTATACAGGGAGTGGGTTTTAAGGTTTAACCGTTTTTCGGTGTTTAAGGTTTCAGCCCTTCTGTATGCTGTTATTGCTTCATTATATGAGGGCAGCTGGCTTATAAGGCTTCTTACCCCTTCCAGATCTCCATCGGCAAGACCCAGGCCTTGGTAAACGGCGATTCTTTGATTTTGAAAGCTGGTTATCCTATTACGGCAATTATCAATGATCTGCCTGTTGGTTCTGATAATCCCTTTAGCCTCCCGTCTTGACGATTCATCTCTGCGGAGCCTGTCGGCAATACTCCTGCACGAAGAACAGTCGGTCGCTCTTTCAGCTCCAAGCAGCACGAACTTTATATTGCAGTTCCTCAGGTTTTCCTCCCTCTGGCTTATAAGGACCTTTTGAACAGACCGGAGCGACCTCAGGGCCTGGTCAGCCTTTTGCCAGTCAATTACATGTATTATAAACCAGTAAAGCAGGGAATAGTCCTCCGTATTTCCGGCAGGCAAATCCGGAACGGCCTTAATTCTTTCGTGGAAATCGTTCAGGGTTTCCGTGATCTTTTCTTTTTCAGGTTTCAGTTTCAAAAGCCTGTTTTCAAGTTCATTTATTCTGATTGTTGCGGAGGTGTTCAGCGAAATGACTGACAGAAGCAGGTTATATTCTTCGAGCATCTCCGTAACTCTTGCAGCAACCTCACCCGAAACCCAATTGCCTGAAAATATGAATCCCTTTCCGGAAAAATCGTTCTGTCTCATCGTGAGCCTTTGACGGTTTTTTGTCTGACTGATAATCAGGACAATTGTCAGCACAACGATGAGTCCTGCTGCCCAGATAAGCGGCTTTCCTGTAATGAAAGTTCCTGTAATTGATGCCAGTCCTGTGAGTAAGGCAATTCCCGCAAACATACGATTTGAATTTGCTCCTCCGTTTTGTTCCCTGAGCCAGTCGCCAAGGATGCTTATTCCGGACTGCAGCTTTCCGGGATCGCCATGAACCTCTTTCAGCAGCTGCCTGAGCTTGATGATCTCATCTTCAATGGAAGTAATCTGATTTGTAAGCCTTAGCCCGTCCTGGTAAAACTTGTCAAGATCGATAACATTATTAAGATCTAAATCTTTCCATAGCTCCGGCTCTCCAAGATTATCAATCGAACCTCTGGACATTTTCTCCTCGGATCCGAGCGATGCCAGACTTATTTCATTATTGGCAATATCCTGTTCAAGTTTTGAGAGGGCGTTTATTCTTTCTCCAAGTTCAGTGAACTCTTCTGCCGATATCTCTTCTTCAGGAAGGGAAAGTACCTTTATAAGATCTTTATTTTCATTAATGATCCCTTCTGAGTCAGCGATATTCTGCTGTTCTGCCGTGATCTGAGTATTAAGTTCATTAATTATTATCAATTCATTGCCGGTGGCTGTACTCAGGAAAGAAGGAAACTTTTCAAGATCTGATTGTCTGGCTTCAAATTCGTTCCTGGCTTCAAGAAATGAATTTGCCAGGCCATAAAATTCACCCTGAATTCTTGCCTTTGTCGCTTTTTCGAGTTTAAGCTTAAGTTCTGAGAGCTGCTCCTCTTCCGCTTTTACAGATCTTTGGACCCTTTCGGCTTCCTCAAGTTTCGCTGACTTGTCGTTTAATTTCGTCGAATTATCGGCAGTGGTTTTCCTCGTAATCTTATCTGAATAATTTAATTCACTTTGGGCAGCATCCAGATCAAAACCGCCCATTGATTCAATCAATATCTTATCTGCGAGTGATTTATCCTCGACATTAATAAGCTCGTGCAAAGCCAGCATGTAGTTATACTGCGATTCGGCAGCAATAATGCCTTCAGGTTTTCCGTCGATTCCATCCTGCTGGTATTTGTGATAATCCGAATCGACTATTGAAGTCCATGACCTGTCATCGATTTTAAATCCTCCTGAGATATTCAGTCCAGGTGCCTTTTCGTGCCATATCAGTTTCTGAATCACCCGGGCTATTGTGCTTTTGCCTGCTCCGTTCGGGCCGGTGATTATATTTATGGCAGGCGATAATGCATCGAAACCTTGAGCCGTGAGGCCATCAGGGAACCCAGGAGCCTTCCTGATCTTTATAGAGTTGAATTCAAGCTTTGCCATGTTCTATTTTTTGTTTTGTTGAAGCAAGGTGCCCAGAAGGCGGATTGATTCCTTTAATAAATACTGCCTTCCCTGAAAGTCAGGATCCTCAACCGTCGCATCCTGATTTCTTAATGGGCGGTAAGCATCGGAAAGCCTGATTTCATTCTGCTTTATCTTCCAGTCTTTAAGCAGATCGTTTACAAGGGGTGAATCTTCATTATTATTGATACCAAGTATTATCTGTGCCAGGAGTCCGGCCGGTGAGCTTTGGACTGCAAGCGCCTCAAGATTCCCGACTGACGGTTTTACGGAAGTTTCGACCTTTCTGACTGAAACAATGGTTTCACCTGCAATTCCGTGATCGGTTGCGGCAGCCATGGTGCCGGCCCAAGCCTCAAGATGTCCTATATCATCATGGTTTCCTGTGAGTTCAACGTCATAGACAAGGCGGCTGACGTCGCCAAGGTGGGGCCGGAGTTTCTCATTCATTTTTAATATAGCGTCAGTCGCTTTCATCCGGAACAGATCTTCGGTGACTGCTTCAGAAACATCTATTCCGAGTTTTTCAAAACGGATGGAAGAATTGAACAGGGGAGTGGGGACGCCCGTAATTCCATTTTCAACAGTTATCAGCCAGGGCCTGTGAGGACCGGTTTCCTTTGGATTAAGCGCCAGCGGCGATCCCGGATAGAAGATATAGGGATTCTCGCACCATACATCCGGCTTGTGAATATGGCCGATGATCCAGGTGCCAATCCGGCTGTTTTGCAAAGCACTCAGGCTGACGGGAGCATAGATGCTTCCCTGAATGCCGATCTCACCATGCAGCAAACCTATGGCAGGTATCGAAGGCTCTGTTTTTAGCTCGTCTAAACTTTCGGTTGGATCTTTCGAATAGTATTGTGAAGGGAACGACCATCCTGCAAACTGTATCCTTTCATTATCCTTTTCGAATGTCTTCACTTCCCATGTTCCGTTTGCACCAAGCATGTGGACGTTATCAAATTGATTGGACTGAAGGATCCGGGGTAAGACGTCAAAATCATGGTTTCCGGCAACAAGGTACACCTGGATGCCTTTATCCTTTAGTTGCGAAAAGGCTGAAAGGAGGGGGGCAACAGCTTCAAAGTAGCGGTTATTGTGATCGACTATGTCGCCAGCCAGGGCAATTACGTCGATTTTATTACCGATGGCATGCCCGACTATCTTCTTCCATGTTTCCCTGGATGATAGTTCCGGTCCGCCTCCTTCAATACCAGTGACCTTCCTGCCGATGTGAAGATCGCTGGTGGCAATAATTTTTACAGACATAAATTCACTTTTTTAACCAAACTGAATTGCAGATAAAAGGCAATAAATATAATAATCTTTATTGCCTTATTATTTTGCCAATTTATACATTCCTGCCCGCATTCTACTTGTAATTACAGAATTTTTCAAGGGACTATTGATGGAGACTTAAATTGTTTTCGCAGGCAATGTGAATCTGAATTCGCAGCCTTTGCCGTATTTACTCTCTGCCCAGATCCTTCCACCATGTCTTTCAATAAATTCCTTGCAAAGCAATAACCCCAGGCCGGTTCCGCTTTCGTCGGATGTGCCCCTTGTAGTGAAGATTTGTGAATTATTAAAAAGCATGGGCAGATTTTCAGGTTTTATGCCAATTCCATTATCGGAAACGGAAATAGTCACACAGTTATCTGATTCTTCAGCGTTAATCCATATCCCTCCGCCCTTATCCGTGAATTTAATAGCATTTGAGAGGAGATTTCGCATAATTGTCTGAATCATTCCGGTATCGGCATAAACAGTTAAACTGTTGGGCACAGAACAACTGATTATGATGTTTTTAGATGCGGCAGTTGCATTGAGCGATTTAATAATATTTTCATAAATATCTTTAAACCCTAAGGTCTTAGGTTCAAAAGGAATTCTTCCCTGTCGGGCTTTTGCCCACTCCAATGTTTCTTCCAGTAACCCGAGGGTTCCAACTACTGAGTCACAGAGGACATAAACCATTTCTTCCATTTTATCATTCCCTGCTTTCCTGATCTCTTCCTTAAGCATTAAAGATATTGATACGGCTCCGCCAAGAGGACTTCTTAAATCGTGCGAGAGAATTGATATAAACCGGTCTTTGTCGGCATTCAGATGGAGAAGTTTTTTATCATATTCAACACTCTCCGTAACGTCAACAACCTGTGACAGGATATATTGCATTTTCCCTGCCCCGTCATGTAAAATGGTATGGTACCAGACACAATATATGATACTCCCGTCCTTCCTGTAATTACGGTTCTTTGAGACAAGAACATTTTCTTTCTCAGCAATCAGCCTGGCCATAGTATCCTCAACAATTGGAATATCAGGCTCATAAATCATATTCAGATCCATAATTTTCCTGCCGGTAACTTCCTCTGACTTCCACCCAAAGATTTTTTCTGCGCCGCCTGACCAAAGCGTGACTGTAAACTCTGAATCAAATTCAACTACAGCAAGCGGCGAGTTATAAGTGTAAAATTTCAACCTTTCTTCACTCTCTTTTCTGATATTTTTTATATCAATTTCAAAAGATGTTTTGATGCCAAGCCTCATTATTACGTCAAGCGCTCCCTTTGTTAATTCATTACTCAGGGCGAACTTTTCTTCGGACCATACCGGGATTTTTTCAAGAGCCTTCAGATAAGCATTCTCATCGAAGCCATATCTTTCTGCCTGGTTTTTAAAGAATTCAATGTCAGCCTCTTCAGTGAAAAACTGCCCTGTGACAAAGATTCCCTTACAGTGACCATCAATAATTATAGGAGATACTATCTCTGTTAATCCCAGAGGGCACTTATAGTTGAAGCCAGATTGTTTCCCGTATTGATTCTCTGAAACTGCCTTGTTGTATCTGAGGCATTTCTTTGCTGATTCAGGATTTCTTCTGTGGAAGATGTTGCAAATATCCTGCCGTGCCACGGCAGTCAGGACCTTTCCGTCGTTATCTATTATTTCCGATGGAAAAGCATAGACAGCATTCAGTTTTTCCTGCAGGCTCTGAAGGAAAGGAAGATCAAGTAAATCTTCTAAATTCTTGTACATATTAATTCTGTTTAGCTGTTGCAAATACCCTTTGACAAAACACCTGATCCCTGTTAAACATAGACATCCTGTTCTATTTGCCGTAATGGCAAATACTTAATTAAACCAGTATATTTTATCAAAATCTAAAGTTTCCCCATTTAGATGCTCCAATTTAGGCATATATTCGGATACACAGGTTCATTATTTTGACTTATTGACAAACAGTAGTTATTTGATGATGAGTTTCAGCACTGCCTGAAGGTACGCCCTGTGTTTCGCGCATAGTTGCCAGGAAAACAAGCCACCTCTGCTTACCGGGCTCGCGATGATTTGCAGTCCGTGCCTGACTTTTCGCTTTAAATGAATAAATTCAGTATTTCTTTTCTCCAATGCAGATAGGCTGCAATGTGATTCGTTTTATTTGCAGGACAATCAAGTATTAACAACTTAAAACGACAATTATGAATAAGAAGCACCAGGTACACAATCTAATCATCCTTGATGAAAGCGGATCGATGGAGCCGATCAAAAAACAGATAATAAGCGGTTTCAATGAGCTTGTGCAAACCATCCAGGGAATCGAAAAGGAATATCCGGAGCAGGAGCATTTCATCTCATTTGTGACCTTCAACGGACTAGGCAACAAGCTTGTGCATTTCAGGGAGCCAGCCTCCAGCCTTCAGGCAATCGACAATTCAAAATATAACCCCGACAGCATGACTCCACTCTTCGATGCCATGGGGTTTTCGATTGCCCGGCTGAAACACGAGCTGGAGGATATTCAGGATTATAATGTCCTGGTGACAATTCTTACCGATGGTGAGGAGAATGCATCGAAAGAGTATAGCGCCCCTTCAATTAAGAGCCTTGTGGAGGATATGAAGAAGCAGAAATGGACGTTCACCTACATCGGCACTGATCATAATGTGGAGGATTTTGCGGTATCCATTTCGATCTCAAACACGATAAATTTCGGAAAGACTGATGCCGGGATCAACACCATGTTTGCCGGGGAGAAGGAAGCCAGGCACAGGTACAGCCAGAATATCCGTGAACAAAAGGATACATCTGAAGGCTTTTACGATAAGGATAAGCAGGATATTAAATAATAATCATCAGAACTCCCGGGTTCTGTTTCGCGCAAAGGCGCCAGGGCGCAAAGAAAACACAATCTTTAGCGCTCGCGCCGATTTGCAATCAGGGTCAACTTTCGGCTGGCGCGATTTTGCAATCTATGCATGACTTTCTGCTCGCGCGGATTTGCAATCCGTGCACAGCTATGTAAATATAAATTTGGGCATGGATCACAGATCCGGGCCAGCGATTTAAGCCACTCCGTTTTACACAGTGCAACACCGTGTAAACCCATGGAGAAAACTAGCCTGTTTAAGATTTATTACAAATTATTGGCAAATCCGATCCTGTTGTTTTTTCCGAATGGTTTTTCAGTTTCACAGAACTCAACAAGTCTTTTAAAATCAAGTGATTTACTGCCAAGGATATTATCGATAATGAATTTTCTAACAATATTTTCGATTTCTCCACCGCTTAACTGATATTTCGACACCAGGATCGAAATCTGACCGTCACTGAGTTCCGGAAGTCTCGAATGCCAGATCATCTGACCCGCCTCCGGCAGCGGGCTTCCAAATTCAACCTTAAATAGAAACCTCCTTTCAAATGCGCTGTCGAGGTTGACCGTAAGGTTTGTAGTGGCAAAAAGTATTCCTGAGAAAGTCTCGAGCTCCTGCAGGATAATGTTCTGAATAAGATTGACAGTCTGGGTTATCGCTGAAGAATCGTTGCTGAAAGCCATCCGCCTTGAAAAAAGACCATCGGCCTCATTTATGAAAAGGATTGGTTTTACTATCATATCATCCGACAGCAACCGGTAATCGACAAACAACTTTTTGACTATCTTTTCCGATTCGCCGAACCATTTGCTTCTCATCTGGCTCAGATCAACCATCATAATGTCCCGTTTTGTTTTCCTGGCTATCTGGTAAACCATTTCTGTTTTTCCGGTGCCCGGTTTTCCATGGAATATTGCAGTAATTCCTTTTGGAAGATTCCTTGATTCAAGTTTCTTCTGATATCCTGAAAAGTTTTTATTCATGAGGATGGAGGTTATGCTGTCGATTTGTTTTCTGAGCTTTGCATCAAAATACAGCTCCTTCTTTTTTAGAGTCTTTGCACTGATAAGGAGGTCTTCAGTTTCACTTTTTATATAGAGTTCCGGGAAGTCCTTATATAGTAATTTCAGGGTTTTAGAGGTTAAAACGACATCCTTCTCATTCATGAACTGAGATTCCTGGAACATAATAATACTCTTTCTGAAGAGTTCATTCCTCCCGGTAAAAAGATGCTGTTCATATTCCATCTGGGATGACAGATCGTCGAAAATTATCTGGACAATGGATCCGATGCTGTAGTCTGTTTCACGTCTGAACCTGTAATATGCAAGGGCAAAGACGATGCATTTATTGATACTTAGCTCCACGTTTTTGTTTATAAATTCCACGAAAGGGTCCGAAAGGTTGTTCGATACCATGAATTCAATTTGATCCAGCAGAACAGCTGTTTCCATTGATCTCTCTTCCCTCGAATTAATAAGCTCGTGGACCTTCCCCATGAAATTAGGCAGATTGAATTGAAGAGTCTGACGAAGTTTTGTTTTGTCTGATGTCCTAAGCGATTCCATAACATTGAACGGGACTATATATCCGAAATCGGTATAGGTGAATTTCCTGCCCCTGGCCTTATTTAACCTTACGATATAAGACTTCTGCTCAAGGGCTTCAATCTCACTGAAACTGTTTATAAGAGTAAGGGAACTGCAGTTAAGATGTTTCCCAAGGAGGTAAAGTGAAACCGTTTTCTGAAGGTTCAGTTCGATCATGCAGCAAAGCAGTATAGTCTGCTCACATGAGATTTCGAGGAAATCACTTACTTCTTCGATATCAGGTTTAACCGGAGCAAGTTTTGACAGGTCAAACCCGCTTTTGGCTGCTGCTGAAGAGATCCTTTCTACCTGTTTTAGAATGCCTGACGTTTTATTTCTGTTCATGTTAAAGTGATTTTATAAGTGATTTGATTTTGTTGTTTAATTTTTCTTCAATTGATATTTTGAAAGAAGCTTTGAAGAGGAACATTGGGGTGCTCATAAATACTCACTTTTTTAGTATGGATTAACTTTGTATATTTATATTCAATTTGCTGCAAATATAGGGGTGGAGGATGCAGTGTATTTACATTCTTATTTTTATTTTTAAAATGCCAAAAAACAAGGATGCCCTGATACGTTTCAGGGTCATTAACAAGTGTTTGCGGGAAAGGGAATTTGCCACACTGCAGGATAGAAAAGGGTTCAGGAGAAACATCAGGCATACTAAATTAAGCAGGAAAATGATTAAAAATCAATTCAGTACTGAATTCAAGAAAAGGTTTAAGGAGAATAGGCTGAAGCTATATCCCGCTGAAAACCCCGATGATTTCTTTCTGATAAATGAGCATGATACAAATATGTTTCTGCTAAGAACTGTAATTCCGGGCATCGATCCTGAAGGAAGGCTTCACCTCAAACAGCCAATCAACACGCGGCATCCATGCCATACCCTGTTATTCAGATTTTCCCTGGAGGATTTGCATCATCCCGTTGATTTTGTAATTTTAATACCGGGCATTGATTCGGAGAGAAATGATTTCATGATATTCAGAAGGCAGGAGCTGGAGAATCATTTAAAGAGATTAAAGCTAAGACATGATGAAAAAGGATATTATAAACTTCTGATGTGGTTTTTTCCGTTTATTACCGGATTATTCCCAATGGTTGGAAACGATATAGGTTTCGAAGGAGAATGGTACCTTCTTGGCGGATTTAACCCTGATGGAGGTCCTGCCTTTTGTATGGCATACGATTCAGACTTTGATTTCTCAAAACATCTGAACAGATGGAATTTGTTTTAGGATTTGCCGGCAACAAAATATAACTTAACAGTGCTGCTCAGCTTGCAATTTTCAATCGGCACCAGGTTAATTGAAACTTTGCTTCTACTTAAGAATCTTCTTTTTAGCCCGATTGATCATTCTGCCCCCGTGGTTGTTTAGTTTTATCACTCATCATAATTTCCGGGTAAGCGTTGAAGAAAGACTTGCCAGTCTTACCAGTCTTGCGGTCTGGCTAAGTCTGGCAGGTTGTCGCTAAACTACCTGCCAGACTTGATCTGCCCTTCTGTTCCATCACGAGCAGGCTGCCGGCATATACATGAAGTGCAACCAGTAAATAATTCTGTTAGTGTTTTTCATAATCGGTTTGTTTATACTTAATATAAAATTTTTCTGGCGACGGATCTTTATACAGTTTGGGATATACTGCCTTTTTTTCATTGCAAAATGTGGTAAGACCTTCTGTAAGGAAGTGTGATTCGTCAAAATTACTAATCTCGGAAACGTAGAACTCGTTGTTTATTTTAACAGGAATGTCACTGTTCTCAACTTTATAGGTTAATCTGTTTGAAAATACAAATGGACTATCTTTCCCTGAGAACTTCAGGGTGTTAGGCTTAACAGATTTTGGGTATAGCAATAAATCACAATGCCTGTATACCGTTTCAGTAATGTTAAACTCATTTATGATCTTAGAGGTCAGTGATGGGATACATACAATTCTGTCTTCCTGTTTTGCCACTGAATAGGTGTTGGACGCGGAAGCGGCTATGTTGAAATAGTTATTGACCACATACGAGATTTGCCCTCCTGACTCGGTAAATGTCCTGTTTTGAAAATAATTGTTTGCCGTACCATTAACAATAAAAAAGCTATTACCGAGGTCAAGGTAAATATCCTTGCCTGTTTTATTATAAAACCTGAAGGACATTAGGCCGTTCTCACCCCAGAAATTATAGTTTACCTTGCAGTTTTCATCTTCATAGACCAGGTTTCCGTTTTTTTCCGTCAGTGCGTCATTGCAGGTGGTTTTATACAACTGGTAAAATTCGGTTGAACAACCAGTAATGAAAAGCGAAAGGCTAAGGAGCAAAGAAAAGAATCTTGTTTTCATAGTTTTAATTAATTAAAAAGTTTATTTAAAAGACTAAAGCATAATTCCGTAGAATTGGCAGGTTTGATTTCCTTTCCAGCGGAAAATTTTGCGTAAAAATACACAAGCAGATTGCAGCCTATCTGCATTATCCATTTTTATGGGGCTATACTACTTGTTGGTCTGAAACAGGTCACGGATCACAGATCCGCGCTAGTGATAAATTCTACTCCGTTTTTAACAGTGCAACTCCGTGTAACCCCGTGGTGAAAAAACAAAGGATGTGCTTTTTACGTCGGTGGCCAGAAACAATGAGAAATGACATTGTCTCCGGCAAAAGGCACTGCTTTTTATTCTTACAACCCTTCAGCGCAAAAACGGTAATCCACCCGACGGAGGCACGGGCTTTTACCGTCTGGTAAAGGAACGGACAAAAGAGGCGATTGACAACCCTTACCTGCAGGTCGACGGTAATGACGGTGCTGTCAGGGACCAGAGATCCTGCGGTGGAGATTCATAAGGATAAAATAGGGGTGGCCCTCTATTTTAATCATGCTGCGGAACTGGCAAAACTTACAGGCGACAACTCCCTTTTACCCTCCTACGCAGCGCGCAAAGAAAACAGGATGGTACCGGGATTAGGGAAACTCCTATTCAACCCCGTGTAACTCTGTGAAACTCAGTGGTTGAAAAAATGCTGTATTTTCTCCTGAAACCTGCAAAACAAGAAAGGCAATGCAAGTAAGTTATTTATTATCTTTATAACCAAATTAGCTCTTCCCAGGCATGATTTAAGCAAATAGTATGCCTTGTGACTTGTATTAAATATTTATTCAATGAAAAAATCAATTTTGACCCTCGGAATAATAATCTTATTCCAAATAAGCATTTTTGGACAAAATGAAAAAGAGGTAGCATCATCTGTAAAAAAAGTTACGGTCTATATGCAGGGAGCACAGGTTGAAAGCGAAGCCAATATTTCACTGCAACAGGGACCAATGATTCTGAAATTTACAAACCTCTCACCCTATATAAAAAAAGAGAGCATAAGGGTTGAAGGCGACGGATCGTTTACAATTCAAAATGTTCAGCATCAAAATGATTATTTAAATGAACTTGAAAAGAATACAGTGATTACATCAATTAAATCACAAATTGAAGAAATCCAGACAAAAACTGAATATGAGCAAACCTGGATAAAGATTTTGAATGATAAACTGGATTTTCTTAAGACCAACAAGAATGTTACAGGTAAAGACCAGGCCATCAATCCGGAGGTGTTTAATTCTTTAAATTCAATCTATGGCACTAATCTGGAGACACTGACACTCGAAATACTTTAGAGGCAGCGGCTTTTAAACGCTTACGGCAAAGAAACTGCCAAACTCAGCAATCAACTCAACTCATTAACCAACAGAAGCGATTTACCATCCGGAACAATAATTGTTTCAGTTAATTCAAAACAGCAGAAGAATTCAAAAATCACCTTCAGCTATCTCGTCGAAAATGCAAGTTGGTATCCATCATATGATATTCATTTTATTGGAGTTGATAAGCCTCTCGTGATAACCTTTAAGGCAAATATTATCCAGAATACCGGAATTGACTGGAATAACGTCAACCTGGTTCTGTCGACAGCTAAAACGAACGTTTCAGCCCAAATACCAGCTATAACACCGTTCTATCTTCAGTTTTATTATCCCGAGATAGTCAGAACTCTGCAGGGCAGGGTTGCCGGAGTACAGGTTTCAGACAGTATGCGACCTTCGGGTCAGATCAGAATAAGAGGTGTAAGTTCGGTTGGAAATGAAGGCACTCCCTTATATATCGTCGATGGGGTACCGAAAGATAACATTGAATCAATGGATCCTAACAGGATAGAGAGTATAAAGGTATTGAAAGATGCGTCAGCAACCTCACTTTATGGGTCAAGAGGCTCAAATGGAGTGATAATTGTAACAACAAAACAGGATAAGGAAGAATCACCAATTCCGCTCACGATTACTTCGAAAAGAGAGGTATCAAATGAATACATTGTTGACTTACCTCAGACAATTCTTTCAAAGAATAAAACCAATACTATAACATTCAGAGAGTCAAAGGTTAGTTCCATATTCGAATACCAGGCTGTTCCGGTACTGTCAGAAAATGTGTACTTAATCGGTAAGATAGCTGATTGGTACAAAACAGATTTGCTCGATGGGGAAGCGAATATTTATCTCGAGAATTCGTACGTAGGAAAGTCATTAATAAATACGCAGCAATTCACTGATACCCTGAATATTTCTTTCGGTATAGATAACAATATCAGTATTAAGCGGGAGAAACTTACAAATTTTTCAGAAAATCAACTTATCGGGTTAAACAGGAAAGAGACTGTTGCGTACAAAATTACTCTAAGGAACAACAAGCTTTATCCCATTACTGCAAAGGTTACTGATCAGGTTCCGGTTTCAACAACAAAGGAGATCCAGGTAGAGACGATTGATATTTCAGGTGGAACGATTGACAAAGAAAAAGGGATAGTAGAATGGAAAACAGATCTGAAGCCGAATGAATTCAAAGATCTTGTTATCAGGTATTCAGTTAAATATCCCAAAAACAAAAGGGTATTGGTTGAATAGTCTTATAACAGAGTTTCATACTGTTTCCTGAACGTGAAACTCTAAGAAGTTTCTCGCCAAGTCGCAAAGGCACAGAGAAAACATGATCGTACCGGGATCAGGGAAACTCCTATTCAGCCACGTGTAACCCCGTGGTGAAAGAACGCTCTTTGTGCTTGTATTTTACACCGGAGGGGATGTTTCTATATTCAATTGCATATAAAATACATTTATTATTAAATATTATATTCAAATGCATATAATTGCAATATTTTAACTATTTTTATATTCAAAAGCATATAAAAATGAACTTAATAGCAGAATTTGTAAAGAACAGACGAAAACTCTCAGGCCTTACACAGGAAGAATTTGCTATAAAAGCTGGTGTGGCATTAACTGTTATAAGAAAAATTGAGCAGGGTAAAGAAAACCTGAGTTTATCAAAAGTAAATCAGGTGTTGATAATGTTTGGTCAGGTTTTAGGTCCGGTAAATGCAAAAGAAAAATGAGACGGGCAATAATAAAATACAATAATATTCAGGCTGGTGTTTTGAGAGAAATGGATAGCGGAGAGTATGAGTTTGTTTATGACGAACTCTATATCCAAACTCATCCCGATCAGTTCATTACATTTAAAATGCCTGTAACATCATTGCCATACATAAGCAAAAGACTTTTTCCTTTTTTCGATGGCCTGATTCCCGAAGGTTGGCTGCTGAAAATAGCTTCTGAAACCTGGAAGATCAATATGAACGATCGGATGGGGCTGCTTTTAGCCTGCTGCCAGAATGCAATCGGGGCTGTAAGTGTTCACCCTGTAAACGGGAATGATGATGTCTAAATGTCTGTATTGTTATAAGGAAATGGATGCAGCGGTCAATGGTGATTACCATCCCGGATGTATTAAGACTTTCTATGGAACTAAGTATGCTCCTGCCTTGCCTTATAGACTGGATGAAATGGAGAAACTGGCAAGGGAAGCAGTTCAATTGTCAGTAACTGTTCCTGGTGTACAGCCTAAATTGTCTCTTGGCTGGATAAAAACAGTTATGAATGATGGGCATTTTGGGCGTTTAACAATAATGAACGCTCTCGAAGGTAAGTATATCCTGAAACCTCAGAATTCAAATTATAACCAGATGCCGGAGAATGAGCATCTGTCTATGAAACTGGCAGAACTTTTTAAAATCAATACAGTACCGTCAAATCTGATCCGTTTAGCCTCGGGTGAATTGTGTTACATCACCAGGCGTATCGATCGTAAAAAAAAGAACTCAAAAATACACATGATTGATTTTCTCCAAATTCTGGAATTGGAAGACAAGTATTTGGGAACAATGGAGATTGTTGGAAAAACCATAGGAGAACTTTCGGTGAATACATTAATGGATAAACTCCACTTTTTCGAACTCTCCCTTTTCAATTTTCTGACTGGCAATAACGACATGCATTTAAAAAACTTCTCCATGTGGCTCTCTGATTATGGATGGGTGTTGTCGCCGGCGTACGATTTGTTGAATGTTAAGATCATCCTGCCAGAGGATGCAGATGATACCGCTTTGTTATTGGGAGGCAGGAAGAAAAACTTCAATAAAGGGTATTTTGACCGGTTTGGAAATGTTTTAAAATTAAATGATAAGCAAATCACTTCTGTTTACAGGAAATTGGTGTCGTGGTTACCACAGGCAACAGAGCTCATTGAAATCTCGTTTTTAGATGATAAGAACAAGATGCTTTACAAAGAATTGATAACGCAACGTGCAGGATTATTTATATAATGATCCAACAACAACATAGGTGATGGCTTCGTTGCATTTGCAATCCGTGCGTAGTAAAGCAGAGATCCGATCGCGCGGATTTGCAATCCGTGCGCAGCTTTTAAGTGGTGAAAAAAACTCTCTTTGCATATATATTTTACCTCGGAGGCGTTTCGTTACTTAATGTCCGGAGCCTGGCTTGTAACGGCTCAGGTTCTGTTTCAATTGTTGCCCGGATAATTCCTCCATGCTTATATACTCACAATCGTCAGCGGTTGATGGCACCGATAATGAATAAAGCTTAGGTAAAGTCTGACACCCCTTCGGGGTTTAAGGATCATAGAGTGGCCTCACCCCCGGCTGGCGCCGGGGGTTATTCACATTAAACTCCTTCGGAGTTCTGCACAGAATGTCACTATCCAACTTGTGGAATTACCTGAATCATAAGAGTCAACAGAATCCGGAAGTTTGAAAGAATTATAGGGTGACGGAATCCGGAGGTTTGATATAATTATAGGGTGACGGAATCCGGAGGTTTGAAAGAATTATAGGGTGACGGAATCCGGAGGTTTGATATAATTATAGGGTGACGGAATCCGGAAGTTTGATATAATTAAAGGGTGACAGAATCCGGAAGTTTGACAGGATTATAAAGGTTGACATAATCCGGAGGTTTGAAAGAATTATAGGGTGACGGAATCCGGAAGTTTGATATAATTAAAGGGTGACAGAATCCGGAAGTTTGACAGGATTATAAAGGTTGACATAATCCGGAGGATTGAAAGTGTAAAAAGAATCAACAAACCTGGCAAAAGTTGCAGGTATTTTATTCAGTCAGGAGCTGCGAAGCAGCTCAAGGTGAATAACCCCCGGCGCCAGCCGGGGGTCTGACATCTCCCCTGCATTTTGAGCCCTGAAGGGGCGATATATACATTTTTGTGCTCTGCTCGCTCGGATTTGCAATCCGAGCGCGGCAATACAGGATAGAGTTTTGCCACGTATCACAGATCCGTGCCAGCGATAAATTCAACTCCGTTTCCAACAGTGCAACTCCGTGTAACCCCGTGGTGAAAAAATGATTATGCATTCTTTACGCCTGAGGCTTTTCATAAATAATAGCTAAAGCGGGAAGTATTAACCTGAACGCCGAAGGTGTTCCAAAATAAATCAGTATTTGCCGGATTTTTGTGCGACCTCACCATGGCTGAAAATGTGTTACCTGCCTTTATTCGCAGAATGAGTCGTGATGGCAATGGTATGTTTAATTAAAATGTAATCGAAATAGTCATGGAATATTTTTTGTAACTTTATAAGCGCAATTTCTTTATTGTTTTCCGGGCGGAATTTATATTATGTTAATACCTTTCATAAATAGTAGTTTATGAATATGATTAAAAAAGAGACATTGAAAAACAGGAAGCAGAAGAAAATTGAAATTGATTCAGTTGAAGAACCCTTTATTCAATTTAATCTGTCGGCCAATAGTGATGAAGCTGAATTAGCGATAAGCAGAAGCCTGCGCCGGATATCAGTAAATGCCAGACGAAAGGCCTTCAGTAAGAACTCTGCTGTTACAATAATAAGGAATGGCCGGATTCTTAAAGTCCGATCTAACCGTATTTCAAGACGGATCGGCGTTGTTAAAAAAATTACGTTTGCACTCGATATCAATAAGCCTATCATTATAAAGTAGTGCCACAAAAAAGGTTAAGGATATTTGCCGGACCTAATGGATCGGGAAAGTCTTCATTGCTTGAGATAATTCCCGGTTCCGTTCCTCTTGGATATTACATTAATGCTGATGAAATTGAGAAGCAGATTGCTTCCGGACTAGACATTCCGCTTTCCACATATGGAATATCCTCCAATAGTGATGTGTTTTACAGTTTTCTTGAAAATTCTGATTTTGTAAAAATAAAATCAGATATGGAGAGTTTGTCTAATATGTTCACAATAAGAAACAACGTAATTAAAACGAAAACCAGTAATTTGCCTCCCAAATATTCTGCTGCTATTATTTCTGATTTTATTCGCGAAGAAAATCTGAACAAGGGAAATGACTTCTCGTTTGAGGCAGAGATGAGTCACTCCAAGAAAATTGATTTTATCAGAAGGGCCAATTCAAATGGGTATCATGTTTATCTTTATTACATCTCTACTGATGATGTAAGAGTAAATGTTGAAAGGGTTAAGACGCGTGTCAGAAATGGTGGTCATCAGGTACCGGAAAACAAGATTAAAGAAAGGTATTTACGTTCCCTGGATCTGCTTTATGACGCATTAAAAATTTGCTACAAGTCGTATTTATTTGACAATTCCGATAAGACAATTGAAATAGCAAGGATTGACAGAGATAGAAAAATGTATATTCTTGTTCCCCGACCCCTTATTCCAAACTGGATAATAAAATATGTCATATTCAGATCTGTGTAGATTTGGCGATGTTTTGTTCCGGCCCGGACCTGACCCTGTTTTGCCTGTCATTTCCATAAATTTTATGACGCCTCCGTTCTGTTCTGAATCCTCAGTTTCGGATAAATATGCTGAAGGTGTTTTCTGACCCTATTTGGCATACTATTAAAAAGAAAAAAGAGGATTTTCTCAGGGAACTGGACAAAGACCGTGCAGAGAAGAAATGTGAATATGCTGTTCTCGTTTCACTTCCCGAAGCGGAAAACGAACTCTACAATTCCGGAATTGTTGATGTCTCTCACAAATATCCCAGGATGTATGTGGTTCGCCCGCAGTTCTTCATCCCCATCATAACCCTTCTAAGGAATGCGGCGATGAATTCAATGAAATATAAGGCTGAACTCGCCAATGATAAAGCTGAAGATATAACTATTAAAAAGCTGACACAGGGTAATCCTACAATGAAAGCAAAATTTGAAGGACTTTCGGGTAAGGCCAAATAATGTCAGGATTATCTAATCCCATTCTTTAGGTTTTTTAAGGACAAATCCATCCCTCTTTTTTATCTCAGGGTCAAATTGGCTGTCTGCAAGTTTCTTTCTTCCAATTGTCATAGATCCTTTAGCTACTAATGAAATAGAGGAATTATGTCTTTTTGGAGGGAATGCTACAAGAACTCTCTTTTTTGGGAAGTATTCGTGAACTGCTTTGATTGGAGGAACAAGATCGCTGTCACCAGAAATTAACATCGCCATTTCAAACTTATCCTGAAATGCATCTATTAAGATTTGAGTGGCTATGTTGACGTCTGTCATTTTTTCATTATATACCGGCCATATTTTTCCGCACTGTCTGCATTCAACCTTATCACTCTGATAGTGTCCATAATAGATTTTTAACCCAACTGAATTCAGAGCTTCAAGATAAGTGGATTGTCTTTTTTGTTTATCGGGGTTATTGCTTACCCGGCTTGTAAAATATTTTACTGCAGCCAATTCCTGATTTGGTTTTAAAAGGTTGTCTGATAATAATTTCAGATTTAGCCATTTGTAGTTTTCAAATCCGGCATCTTTTAATCCAAAATACAGGTTAAATCCATCGATATAAACCACAACCCTTTCTTTTTTTGGTTTAATATTTGCTTCTGACATATTTATTTTTTTACTTTGTAGCACTAAAACATCACCAAAGATAGCATCTTTGGTCTGACGCTCCGCAAGGAGCGTTTCTTTTTTTGAAACAACTCGAACAATCAAAACAGGAGGAGACCGGTTTCAAAAACAGAAAACGTATTGGATTCAAAAACTAACCAGTCTCTTAGTCTCTTAGTCCCTAAGTCTCTGAGTCACACATTCTCCCATTCTCCCATTCCCCTCTTCTCCCCCTCAAGCCCCCGTGCCCTTAGCAGGAACTCCTTTATGACGTCAGCATGAATACAATACCCTGAATACATGAATGCCGGATGATTATTTACGGTATCACCGGTACTGAAATCATATTCACTCTCCTTGAAATTATATTCGTATTTCAGAAGTGCAGTGCCGAATGACATACCGCAGACAAGTCCCCTGGAATTGAAAACAGGACCTCCACTGTGCCCTTTCAGTGAGGGTGTGCTTAACTCCATTCCGTAGATCCTGTTTGCCTTGTGTAGATACCTGGTTACCATACCCTCGAGCGGGAATTGGTCGGTGTTTATTTGAATATCATTTGTCCATTCAATATCGTCAGTCCTGCTGTTGTATCTGAAGTTTGAGAAATAGGTTTTAACGTCGGTCAACACTGATACCACCCACCGGTAAAAAACGGTACCACTTCCTCGTTACCTAATAAAAACGGCAATCTTTCGTTTCTCGAAAGTTTGCTGTCATGATCACAACCTTAACCTGCCAGCATAGTGGCAAATTGGTGCCAGAGATGGAAAACCTTATTACACCAGGTATGTTCTCCAGTAGTTTTTACTACATCGGTCCGAGGCTTTGCGATCTCCGCTCTACGCTTCTTTTGTCTTTTGTCTTCTCGCTAAATCTCAACCTCAACCTCAACCTTCTTTCTTCTTCTTCACTTTTATCTTTGTACTTTTATCTTTTGTCTTTTGTCTTAACCTTAGCTTTGAACCGGATTCTCACTCTGTGAAATTTAGCGAGTTTGTATAGAATATTTGTTTAATTATGTTAAATTGAATACATTTGTACCAGAAATAATACTTCACAGAATATTTGGATTGGGGTGTCCCCGGTCGGCAAGAGCTCAGAAATGAGCTCTTGTTTTTTATGGGAAATACTTTAAACCATATAATTTTGTTCCTTTTGAATAAATCTTCGGTTTTATTATATCAAACGCAGGATTAGCTCTTTCTTTATCCATTGCATATCTGGCAATAGGATATGCCACCAGATCAGAAAGTTGAAGTCCGTTAATATTTGCCTTTTTATTCCTGAATTCTATCTTTAGATTATAAGTTTTTAGACGTAAGGGTGTCAGTTTTAACGTCGGTCAATTCTGATACCACCCGCCGGTAAAAACCGGTACCATCTGGTTTATAACTGGAAAAGCTCCAGAAAAGTCCGGGTATTTCCATCAGGAGGTGTACCAGCTTAGAAATTTTGAAATAATCCAACCGATTATAGTTTTTTCAAAAATATTTCAAAGAACCTGGAAATTATAAACATAATTTTATGAAACCGGAAAGATAGCCTGAGCTATCAGAATCGGCAATATGTAGTTGGCCGAATTCTTACTTCTGACCTCCTGAAGTAGGGAAGTCCTTTTCCCCCGCTGCTTGAAAAGATCGGAGGGTATGAGCTGATGAACCTGAAAAATTATTCTTCTCCGTCAGTAAACATAAGGTACACGACAATGCTTAAGTCAAAGGGACTGGAGTGGGATGTTGTGATACTTGTTCTGCCGGTAATGACAGAAAGGAAAAAGATCTTCCAGGGCAAAGGCCAGGTCTACAGATGAATAAAGACTGAAGACCCCCCCGCTATACAGGATGACCGAAAAGCGGATAACGGGCAGGGCCTTAAACTATGAGAAATGACGTTTCCGCACGCAAAAATTAATATTTTTTTATCTGACAACCCTTCAGCGCAAAAACGGTAATCCTGAAATAAGCAGCGTTAAGCCACCCAATGCCTGCGTTTATCCCTGTAAACTCTATTCTTGTACTTAATTTGTATTTCCGAAATAAAATGATAGGACTTACCTTATTGATTATTATATTTAAACGTTAATTCAGTTTCACGGGGGAAAAGGGATATCAGAAAGTTATAAGTGTTTTGATTATTTGCAGTGCTTGCATTATTTCTGAACGGGATTAAAGAGCAAATCCTGGGGGATAGGTTTGAGTGTAAATAAAAGGCTTATAAGAATGCAGCATACTAAAAATGACCGGAAGACAGAAGAAAAATGAAGGTAAGGTAAGGCTTGCAGAAGCTGGTAGCGACAAGTTAAGCAGAGCTGATGTTTAATCTTATGATGACAGGTATTATTGTTAACTAAGAAATTGGAGATATACCGGAAATAACAGCAATATATACACAGAGGTTCGTAGTACCTTAAAAAACAGCATTTGAAACAATAAACTAAACTGATATGGCAAAATTTTTAAACACAACAGGAGTTTCTTACCTTTTAGAAATATTAATAAAAGGAACAAAAGATAGATTAATTTTAATCAGTCCATACTTGCAATTTAATGATAGAATTAAAGAACATTTAAATAATCGTAACTAATCAGTACTTAAATTGAGCTAAAGTTAAAAGTGAATAAAGTT
>CAIMVD010000248.1 GCA_903844815.1 uncultured Bacteroidota bacterium | reverse complement strand
ATTAAGAGTCATTATCTCGAAGGCAAAAAACATGCCACCACCTGGGCGGGAAAACGGCCAACCTGAATCTGCCTTCCTTGCTGCAATTTGTCTATGGCCGGCGGCAATAACATATACCGTCTTGTTGGAGGCAGTTGAGTTGTTAGTTTCCATCCTTATTATTTACGTATAACTTTGAATCTGATCCATATAGCCCTCTAAAGATTCCAGCGAATATTAATGTATCATGTTGAACCTTATAGTAATTTACCATTCCTTTTATAACCTCCCCATTTCTATAATACCGAATACTATCGTAATTATATATAGTGTATTGTGATGGGGAATAGGTGCCATGACCAGTTCCATATGTACCTGAATCTTGAGGAATGTTGTTTACAAAGCTTGCCCAGGTAAAATCTTCCGCAAAAACAATTTGTTCTGTGTTACCTGCCTTTTGTGGTGTTAAAGGATTCATTGGTCCAGGAGCGTATCCTCTATAAGTGATTATCCATTCCCAACTCCCGATAAGTTCTGTTGGAGGTCGATTAACTAACTCAGCTTTGTTGCAGGAAGTTAAAAAGAACATTACTATTGCCAAGTGATAAATAATCCGTTTCATGGTTTTAATAAATTATATTGCATTTTAAAAGTCTCTATCAATTGCCTCCAACGGTTGAGGCTAAGTATAGTGCGGGGTTGCGTAAGATTTAACAGTCGGGATACCGAAAAATTCGATGCGATGCACAAATTTCCGAACCGCTCTGAACCCCGCATTATATTTAGCCTTTGTTATAAGCCGTTTTAGTTTTGGATCTCCTTTTTATAGTCAGCCATTATTTTGGGCAAATCAGTAATTGGTAAAAGTTTTGTTAACTCTTTTTCATTCAATTCTTTACGTTCTATCCAACTAAGATTCATTTCGGTATCATATTCGCCAATTATCGTGTCAAGAAGAATAAAACTAGCACTTCCCCAATCATTATTATTTTGATATCCTCTTATGTTTAGTTCAATTCCAATCTTCCCATTATCCTTTCCATAACGAAAAAAAACATCTCGAAAATCTATCTGAATGTCTTTGAAAATAATTTGTGTAAAATCCATATGTGGTTGTCTGAAAGCAATAATCTTAAAATTTGAATATTCAGGTGCAGCTTTTACTAGCTTAATCACATCTGGAAAGGATTTTTTAATCCCATCAGCTGAAATTATAAATTCCCTTTGTCTGTTTTGTGACGTAGGTCCAAATTCAAATGTCAGGTCGCTATTTATTCTATTAAGCCTCAATTTTAATTCATCGAAAAGATTTTCTTGTTCCTTTTCAAATTCGAAATATCGCTCTGATCTTTTAGAAAACCAATCCCAAAACTTTTGTTCTTTAGTCTTAAGTCCAAAAATACTCATTGTTCAAAATTTTATGTGAAGTCAGAAATCTATTGATTCATTCAAGATAGTCTCTTAAAATGGCTTATAACGGTTGCAGCTACCCGCAGTTAGGGCGGGAGTGAGTAAGACTTCTGCGAAACGTTATATTTTTTCTCATCGTTATTTTGTCTTACGAACAACAAACCCCTAATTGCGGGTAGCTGTT
>CAIMVD010000247.1 GCA_903844815.1 uncultured Bacteroidota bacterium | reverse complement strand
TTTGCTGAACTCAGTTTGTCCGGCGACCTTCTCTTCTCCCGATTTGCCGTCCCAAAGCCTTAATTCCAGCTTATTGCCGGGAATAAATCCGTCTCTCTCGTTTGTAACAGGATCGTCGAGCGAAGCCGTAATCATGAAGTACTCTCTCTGCGGATCGTCTATTGCCATCGCCCCGACGCAGAAGTCACCGTCAAAGACTCCTATCTCATCGCCTGCTTCGATTCTTTTTCCTTCAAGAGTGGGATTGGTAATGTAAATATTCATGTGGTCGAGACCGTTTCCAGTAAAGGACTTCCTGAAGTGGCCCTGTTGAATTGAGGCCTGTTCTGCAGTCACCAGTTCACCCTTTCCTGCAGCGCTGATAACCAGGGATGTGTTTACTGATGTTTTAACCTTGTACCCGTTGCCTGAGGAAAGGCTGACAATATTATCAATCCAGCCGATCGGGTCAGGAAGCTTCTCAATAGCATTGCCCCTCTCGTCCTGCACTTTGACAAGGCTGCCTTCGGTCATCAACGGACCGAAAGTTGTCATTGCTGCCTGATAGCCAATGAGCGGGAAACCGATTATATTCCATCCTGCATCAAGTGTCACCGTATAAGGCAATTTTGCCGGAAGCCCTGTATAGCTTTGTGTTACATCAGCCTTAACCTTTATTTTATACCCCTCCGATACTATCATCTGGCCAATGTTATTGACCCAGCCGATCGGATCAGGAAGCTTTTCTATGGCATTGCCTTTCTCATCCTGCACTTTTATTAAGTCACCTACAGCTAAAACCGGATTCAGGATGGTCTTAAGAGACATTTCCGATGGTTCAACAGCAAAAGACAGGATGTTCCATCCTGCTGACAGGCTGATAGTCTGGGTCTTTTGCGATGTTGCAGAAAGATTGAACGAAGCAGTTGTGCCAGGCGAAAATTTCCCCTCTCCTGAAATATAGGTTGCAGGACAATATGTGACTTCAGTTCCGGCGCTCTTATCCCATACCTTGAAGCTTATTGTATTGCCAACAACATAACCATCTATTTCGGGAGTGTCAGGATCATCCAGGGATACCGCGATGGCAAGGAAGTTTGAGCCGCTAAGGATCGAAGACAAAACTCCCATACCTATGCAAAGGTCACCATCAAAGACCCCAATCTCATCTGTAGGTTGAAGATCTGTTCCATCAAGAACCGCAGTGAGTGCATAGAGGTTCATATGTTCCATACCGTTGCCCGGCCACCAAACGGGAATAAAATGCAGATCGGTGGAAAAGATTATCCCGGAACCGAATCCGGTTCCCACGCTGTTCGTGGCATAAGCCCTTGCATGATAGAGAGTGCCTGGGGATAGGCTTTTCATTTCACTTGTAAACACTCCTCTTCCAGTCCCTTCTGTCGTGCTGTTGTTCTCTCCCGGCACGGGACTCCAGGTTGTCGACCAGCAAATTCCCCGTGAGGTAACAGGGGTCCCCCCTTCATTCAGAACATTCCCTCCGGTGAATGCCGAAGTAAGCGTCAGGGACGAAAGATTATTGGTTGTAACGATGGGAACCACAGGAACACCGCAATCAGAAGAATATCGTGCAGTTATATCCTTTCTCCATCTTATTATGGTATTGAAATCTGTCGGATCATCCACCTGAATGCATGTAAGGTCAGGGTCGCCGGTTACTTCAATTACCAAGGTGCTTTTGTTGTTGCCATTTTTAATATTGAGGCTTTGCAGCTTAGCACCTTTACAGGTCAGCACGCGTAAAGCAATATTTTTACTCAGATCCAGATGCGTGAATTGGCTGCTATCACAGTACAGGTATTCTAATGACAGGTTTTTGCTTAAATCAAGGCTTGTCAGGGATTTTCCTTCACATCTTAATTCATTTAATGTCAGGCTATTACCTATATCCAGGCTGGCAAATTGATTCCATCCACAATAAAGACCTCGTAAATTTGTATTTCTGCTTAGATTTATACTTGTTAGCTTGTTATTTTCTATATTCAGAAATACCAAATTGACATTTCTTGTCAGATCAAGACTTATAAGTTCGTTTTCAGAACAGTATAAATATTTCAATGCCGGTTTATTGGTTAAGTCCAGGGATGTTATGCCATTGCCACCGCAGGATATGTTTTCCAGGGCAGAATTAAATCTTAAGTCAAGGGCAGACAAATTAGTATTGGAGTAAGTTAAATTTTTCAACGCCAGGTTGTGCGTTAAATCAAGCCCGGTCAGAGGATTTCCATCGCAAGCGAGCGTTTCAAGATTCATATGCCCGGTAACATCCAGGCTGGCGATCTGACAGAAATAACACGACAGCGATTTTAGCCCGAGGTTTTTACTTATGTCGATTTTGGACAACGCATTACCACCGCAATTAAAGGATTCCAGTACTGTATTTGAAGCGATGTCGATTGAGGAAAGCTTATTGAAATTGAAGATCAATTGTATTAGTATTAAATTGTTGCTTACATCCAGGCTTGTCAAAAGGTTGTATCCGCAGTTTAAGGATTTCAGACCCGGATTGCTTGCCAGATCCAGGCTGGTTAATTTATTTTGATAACAGTTAAGGCTTTCAAGTGCTGTATTTTTGTTGACGAAAAGACTTGTAAGCTGGTTCGAGCTGCAACTGAGTTCTTTCAACAGCAAATTATTGCTTACATCCAGATTCAATAATCCATGATAATTGCAGTTAAGAACTTCAAGTGACGTATTCTTGCTAACATCCAGGTTGGTCATCTTTCTGCCCCCTTCTAAATCTAATTTCTTCAAGGCTATATTCTTACTGATATCGAGTGATATAAAGCCATTGTTTTTGCAAATAAGATCGATAAGGGCGACAAATGCTTCTATACCAGTCATATCGGAAATATTCCGGTTGCTGACGTCAAGTGATGTTATGCCGGAAATATTTGCTGTCGGAACATAGTTGTCGAGGGGTCCGGTATCATATCCAAGATTTATCAGAGCCTGCTCGAAATAATCGTCCGGCACATAGGTTGTCTGCGCCGATACTTTAATGCCAGTCATGGCGATAGCCAAAGCCAGAAAGATTGTGAGAAGAGCGCCGCCTTTTTTCATAGCAATAATTTTTTGTTTAACCTTAATTGCCAAAAACACAATGCCAAAGAAGGTAAATGTCTTCCCCTTTTGTTTAAAATCCAATTATCTTAAA
>CAIMVD010000246.1 GCA_903844815.1 uncultured Bacteroidota bacterium | reverse complement strand
GGCAGTTATTAACAGGGTTGTCACGTGCTTACAGCAATGAAAATGCATTTTTGAAACCTTTTTCAAACTATCAATGATGGACAACCAAAAAAACGATGTGAAAGTTTAAAAAAACATGACTTTAGAGACAGACACTAATTAAAGCCATAAGTAGTAAAAAGGCTAAACTTATTATTATTTATGGCCGCCGACGTTGTGGTAAGTCGACCCTTATTAAGAATACATTAAAACCATATGATATTTATTATATGGCGCAGCAGGCGGATGAGTCAATTCAACGGATGCATCTGGCAAAAACTATTGGAGAGAAAATAATTGGGTTTGATTCTGTTGTCTATCCTGATTGGGAATCGCTGTTTGTAAATCTGAATAATGTCCTGAAAGAACAATTAACCCTATGTATTGATGAACTGCCTTATCTGGTAAAAGGCTCCCCAAGCCTGCCCGGTATAATCCAGAAGGTGGTTGATAGCATAACGGACAGAAAATATCATCTGATCCTTTGTGGTTCATCCCAGCAGATGATGCAAGGTCTGATTCTGGACAGCTCAGCCCCTCTTTATGGACGTGCTGATGAAATAATGAAGATAACTCCTCTCGAAGCCGGGTGGATAACTCATGCTTTGGAATGCAATTCCGCTCAATCTGTCGTTGAATACTCGGTTTGGGGTGGAGTACCTCGTTACTGGGAGCTGAGGGTTGAAGAAAAAACGTTCAGGTCAGCAATTCGGAATATAATACTCGACCGGTTTGGAGTGCTTCATGATGAACCGGTCAGGTTGTTTCTTGATGACATGAGGGAATCGGTACAGGCATATTCAATTCTGTCGGTTGTTGGAAATGGCAGTAACAGGCTATCAGAAATTGCAGGAAAACTAAACAAGCCGTCGACACAACTTTCAAGACCCATCGACAACCTGATTCAACTAGGATATTTAAAAAGGGAAGTACCATACGGAGAATTGGAAAAGAATAGTAAAAAAGGGATTTACAAGATCTCGGATCCTTTTATGAACTTTTACTTTACGTTCGTAGTACCGAATCTTTCCCGTCTCGAGCTTGGTCTGACTGATAAGGTTTACAGTACATTTGAATCAAAGCTTGCCGGTTATGTTTCATTTGAATGGGAAAACCTATGCAGAAGAAGTGTTCCCATGAAAGCCATTACTGGTATTGATTTTGATATTGCTCAAAGGTGGTGGGGCACAAACCTTGAAGGCAAACCCATGGAACTTGATGTTGTGGCGGAATCGACTGATAAAAAGTATTTGCTTGTTGGTGAATGCAAATGGTCGAAGATAACCGGAACCACTTCATTGCTGAAGAAGCTGGAAGAGAAAGCAAGCCTTCTGCCTTTCTTAAAAGGGAGAAAAATTATTTCTGTTTTGTACGTCATGGAAACATTTGAAACAACTGCTAATGTGTTTCTTCCTTCTGATGTTTTAGACAGATTACAATAAGTCATAATTCCAACATGGGATACCGGAAATCCCGAGTCTCTGACCTGTCATTCTATTTTCACTTCTGCAGGAGCAATATTCCATCCCTCAGTCACAAGTGTAAGACCTTTGTTACCTGCACTTCTGGCCACAGCGGACAGATCGAGGGTGATTCTCTTTTCCTCATCAGGGAAGAGGGTCAGGTAATTCTCGCTGAAATATGCAGGAAGTGCAAGCCCGCCAGCATCATCCTGCACCTTAAGCCTGATAAAAAAAGCAGTCTCTTTTTCACGATTGGAGATGTTTATAACATATTTCCCGTCACCTGAGCTTTCAATGGCCGTTTTAAGCGTGACCCTCTGCAGTTCGTTGAGTTTCTCATATGAATGGCGCTTGTTCGAAAGCCAGTATATATTTTCATCAATAAGATCATTCCCTTCCGAAAGCTGCAGTTTAAGAAAGAAAACCTGATCCGTCCCTGCAGGAAGACTGATCTTTCGGAGGTTCTGCAATGAATTAGCCTGAAGTGTAACATTGTCGGTCTGTTCCGAAAGCAGCCTGCCATGCATATCGTACAGCATGACCTT
>CAIMVD010000245.1 GCA_903844815.1 uncultured Bacteroidota bacterium | reverse complement strand
TCTCATTATTGCAACAACTACTCCCCTCACTCCCGGTACAGGCAGTGTTGTCTGGGCGACTGCTGCAAGTACAGTATCATACACTGGTGCTACAAACGCCGGGACTTCACTCTCTGCTCCTTACACTAACCAGGGCTTCACACTTGCAGGCAATCCCTTCCCCTCCTTCCTCGACTGGAACGCGGATTCGGGCTGGACAAAGACCAACATCGCCGGGACAATCTGGGTGTGGGACCCGAGTCTCAACAGCGGGGCAGGCAACTACACCTATTTCAACTCAATAACAGGTGGCACCGGGATCAGGTATCTTGCCCCCGGACAGGGATTCTTCATACAGGCTGCCCCGGGAGGAGGATCACTTGCAGTGTCATCAGGAGCACAGGTACACCAGCAGCCGGGAATCTCGCTGAGGTCGGCTCAGGCAGCTCCCGAACTTATGAACATCAGGGTCTTCAATGATGTTTATTCCGATCAGGCACTTATTGCCATGATTCCCGATGCCCTTCCTTCATACGATTACAGGTACGACGCGTGGAAGATGGCCGGCCCGGAGATAACACCACAACTGTCAGCTTTCAAAGACGGAAAACAGCTGTCGATAGCCTCATTCAACCAGATCGACAGCACGATGCAGATTCCGCTTTCACTGAAGGCAGGTACAACGGGTACCTGGTCACTGAGCATAAACAATGGCATTTACCTTGGTGAACTTAAGATCTTTCTGCTCGACAAGATTCTGAATACTGCTACAAGGATGGACGATCAAAGCACTGTAAGCATAACAGCAGCTACAGCCGACATAAGCGACCGCTTTACAATACTGTTCTCAGCCAGGTCTGTTATAACGGGTACCGTAAAAACAGAAGACAATCATGGCACAATAAGAATATGGAATGCAGGCAGGAAGCTGAATATTGAGATCCCCTCAAACGAGCAGCTTGTTACTGTTGAGATCTATAACCTTAACGGAATAAAAGTAAAGTCCATCACAAGCGGCAGCCTGAGGGATATCGATCTGAGTCTCAATACAGGCATGTATGTTGTCCGTGTAAAAACCACAAAACAGGTTAAAACAAACAAGATAGTTCTTTACTAAAAATGGTTACACAGAGGAAGGCAGGAGGAGCACAGAGAGCCACAGAGATATTTCTCCGTGTCACTCTGTGCCTCCTCTGTGTCCCTCCGTGTAAGTTCTTCCTATAAACGAAAAACAATAAACGATAAACTTCTAACACAATGAAAAAACTCCATAAGAGAATTCTGGTCCTTGCATTTCTTCTCTCCCTCTCACTCCCGCTCTCACTCTCCATACTAGCCGATCCCGGCGCTCCCGGAAGTGATCCCACGATAGCCGCCACCGGAGGCCAGTTCGTGAGCGGTGAGGCCAGCGGGGTACCATTAGACGGGGGAGTGATTGAGCTTCTGATTGCGGGAGCAGCTTTCCTGGGTTATAAAAAAGCCAAAGGGCTCATTGCTGCAAAAGGAAAATGATTTCCGATCGCTGATTTTCCGTGTTCTTAATCTGTGTTAATCTGTAGGATCGGGATAGCGCATGGCCGGAGTTTTGAACAAGGATACAAAAATATGTGACAAGTCAAGGGCGCAGGGTCTTTACGCTCTACGCTCTTCCCCTGTGCTCTGTGCCCCCTGCCCCCTGCCTTCGCCCTGTAAGACATTTCGTACAAATATTTAAACCATTTCGTACAAAACTTTAAACCATTTCGTACAAGCCTCCTTGTTTTATGAAAATATCCTTACTGTTATTTAAATAACAGATGAGGATGTTGCTGGCTGACGATTCAGAATTGATTCCTGAGACATTGCAGGAACTTCTGCGGCTGAGTGTTCGAATTAGTTGACGCCGAAGTCTTATGTTAAAATTTGAAAAGGAAAGCAGGGGTAGCTTTCAAATTCACCTTATTTTTAAATATTTAAGTTGTGAATCCGGCCATCTGTATTACATTTGTTTTAATATGAATAAGCCTTTGTGAAGGAAACCCGGATTACTCCAGATAAATTGAAAAAAGCCCTGATGATTGCGTCGAGGTTAGTTGTTGTGTCAGGGTTTGTATTTGTCCTTCTGCAATGCACTTCTCCTGAACAAAGGATGGTGGATCCCGTTTTCGACTCGCTGGTACAATCCGTTAATCTAAAGCTTAAAACGAATGCCGACAGTGCCCTTAGCGCATCGGAAGTGCTGTTTCGATATGCTGATGGGAAACCGGATCATGGACAAATACTTGAAGCGGCCCGGTACAGAGGTTCTGCATTTGAACTTTCGGGCAGGTACGATTCTGCTTTAAAATACTATTCCGTGATGCGTACCGAAGCATTTCAACTGAAAGATACTTCCAAAATGATACATGTCAGTTATTTGCTGGGTTCACTGTTTATTGAAATGGAATCGAACGACTCGGTGGCTTTCTGGCTTCGCAAAGGGATTGCCCTGGCTGTTGAAACGCATGATACAGCAGAACAAGCCAGGTTTTTAACGAATATGGGGAATTATTACATCCGCTGCAATCAATCGGACAGTGCCGTGAAGTGTTTTACCCGCTCCGTTTTATTTTATCTGAAGGCTGCTGATTCTGTAAGCCTGGCACAAGCTTACCGGAATTTGGGCAACCTGCTGGTAAACCAGGGATTTCAGCGAAAAGCCATCCCCCTGTTCCTGGGTGCCATTCAAATAAATATGCGCCTGGGAAAGAAGATTGAAGTAGGGTTCGATTATTCAAATATCGCCATCGCCTACAAAAAAATAAATAAAGACTCCGTTTATTATTATTATCAAATGGCTATGAAACCGCTCACCGAAAGCGGCAGCATATCAAACCTGATGCTGATCAAATTCAATTATGCCAACTATCTGAAAAGCAATGGGGATATTGCCACAGCTGAAAAACTGTATAAGGAAGTACTGCAGATATCGACAGTGAACCATATTCAAAAAGGAGAACTTTACAGCCTTAACATGCTGGCTAAAACTGCCGTGCTCCGAAAAGATCAGGCTGGGGCTGATATGTATTTCGATAAGGCGTTACTGCTCGCATCCGGGAACAAACTCACCGGAGATATTCTGCGCTTGTATAACGACAGGTTTGAAGGCTACCTGGCACTGAATAATGCAACTGCGGCATTGAAGTATTATACCCTCTGGAATACAATGAACGATAGTATGCAAACCAAAACGCAACAGGATGCCGTTGTAAAATACCAGACTCTGTTTGAAGCGGAAAAGAAGAACCTGGAGATAAAATTGCTGGAAACGGAACGGGAGAAAAACCGCATCAAGTCGAGGTATATTTACCTGATATTCCTGGTTTCGATGCTTACGGTAATAGTTGTGCTCTACGTAATCTGGCTCTGGGCAAGGAATACCAGGCAAAAATTAATTATTTCGGAAACTGTACAGAAATCGCAGCTACTGGAGTTGAACAATAAAGAACTGCTGATTATCAATAAAGACCAGGAAACCGCCCTGGATAAAAAGGAAATAGAAACAAGCCAGAAGTTGCTTGTGTCGAAAATGCTGATTTTATCGCATAACAGCGAGTTCTTATCCGGTTTGCTTTCAGAACTGCAGTTGCTGAATCAAAAGCTCGACAATACAGAGCAGCAGCAAAGCCTGAAAATCATACTGGCTTCGTTGAAAAGCCAGGTACAGCCTAAGCGCTGGGATGATTTCCAACAGCAGTATATGGAGTCGCACAAGGAATTTTTCAGGAAACTCAACGAGCTTCATCCCGGTTTAACCGCAGGCGATCATCGTTTGTGTGCCATGCTGCGGATGAACCTGAGCATAAAAGAAATAGCGGAGCTGACTCTTCAAAATCCCCGGGCTGTTGAAATGGGCCGCCACCGCCTGCGTCATAAATTTGGTATTGAAAGGGAAGAGAACCTAACCGCTTACCTTGCGCAATTTTGATTACCAGGAAGCACTGACAGCCGGATACAACTTAAATTACCGGCTTTAGCCATTCATCTTCCGGTGGCAGCCTGAATTCTGATGCTGTATTCTGAATCAAAAATAATTAATTCTTTCCCGGAAGTCCGAAAAGGACGGTGCATTTATCCCTTTCTGATTGCTGTTTTCAATCCATGAGCAGTGAACATCCTTGCGGGTATTTTTACTCCCTGAACCACATTATTTCCTGAAACGCATGATAAGCTTACGCATAATCAGCCAAAAAGGCTGAATTGTGAAGTTTTTGTGAAGTTTCATTACGCCTTACATATTAGGCGGAAGCCGATTCCAGGACATACATTTGCTGTATTAAAATCCCTACCATGAGCGCAAAAAAAATAATCCCCCGAAATGAAGAAGCCGAAGCAGAACCCGAAAGTTTAGCCGCAGTTTATAAAATTCAAATGAAAAAGATTGATCTTGAAATTGAAAGCCTGCTCAAAACCCTGCGGAAGAAAATGAGGAAACCCCGGCAGAAATAACAGATCGCCACACGGCATAGCTCACATACAGCTTAATTATAAAAAACTGAGGGTTACAAAATATCAACAAACAAGCATTTTAATTTAACAAACACAATGGGTATGAAAAACAATTACTCTTCTGCAAAAACAAGACTCCGCGCACTCCTTGCCGCTGCCCTGATTATAGCTATGGCAGGCATTACAAACGCCCAAAGCGTGGGCATCAACGCCAATGGCTCAGCACCCGATGGTTCGGCCATGCTCGATGTAAGTTCAACCGCCAGAGGCTTTTTAGCCCCGCGTATGACAGCAGCTCAAAAAGCAGCCATTGTTTCACCCGCCACCGGCCTGCTTGTTTACCAAACCGATGGAACGGCTGGCTATTACTACAACAGCGGCACGCCATCATCTCCATCCTGGACACAGGTTGGCGCTGCTTCCGGCAGTTCGCAATGGACAACCACTGGCAACAATGTATATTATAATACCGGCAACGTAGGCATCGGGACGACGAATCCGTCACTTGGTTTGTTGCAATTGACTAAAACCTCTGGAAATAATGTTAATTTAGTCTTAGAGCAGAGTGGAGTGTCTACCTGGGATATCAGAAATAGTGCGACAAGTGGTAATTTTGGTATTTACAATGGCCAATTAGGCACTGTTTCAATGGCAATAGATAGAGCAAACGGCTATGTCGGCATCGGAACTACTGCACCTGCTAAATTATTACAGGTAGGTGGCAATGTAAGAGGAGAGGTGTTAATAGCAGGAATAGACGGCTCAAGTCCTACATTAACATTAGATCATACAGCAACATCAAGCGGCAGAAAATATACTTTATATTCAGGTGGTTCTTCTTCTGGCAATTTTGATATTTATGATTTAACTGCTAATGCTGCAAGATTAACTATTAGTTCTACCGGCAACGTGGGCATCGGAACAACCGCCCCGGCTTACAAGCTCGATGTAGCAGGCGATGTAAATGTTACAGGCAACTTTAAGGTAAACGGAACCAATATCCCAACTACCTCAGGATGGGGCTTGTCCGGAAATGCGAGTACTGTCGACGGCACCAATTTTATTGGCACCACCGATAATGTGGCTTTAAATTTTAAGGCTAATAACCTAAAAGCAGGGAGGATTGACCCGGCAGGTTCAACATTCATTGGTTATCAGGCAGGGAGCGTGAATACAGCAGCAACGAATACCGGTTTTGGCTACCAGGCACTTTACAGCAATACAACAGGTGACTACAATGCAGCAATGGGTAACGGGGCATTATCTGCCAATACAACAGGCGGGTACAATACTGCCAGCGGAAACCAATCACTTCGTTACAACACAACAGGTGTCAGAAATACCGCCAGCGGATATGCTTCTCTTTATTCCAACACAGAGGGTA
>CAIMVD010000244.1 GCA_903844815.1 uncultured Bacteroidota bacterium | reverse complement strand
TTTCTTATTGAGGACCTGGCACTCGCCAAGAACAGTTTTGATCGCGATTCAATGCTTTTTAATAAAGATAGTTACTCGCTTTCTGCCAAGGAATTTAATAAATCGAGGCAGGTTTATATACAGAAGCTTTACTCGTTCAGCGTATTTAATGCCTCACTCAGAAATAACGAATCCGATTTTCTGAGGATGAAGGAGACGAGTCTCGATCTTCAGGTTCAGTACGACAAGGAAGTGAGACAGTATATATTAAGCATGGAGGAATCACTGCAGTTATTACGATCTTCAATCTCTCAATGGGAAGAGAGGTATCTAATAAATAGCCCTGTGGCGGGGAGTATTACACTAACCCGTTTCAGGAATGAAAACCAGGTAATTAAGCCAGGGGAAATACTTGCCACTGTTGTTCCTTCCATCCCTATAAGTATTGTTGTAAGAGCAATAATTCCAATTTCGGGCTTCGGAAAGATTGAGATAGGACAAAAGGTTAATATTAAGCTCTCAGGATTTCCTTACATGCAATTTGGAGTTTTGAGAGGAAGAATCTATTCAGTATCTCAGGTACCTGGTGAGGGAGGATTCAGTGCTGATATTGAACTGACAGAAGGAATGACATCCACCTATCGGGAGAAAATCAGGTTTATTCATGAGATGGATGGTACTGCAGATATAATCACTAAGGATACCAGGCTGATAAATAGATTTCTAAATCCAATAAGAAGTACAATTAAGAATTGAAGATAACTATATTATAACATTAATCTGAAAGAGAAGGGCAGGAAGCTTTATCCAGTGTACCTCACCTGCTTCCTGCCCAGACCTTTCCTCATTAGGAAGGAGGTGTAACTATGCAAATTTACTAAATTTCCGTGACTTTGATTACGGCCTTTGAAAGGATAAACCAGGATTTAAAGAGATTAATCAATTTATAATTAATGACATGAAATCAATAATTAAATTAGATTTTGACATAAAAAATCTTATAAAAGGTGACGACTTGAAGAAGCTTATCGGTGGTACTCAAACTGTTTCTTTTCATTGCCATGTACATAAAGATGGATTTAGATTACCGGATTTAAATTTTGTATCTACATGTGGATCTGACTCATGTGCCAATTCGGAATGTCAGGTTTGGTATCAACCAGAATTTGGAACAGTTGTATGTGACTGTTCATCAAATTCATAACAATATTTGGTTTAGGAGCTTCTTTGTATCTGATTATCAAAATGATACTTAGGAGCTCCTTATTCTAAAACATTCTTAAGTATGAAAAAGATATTTATTTTTTCTTTTAACTTTTTTGTCTTTTTTTTGATTTGTCAATGCAATTCAGAGAAAACAACAGAAACAATTGCAATAGTTGATATTGAGTCAAATGTTGCTAATATGAGGAAGATCAATCTGAGTGAGTTTACTGATAGGATACAATATGTTGTTCTGGAAAGTACTCCCGACCATCCAATTGCCAGGATTAACTTCTTGGATTACTCAGAAAAAATGATTTTGGCTTCCGATGGGAGGTCATGCATCTTGTATGACTTTAATGGTCATTTTATCAGAACAGTTGGTAAAATGGGACGTGGACCCGGAGAATATAAGTTCATATCAAATGTTTTTTTGTCTAAGGATAGGATATATATCTGTGACTTATTCGATCTTAACGAATATTCAATTGAAGGAATATTTTTAAAAAAGTTTAAGAATTGTTTTCTAATCAATGACAATTATTTAGAATCTAAAATATTTATTGGTTCCGACTCTTTAATTTTAGGATATATTAATAATAGAACCGGTAAATCCAATTTCAAGGCTATAGTTACAAATAAAAATGGGAATGTCAGGTATTCTTATCGTAACTATATAAAATTTAATCTAGAATCCGGAGTATCTAAAACTCAGGAAGTTTTTAAACCCAGTATGAATAGATTTTCTAACTCGTTATACTTTAAAGATCCATGGAATGATACACTTTTTCATTTTGATGAATACTACAAATTGATTCCTGATTTTGTTTTTAAACTCGGTAAATACAAGGAGCCAATAAATGAAAGAGGGAAAAATTGGGATAATTATAACCCTTCGGGCTTTATACATGTAGGGTCTATATTTCAAACAAGTGATTTTCTTATTTTAGATTGCTATTTTGGAGACTATTTCCCTGCTAAAAGATTAACTCCAGAAATAAAAATTCTTCCAGATGGTTCAAAATTTGAACTTTGGAGTAGTACTACAAGCGCGTTAGGAATTTATGATAAAAAAAGGGGTGTCCTTGTTTTTGCACAACCGACGAATACAAATAATTATTTGTTTACAACAGGTTTGTATAATGATTTGGATGGAGGGCCCAGATTTATGCCTTCAGGGATCTTTACCGATTCAATATTAATTATGGATTTTCAGTTAAATCGATTGGCTGAGCATATCAAAAGTGATGATTTTAAAAATAGCATACCAATATTCCCTGATAAGAAAAATGAACTGGAACAACTTACAGATAGTCTTTTAAAAGCCGACTGCGATAGCCCAGTTTTGATGTTTGTGACTTTTAAGAAAAGAAAATAATCTGAAAGAGAAGGACAGGAAGCTTTGTCCAGTGTACCCCACCTGCTTCCTGCCCGGACCTTTCTCTCAAAAGAAAGGAGGTATTATGGCAAAGATAAAATTTTAACCGGATTGGCAGCCAGGCCACATAATGAAATCTGAGGTTGAAACCAACAAAAATTAGGATTATTAACATTTGAAATTTACAGTAATGAAAGAACTTTATAAAATAGAAATCAATTCTGAGAAATTGATGAAAAATGAGAAACTATTGGCACTTAAAGGAGGTGTTGGAGATGCAACAGGTTGTTGCATGTGCAAGGATGAAGAAGGTACTAATCTTGGAGCTATAGCCGCTAACTCAGCTAATAATTGTTCTAATATCTGCAATGAAACATGGGACCCACCCTATTTTGGAGCATGGGGTAAGTGGAGTTGTTAGTTATAAACTAAATTTTTATATTTTCTCAATTGCCTTAAAACAGAATTATTATATTGCTTTTTAAGGCTTAGAGGTAAAGAGAGGCTGAGTCTCTTGAACGATCAGCCTCTTATAACTTTACACTAAATATCTTAAAACATGAATCTAAATTTTCCGTTGCTTATTTTATTCATTTATTCCATTTTTAATTTGCATTGTAAAGCTCAAAAAAGTGAACTTTTTAAGATTGATCCAACTACGCTGATTGAAAATGAAATCACTTTAGCTGATATAATAGATGATATTTCTTATATTCCACTGGATAATAGTATTCCTTTTATCGGAAGGTTAGTACAAGTTACAGAAGGCTCTGTATTTTTAAAGATCAGGGATGGTATTCTTGTGTTTAACAGGGAAGGAAAATTGCCCAAAAGAATTGGAAACAAAGGTAGAGGACCAGGAGAGTACACCATGGGTAATTCATTTACTGTTGACAATATGACGGAAACAGTTTATGTGAAGGACATCGATTTTAAGATTAAGGTTTACTCCAAAGATGGTAAGTTTCTAAGGACAATACTCTTGCCAAAGAGTGAGGATAATTTTGATTTTGATGAAATTGATTTTTTAAATTCCCACTTATTTGTGTCCCAGTTTATCAATATGGGGCATGCAAAATATAATTGGATCATAATGGATACATTAGGTAATTTTATCAAGTCTAAATTAAACTCAGTTCCAACATTTAAAACTGCTAATGGCTTCAGAGGAGGAACTTACGTTTTTGAAAACAAGATTCATTATTGGAATTTCTATAATGACACTATTTTTTCGATTTTATCAGATTTTAATTATAGACCAAGATTTCTTTTTGCTAAAGGTAAGCACCGATGGCCAGCAAATCCAACAAAACCAGATCAGTTTTCTCAATTTATGTTTCCGGCATCCCTCTTTGAAACAAACCGTTTTTTTGTTTTTTCGTATAACTATAATGAAAAAAGAGCAATTGTTTTATTTGATAAAAGGAATATGAAGTCCTACATGAAATATCTCACGGATTCTGAAGATGGCTTAATAAATAATTTTGACTGTGGTATTATGTTTCATCCAAGACAGGATTCCTACTTTGTTGAGAATGGCCGGGAATATTTGGCAGGTTTAATTGAGCCACTAAAACTTAAATCTTTGGTTAAAAGTGATAATTTCAGAAATTCAACACCCAAATTCCCTGAAAAGAAAAAAGAGCTCGAAAAACTTGCGAATAGTCTGAAAGAGACAGACAATCCGGTTTTAATGATGGTGAGATTGAAAAAGTAAATAAAGCATGTGGTTATCTTTTTTCTCTCAGGGCAAGGGGCAAGGGGCAAGGGACACTGGGCATGGGGCGCAGGGCTCAGAGCAAACCTTGTCACCTGAATCGGTGGTTGAGCGAAGCCGAAACCACGGGGCCTTGAATGGTGTGTCTCGTGTCGTGCGTCACAACCCAATGTTCTTCACATTAACTTTCCGGATTTGCACCGGGTCAATATCTTCGGAAAACTTATCACGACTCGTGATAAGTTTTCTTATCCAAAGTAAATCGTTATTTGAAGCTGCCAAGGGTCGCGAACACTTCATGAAAGATTTTTTCAAATAGCCTCTTGTCCATTTGTTCAGTAAAATCAATATCATCATTTTCATCGACTCTGCGCGAAAAATAAATTGTGGCTGAATTTCGTTTAATCAACTCTTCTTTCCAAAGGTTTTGACAAACACAAAAAAAATAAGTTTTGATTTTGCAGGTAAACACATAGTTCTTATCATCAGTTTTTTTCAGCATAATGGTAAACCCTTCCTGAAAAATATCCTTTGCGTCTTCCGAAGATCCACCCATCCGGATAACCATTAGTCTGATCATTGCCCGGTACCTGTTTGAAAGATAACGAGCAACATCGTTCTGTCTTTTTCTCAGACATTCAATGATTTCTTTGTCAGAATAATCCTTCACAATAAAAGAATCTTAGCGGAAGATGTAAGATAATATTTCAAATATATCAATTTTTATAACAGCATATTAAAAAAAATCACATTTCAGGGTAACAAAACTGACCCTATTCAAATTAACCAATTAGTACAGGTCTTAATGAGAAGAATAAAGCTTTAAAGGCCTTAATATGTGGGTGTTGTTACTTTTATGGCTCGGAGTGGCGGGGCTATGGCATTTTTTGCGGTAAATATTCAACACAATTTCTTTTTGTTTTTAAAATTTATTAGTTAACAAACTATAATATAAAATGGGATCAATGTTTTTAAAGACAAAAACCCGAAAGGAAATAGCGCTCGAGTTTGGTATTTCCGAAAAAACTCTTGGCAGATGGTTTAAAAAATCAAATCTTAATATTCCCTCAGGATTGATAAATCCGTTCCATCTGGGTATCATTTATGAGACATTTGGAGTCCCTGATATCACTAAAACGGCCTGATTTCTCCGGAATTCAATTTTCTGTCCGGTTTTGTCCGGTTTTGTCCGATTTTTATTTTCAATGATCTCATTCCGAATTCTTAAATTAGTACTCACAGTTTAACTGATAAAGTTGGCTTTCAATGATGATCGATTTAAAAGATAAATCTTTTGGGAAAAGCAAGGTCGACGACCGGCTTCGCAGGATCGCCGATGTACTGTTATTAAATGCCAGTTTTCTTGAAAACATCGGGCTTCTTAATGGCAAGATGGGGATAGCTATTTTCTTCTATCATTATTCCCGTTATTCAGGCGCCAAAATATTTGAAGATTATGCAGGTGAACTGATTGATGAGATCTACGAAGAGATTAACTCAAATACAACTGTAAATTTTGAAGAGGGACTTACCGGAATAGGGTGGGGAATTGAGTACCTTGTAAAGAATGGTTTTGTTCAGGCAGATACCGATGAGACACTTTCAGAAATAGATAACTCAATATACCGTTCCAGGATAAACTCCCCGATTCTGATAAATGATGGCAAAGATTTGTTCGGATATGGTCTATATTATATAAAGCGTTTAATTAGCAGAGATATAAATGACGATGATCTGAACACTCTCATTAAAAAATATCATTTGATCTTCCTGATGGATGAATGTGAGAGAATTCTTGTACAAAAACATTATAAAAGGTTTAATATAGAATCGCTAAGCGTCAATGCAATTAATTCTTTCATTTGGTTTCTTATTGAGATGCAGCGACTGGGGATCTTTCCATATAAGTCTCAAAAGGTTTTGCAGGTATTTCCAGATTATATTGATGCTTCGCTCAAGTGTTATAATGATATTGCAGGAAAAAATCAAATGCTTGGTTTGACTGGTTTTCTGCTTCCTTATATTAATGATCCGGTCACAAAGGATTCCCTCGCTGGACTTTTGCAGAGTAATCTATTTGAAGAGAAACGCAATGAATTGTCAGACGAAACTGCAATTATAAATTTTGCTAAGGAAACATGGCAACAAATTGTTTATGAACCTTATGTGTCAACAAACCTGGAATCAGATGATTTATTTAATAAATTTTTTTCTATAATTGACAATGAAGAAAACTGGATAAAAAGGTTGGAAAGCCTTAATAAAAACAATATCGGATTGACAGGATTAGCTGGTCTGGGTCTGGGATTGGTATTAGAAGGACTGAAAAACGAATCTCAAACAACATGTCAGAAATCAGAACAGAAACAATAAAATAAGGAATGAAAGCTAATAATACCTATATTAAAAATTTGACAAGCATGACCGGCACGACTTGTATGAATTGCAGGACAGATTTATCTGACGTTACTTTCCTTATCCCTTTACGGGTCGATTCCATTGAAAGAAAGGAGAATACAGATGTATTGATTAACTATATTTTCAAGCATTTTATCACTTTTATAATTGTACTGGAGTCAGATTTGACCCGAAAGTATTTTTCTGAAAATAAGTATAAACAGTTTCAATATGAATTCAGGAAGATAGCAATGAATTCTTCCATAAAACTAAATGTATCACTCGCTTGATCCACTTGGCTAAAACTAAATTTGTTGCCGTCTGGGATGCAGATGTAATTGTACCAGTCGGCCAGATAATATCATCAGTGGATAAGTTGCGTTCAGATCTGGTTTTTTTGACCCTACCTTACGATGGACGAGCCTTTCTTACTGATAAATACTTTGCGGATCTTTTTAAAAAAACCGGTGATATTGAAGTATTTATGAAACTTTTTACTGGAATGACATTAATGTATGGGTATCATTCCACAGGCGGGGCCTTTATGACAAACAAAAAAAAATACCTGAAAGCAGGTGGTGAAAATGAAAAGTTTTATGGCTGGGGGCCAGAAGATGCTGAACGACTTAAGAGGCTTGAAATTATGAATTTATCTGTTCATTATTCCGCTGGGCCTCTGTTTCATTTGTGGCATCCCCGTGGTAAAACGAGCTGGTATGCCAATAATAAAATTGAAATTCAAAACCGTAGGGAATTTATAGAGACCTGCAGAAGAAGCTGTAAAAAAGAACTTTAAAATGATTACTCTGTTTATTTTCAAATC
>CAIMVD010000243.1 GCA_903844815.1 uncultured Bacteroidota bacterium | reverse complement strand
GCAAACGGACATGAAAAACGTGGTTTTGAACGGTCAACTTTCAGTTTGAAACTGAAATGTTTCTATTCTAAAGTGGGTGGGTATGCTCCGGAATATGTATTAATATAGTCCTGAACTGTTTTCATTTGTCTGTCGTGGTTTGTTGGCATAGCACATAACGGTTTGGCGGTATGTTTTTGTTGCCGATTTCGAAGCACTTCACTGTCAAGTTACACGAAAGTTTATTAGATGCAGAAACGTTGAAACCCGCACTATCTCGGCAATAAAATATACCGCCTGTTATGCACTGGCGGTTCTTGTCTCGGTCTGTTTCGCTGTCAAATTGCACTTTCATATTAAACTTGCCATTCGTTTCATTTTCTTTTCTGTCTGTGTCGCCCGTGTGTTTGCGTGTTTTATTTTTTTCTTTAAAGAGGGGGATAAAAATTTTGAAATTCTCTCGGGGTAGGGGCAGACACACTCTTTGGCAAGCTTTGGTTTGAGCTTGGGCTTGTGGGGCTTGACAATGTGTGTGGCTGTTGCGATGGCTCATACTAATCTTGTAATTTCTTTTTTTGTTGTTTTTAATAATGTTTCCAGATTCCCTCCTTCGCTTGCGTAACCAACTGTAATGTTGTCGGCAAGTTCAATCATCATTTTGTTTCTTATTTCGGCTGTTTGTTCGGTTACTCGTTTTACTTTCTTGTCAAAAGGGCTGATGATTAAAATTCTTCCTTCATCTAAAGGTTTTATGAGTTCCGGTTCAATCTTTTCTTTTAGTCCTCTGGCTAATGCAATGATGATGGGCTGGTCTCCTTTCAGCAAATAATGAAAAACATCTTTTTCTAACTGGCTATGAAAACCGCTGATAATACAATTACCTACTTCCCGTTGAGCAATAGCCCAATCGTAGCACTTTAATACAGCAGATGCAGGTATTGTGCGACTGCATAAAAAAGCAGTTTTATTCTGCTTTAGCAGTTCACGATTGCCAAGATATTCCACAATAAACTATTTAGTTTTCTGATTTTGCTTTTTTACTTCTTCAAATTGATTTTTGATGTAACCAATAAGTTTATCAGAAACAATTTCAGCGATTTGATTTTGTGGCATCCCTTGTCTTATTTGACTTGGAGCATTTTTTTCTTTTTTGAAAACCGATAGAGCATCCGGCTCCATTACACAATTTTGGTTTTCTTCTGGTTTGAAATATGACTTGTACATATGGTTAAATTTTAAAGTAATTATCGAAAAAGAATTGATTAAGTTCCGGTTTGAAGTAATGTTTTCGTTTTATCCAAATGAAACCATCACCTTTTGAAATGATAGCAACATCAACAGGACCTCCAACGCTTTCCTCTGCGTTAGTAATGCGCCTTTTCAGGTAAGTCAGATAGATTAAACTTTCTGCCATTTCTGCAAGGTCTTCCTTGGATAACTGACTAACGGCATTTATCAGTGGAATGATATAGTTTTCCCTGAGTATTTGCTGGTTCATTGAGGCATATTCGGCAACTAATTTACTTGTATCAATAGCCTTAATTTGTTCTGAAAGCAGCGGATTGCTATCTCCAATCGCGTTTAATATGAGGTCATTATATTTATTAAATAATGTCCCGAAATTATTTAAGTAAGTATCATTTAAGTCGGGATCAATACCTCGCAAAATAGTATGAATAACATCCGTTTGAGCAAATGGCATTACTGTACCACTATTACTATCCGATATACTTACGCAATGTTGTTCATCAATATAGTATCTTAATTTGTTATCAAATACCGAAGAAATATTTACAGGAATTAACTGTGGGTAAATCTCATCTTCACCAAAACCTGTAAAAACAAGTCCTGTATGATTTGATATGTTTTCTTTAACTTTAAGAATGTTATAAACTGACTCTTTGACCAAGTCCTTGATTGGCTCTGGTAAAACAAATCCGTTCTCGGTAAAACGATTATTTATTATTTCCTCAAAAACCACATCAGAAAACAGTTTAAAACTGTCAAATGAATATGTTGAAAAATCAGGACAAAGATTTTTATTAGCTTGCCAAGTGCTCTTTAAAGAGTTCAAATTTTGTTCTAATAGTTCAATGAATTTTTGCTTATTTGCATCTGTCGGATTATCAAACAACCCTTTATTTTTCTTCGCAATTTCATTAACTGTTGAGTCAATAATATTCACAGCAAAACTTGCAAAATAACTCCTTTGTATTTCCTCGTTAGTGAAGTAATTCTTTGAGGCAAGGAATTCCAGAAAGTTCGTTTGATACTCCTTTAAAGTAGGAAATGAAGTTTCGCCAAGTTTATTTCGGTAAATTTTTATAATGGTTTCCCAAGGTGTTGCCATAAAGGAAGCCGAATTGTATAGCATTATGCCTACCGGATGCCTTTTTGACAAAGTAAATACCTTGTTTGCCCTGTTAAAAATTTTATGATTCTCAGGACCGCCAACTGTTACGGCACTATCGGCTGCTATGGCTACCGCTTGTTTGTTTAATATTCCTAATACTGCTGTCATAAATTACAAAGTTAATTAATTTTAGTTATTCATCCTCCCCATTATCCAACTCCTTGCCCATCCTATACTTTATATCATAATTGATGATAAAATCCAATTCTTCCTCTGTGAAACCATAATGCTCCGCTAAAACAGTGTCAATTTCATCTATTATGTCTTTAGATTTTTTTATGTAAAAATGCTGCTTTTCCATTGTAAACGACCTGCCCTTTTTGGAGTAATTTCGTGTAATTGTATGACTATTTTTTTGATAATCCTTTTGCAATTTTTTGCCTAATTCAACAAGTTTGTTTCTATTAGTTTTGTCTAATGAATTTATATCAAAAAGAAAATCAAAGTCTCTACTGTTAACAACTTGACAACTTGACCACGTAATATAATGAAGAAAAAATGTAGTAGAAGATAGTACGGAAATTAAAATATACTTATTTTCTTGAGTATCTGAATAAATAGGTTTCATCTCTCCTGTTCTTGTTTGTTCACCATCTTCGAGAAAAACCGGTTCTTTTTCAAGTATTTTAAACCAGTATTGTACTGCCCTAAAATAAAAGAACCTTTGACTTGTTGCGTTTGAAAGAAAAGTTGATTGAAGTGTTTTGCTTTTTGAAATTCTTTTTTGCTTTTCTAAAATGGAAGTAAATAGATATGATGAAAATTTTGGTATAGTACCTTCAATAAAATGATTTGTTGTATTATGATATTTAATATTATCAAAAAGATAATCGCGAAATTCATTGTACCATTTATGATACATTGATGAATTAATTTTTGATTTTACTGACGAGGTAGAAATAATTATTGCCAATAACATATCAGCACCTTCAAAAAGCTTCGAGGGACGCCAAGAATAATTACTTATCCAAGTGAGTTTATTGTTAATTATTAACTTTTGTAGAGGGGCAAGTTTATCAGCAGAGATACTACTATTAGGAACAATCATACTAAACTTACCTTTAGTATTCATTATTTTAAATGAACGTTCAATGCAATATGCATATAGATTAGAGCAAGATATGGTTTTATAGTCAGTTAATCTGTATGTTGCTGTTGATGCTACATATACAACATATGGAGGGTTTCCAATTACGACATCAAAGCCATTTTTGTCATTAATAATTTCATAAAATTCTGCAAACCAATGGAAAGGTTGATGGGTTACCAACCATTTCTCATAATCCATACTTTCGTAATGCTGCTTGTACAGAATTTTGTTTAGATTTCCAGCAAGTTTATCTAACCGATTATTCAATTCAGTTTTAGCTTTTGTAAACTCTTTTTTGTTTTCGTAACCTTTTAGCTGTATTTCTTTGAACCGTTGAAACGCCATTGATACTTTTTCGCATTCTTCAAGTATTTCATCTTTCATCTTTTGAGTAACAAACAAACCCTGTAGATCATTAATTTCTTTCTTTGTAGCGTATCCAATCAATGTATTTCCCGAACGAATATTAAAATCAATATCAGGCAAAGGCTCAAGACCAAGATTTGGTCGCTTATAATCGGCTTCAACCGTTGCAACAAGTTTAAGGAACAGTCGAAGCTTGGCAATTTCAACAGCTTCTTTCATTAAATCTACGCCATATAAATTGCGAAGAATGATGTTTTTGAAAACGAAATATTTAAGGTTTGGATGTTCCGGGGCTTTTACATATTTCAGAATTTCTTCGAATTTTGCATACTTCCCTTTTGGGGCTTCCTCCACAAAGTTTTCCATTCGTTGTATGCAGCTTTCATAAAGTGGTTCAAGTATATTCATTGCTGCAAAAAGGAAAGCACCTGAACCACAGGTTGGGTCAATGATTGTAATATTGCTTAATGCTTCGTAAAAATGTCGAATAATATCGGGGTCGCTGTGGCTATCAATAATATCTTGTGTAAACTGTCGAATATTTAGATTGTAAGTAATAAAATCATTTATTTGAGTAATTTCTCCCTTTTCAATTTTCTCTTTTATTTCTGTGTAGCGTTTTCTGCGGTCAACTACTTCACGCCATATTTCTGTAGGCAAAGAATATTCTTCCGAAGCTGGCTTATTCCAGTCTTTTCGTCTTTCAATCAGGTTTGATTTAATTGTATCAATACCAATTTCAATTTCTTTAGGCAATGGAATATCAACACCTTTTTTTACAGCATCGTAAATGTAAGTATCGCCCGATTCTTTTAGTATTTGCATTATTTCAGCTTCTGGCTTTAATACTTTTGCATATTTGCGTTCCGTTTCATCAAACAAGAAAGGAATAATGCAGTTTTTACTTATGTAATCGGTAATATCTTCTTTGGTATAATACGCACCCATTTGGGCACGGTCGTTTATATATTTTTCAAAAATAAATCCTATTACATCGGGGTTAATGTCTTTACCTGTAGCAGTAATATTTGTATCCAGATGCCAATTATATTGGTCAAAGAAATTGAAAATTGTTTCGAATGCCTTATCGCTTATGTCTATATTCTCATACAGTCTTTCAAGTTCGTGAACATCAAATAAACCACCATTCAAATAGGGTATTTTTCCAATTTCTTTTTTCAATTCTTCTGATTGGTCGGGCGAACCTAAACCCTGATGAAACAAGGCAAGCAGAAAATTTTTATAGAAACTTACATAGAATTTGTCTTTGCCTTTTTTCGTCTGGCAATATGTGAGTTTCTCTTTTAGGTAATTCATATTTTTATCGAGAAAGCCTTTTTTTTGAATGAAGTAGCAAAACATTAAGCGGTTAAGCATCAATGAAGCATACCATTCACGGTCGGTTACTACTGAAATTCCTTTTATAAATTCAATGAATTTTTTATGCTCTTTTCGGAAATTCTCATAAAACTTTTTGGTAACCTGATCAACATTCTTACTAAAGTTTTCATTTACCACATCAACAACATCGGCAATCGTAATATTTTCTTCCTGGTCGAGTGTGAAAAACAGGTTTGATGTTTTTTGATACAGTAATTCGGGTTCTTGTCCTTTATGCCAGCGTGTTTCACTCAAACGAGATGGTTTCCCTAACTGCTTAACAAATAATTGCCAAATCTGAGTTGAATTGTTTTTATCGCAAAAAATAATCAGATGTTCACGGTATAGTTTACCAATTTTCCTATCGAGTTGTAAACGGGTTGCATAGTCTGGCAAATCCTGATGTTTCGCTGGTTTGAAAACTAAAATTCTGAAACCACCCTTTTCAGCAACGGAATGAAATAAATACGTTTCTTCTTTCAGTTTTACAGGTGTTTGCTCATCAAGGTAAGACCATCCCAATTGATTAAACAAACCAGTAAAATCGAAAACTTCAATATATTGTTTGAATTGTTTTTTACTTATCGTACTCATACATTACTTTTTTTAATACCCATTGAACAAAGAATATGCGGTGTTCTGAAACCATCCTGATCTTTTTGTTCCACAATGCAAAGCCGTCCTTCATCACGTAATTGCATACAAAGTGAAGCCATTTCATCATCAGAACAATTCAATTTAATTCTTCGGTTTATTATTTCTCTTGCTGTTTCACGAAGCGGATAATGGTAAATATCATCAATTGTTTTCTTTAAGGCATCCACATCAAACAAGGTATTTTTTACACCCTCATAATAGCGGGTAAGCATACCATAAGCCCTATATCTTGCACTTGATTTACTTCCAAGTTGTCCTCCTGATTTTGCTGCTTCGTTCTCTGCAAGTAAAACAGCTTTTTTCACTAAATCGTGATGATTTTCTAATTTATCAATTGCAGGGGTATCTAATGAACACTCAGCTATTTTCAAAATTCGTGATTGACTTGTTGAAATAGTATCACCTTTTTCGTTTAACCAAGATAAAACTTCATAACCGTGACTGTTTCGATGATAAGTTATTACGCTATTATTTTCAAAACCATCATCGTGTTTTTCTTTGGTCGAATAAACAACATCAGGCAGTTTAATAATTTTCTTTTTTAATTCGGGATTGGCTTTTATTGCCTGATTCCAGATTTCATATGCTTGTGAAGTCAAGTCAACATCGCCTTCGTCATCGTCAAGTATGCCGGATTTTTCGTTGTACAAATCGCGAATATTCACGGGGTCGCCATCAAAGAAAATTTCGTCAGTTCCAACGGCTTCTGCATTTTCTCTAATTCGCTGTGTTAATCTGACTCTTAAACGGATTATGCGTTCCAAGCCATCTTGTGGTAAAAATGAGTAACAAAATATTTTATCCGATGCTTGTCCAATTCTGTCAACACGTCCAGCTCTTTGAATTAAACGAATAATTGCCCAAGGCAAATCGTAGTTTACAATGATATGTGCATCCTGTAAATTCTGACCTTCACTCAAAACATCAGTACTGATTAAAACACGAATTTCGTCCTTAACATTTTTTACTTTGTTACTTTTAGGGCTAAATCTGTATGCTAATTCTGTTGGATTTTCAAGGGCGCCAGTAGCACAGGCAATATTTTTCAGACCTCTTTTTTTCAGGTGTTCAAATAGATAATATGCTGTATCAGCAAATTGGGTAAAAATGAGAATTTTTTCGTCCTTATGTTTTTTCTGACAAAGTTTTTCCAATGAATTTAATTGCTTATCGTCATCCGGGTTCCAGTTTTTACCTATTTTTAAAATTGAAATGATTTGTTTTGCATCGCTGATAAGTAATTCTTTTAGTTTTTCAGTAAAAAGATTTGTTGAAATCCAGTCGTATCTGCTTTTTTCAGCAACGCATTTATCGTAATACTTCTTTGCCAACTTATGATATTCAGCCAAGTCTGTAATCAAATTCAATTCTACATTGTCGTCATTGTCGTTTTCTTCCAGAAACTCATTCATTTCTGCTTTTTCCTGTTGTCCTATCGGTATCGGCAACCCATTTTCAATGGCATAAACAAAAACTTCGTTTCGTAAAACGTGACGAGCTAATGAAATCAGAAATGAAAAACCAGAACTTTCTAACCGTTTGAAAAGATTTGTTCTGCAGAAACCCATTAAACGCTTTCCTGCCCGGCTTAGATTAGCTATTATTTTCTTTTCTTCTGAATTTGCCAGAGCTTCTTTTTCTTTATCAATGTAGTTTCCCAAGCCGTAACGAGATAAATAAAGCCCGTTAATGACTTTAACTACATCTTCATCATAAAGTTTAACGTAAATATCTTTCGTGTCTTTTGGGTCAAATGAATATTCTATTTTCTTTGGAAGTCTGTCAGGGAAATATTCTATTCTACCATCATTAAAGGTCAAATAAAATTGTTTTTTTGAAGGATCATAAGTTGCGTAATTCTCCTTAATAAAAGTTCTGGTTCGTCTTACCATATAAAGTTTCAGGAGTTCTTGCCAGTCATCAGAAAATGCACTTTTTTCAAAAGCAAGTAAAGTATTTGGCGAGTACTGATAATTTGCAATAAACTCAATTGGTCCGCCTACTTCACGGATAAAATTTTCAGGAGATATTCCAATGTCTTTATCTTCGGGAATAAACAAACGTAATTGATTAGAAATGTCTGTATAACTCTTATTGTAAGGCGTTGCAGTCAAAAGAATAACTTTGCTTTCGTTCCTTTCCAAATATTCTTTTACAATAGCATAACGTTTCCCTTCTCTGTTTCTTAAATTGTGGCTTTCATCAATTATTACAACTCTATACCGTCTTGTTTCTTCAAGGAATTTTTTGTCAACCTTTGAAATGCTATGCACCTTTGCCCTTAATTGATAAGTATGTACATAACCTTCCCACATCTCAACAATGTTTTTCGGGCAAATGATTAAAGTTTCCGTAAAAAATGTTTCTTCAAAAAGTTTTGCAACTGCCGAAGCCGTCATAGTTTTACCCAAACCTACAACATCACTAATAAGAACTCCACCACGTTTGTCCAAATGTCGGGCAGCTACGCTAACTGCATTCATTTGAAAAGGTAAAAGGTCTGTTTGTAGAATCTTTGGAATAATGTAGTTACCGATACCGCTTCTTGCTTCCTGTGAAAGATGATAAGCAATTTTTAGATAAATGTAATATGGTGGAATAGTGCTTTCTCCAGCCCAACTTTCCTCCAAAATCTGAACAAGTTCCTCAGAAATATCAATACACCAGCGGTCTTCCCATCTTGCTTCAAACCAATTATCAAGTTTTTCAGCAGCATCTTGCTCAACAACATTTACATTCAATTCTCCTTGCTGCGAAAGACCTGCCATTGTTAAATTACTGCTACCTACATATCCGATTAATGGGGCATCCTTGTCCTTTTTATGACACAGATAAAGTTTTGCGTGCAATGGATAAGCAAGAAATAGTTTTACTTTAAGTTTCTTTTCAGTAATCTGTGTTTTAAGTTTTCTCAAACACTCTTCATCTTCATTGGTAGGTATTCCAAAAGTCAACTGCCTTGTAAATGATTTTGCAATTTCTTTTTTAAGCGCTAAAGCAGTTGGATTGTCCATCAGCCCTTTTTTTGCTTCACTTAATGCCTGTCTTAGTAGGTTTTCTTCAGGGCTTTGCATTCCAACGAGTAACCGACAACAATTATCTTCACCTTCAAAATGGTCAATATGGTTCATTAACAATTTCCAACCTCTCAGATTGAAATACCCTACACAAAAGTCAGCTCGGTATGAACTTTCAATTGTTTCTAACAAGCCTGTTTTAAGGTGTAAAGAAATATTGTCAAAAATCTTAGGCATATAAATATCTTTTAGAAGTTTCTTTTAAGTGGGTCAGCAAAATTGCACTCTTTGACAAAGCTTTGGTTTCAGCGTTGGCTCGTGGGGCTTTGGCAATGTGTGCAATGTGTGACGGCTGAATTTCAAAATTTTTGTGCGGTGGGTAAAAAAAATTAAAACACATTCGGGTCGGCAATGAGTGTCGGGATATTTGTCTGTCAGTTTCGTTTTTCATACCAAGTTTAATATTCTATTTTCTTTGTCAATTTGCTGTGTCGTTGTCTTTTCTCCGCTTGTGCATAACGGCCTCGCGGTATGTGTTGTTGCCGCAGCGAAGGGGGTGGCGTGTTTTTTGGAGGTCAACTGGTAGCGAAAAATATAGTATTAAGAGTCATTATCTCGAAGGCAAAAAACATGCCACCACCTGGGCGGGAAAACGGCCAACCTGAAT
>CAIMVD010000242.1 GCA_903844815.1 uncultured Bacteroidota bacterium | reverse complement strand
GGAGCAGAGAGGATCAGTGTCATGGCCAGACCTGGAATGAAAGTTCTGATCATTACTGACGATATTGTTCGCCCATCCCGGACAGATATAGTATTGCCCATCTTAATTGATTTGCTCATTGGCAATGGTATAAGAAAGGAAGATATTTCTATACTCATATCATCGGGAACACACAGCCTGATGACCAGGGAAGAGATGGTTCTGAAGTTTGGAAAAGGGATCACCGACAATTTCCCGGTTTATACTCATGATTACAGTAAAAATAATAAATACATTGGAAAGACGAGTCAGGCGACGCCGGTCTACATAAATAAAAGAATAGTACAAAGTGATCTTGTTATAGGGGTCGGGGGAATTTACCCGCACGATCCTGCAGGGTTTGGAGGAGGTGCCAAACTGATATTGGGAGTGAGCGGAATTTCGACAATTTTGCATTTCCACAGAAGGCGTTCGGGGACCAGAATGGGCGGTGATATCACCAATGATTTCCGAAGAGACGTTTCAGATGCTGCACGGCTGGCACATCTTGATTTTATTGTCAATATGATAATCAATGGTGACAGGGAAATCATTGAACTGGTAGCCGGCGATACCGAAAAGGCATTTCACGAGGGAATACAAAGGGCAAGAGAACTTCTCTCTGTCCCGGCACCTGAAGATAATTATTATGACCTTATAATTGCCGATGTATACCCTATTGATTCAACCTATGCATTTATGCGCAAAGGTTGGTGGCCGGTATGGAGCGCTAGTGGAGATTGTTTCAGATTGGTTATTGCATCAATGCCAAAGGGCCCCGGGGGACATATGCTCTTTCCATCGAAAGGCGATCCGAGAAAAAACAAGCTGATTCTGAAGTTTTATGAATTCAGGGCATTAGGCATTACTTATATTTTAAATAAAACAGTAATTCCAAAACTGAAAAAGATATTCCGGAAAATACTCTCCAGAGTCATCCCTGAAGGGAAGAAACCCATAGTTTCAGGAAACTCAAATTATAAGAAATCAGGAGTTGATACTTCTGAATTAGCAATACTGCATTTTTCGGAGGGAAGGGCAAAGGAGCTGCTCTGCTCATTTCCTCACAGGTTTTTTGATGATCCGGATAAGTATATTAAGTATATTTCGGAGATTACGAATGGCCGTCCGCTTAAGGTAGCCCTCTATAAAAATTCATCACTGACCTTCCCTCTGAATGAGGATGTTTCATTTGTCGAGTAATTAAAGCCTGATGCAGAATGTCGGATATTTCTCTCATTTGAATTCCGGAATGTAGTATTAATTTAAAAGAAAATGCCCTGAAATTTTGAATCTCAGGGCATAAAAAAACCTAAACCTAAAACTACCTATTCTCCTGACAAAACTCCCGTTTTCTTATCTTTATTATAAGATTCATATTCTGCCAGGACAAAGAGGCGGGCACAAGTATCATGTCGGAAAACCAAAAGTGTGACAAGGAATTTTAGGGAATCTTACTGTCGCAAATATTATTTAGAATGATTCTAAATAAATCACATGGATTTGAACCGGGAGTCGCGAAAAGGGCCATCTAAAATCTGATAAAAGGTTTGCATTATAGTGCTAGTAAATTATCAGATCTTCATTCCCAGAATAAGAATATCATCAGTCTGGGAATTAGCCCCTTTCCAGTCGTAAAATTCTTTTTCCAGACTCTGTTTTTGTGCCAGAGCGTTTTCGTCGTTCATCTCTTCCCTTATATTTAACCCCTGCTGGTAATATTCAAGTGCCTTTTCGAAATTGGATAACCTTGTATATATAAGTCCAAGCTGGCTGCAGGTTTCTGCTTCGGTTTCACGATCATTTATGTCAATAGAGAGCTTATGTGCCTTAAGACAAAACTGCAGGGCATTCTCATAGTCACCAAAGCTTTCCTGAAAGTTTTAAACCGGGTATCGTATGTCCACGGTGTATCTTTCCATTTCAGGTATCCTGCTTCAGCTTCACTATATCTGT
>CAIMVD010000241.1 GCA_903844815.1 uncultured Bacteroidota bacterium | reverse complement strand
TGTCATCCCGAAGCGAAGCGAGGGATCTTATATAACTGTAGATTAAGCGATTAAAATGCTATTGCCAGGGTTTAGTATTTTTCCGGATTATTGCTATTCATTCCTGATACTCATATTAAATAAATCTAGAAATGTAAAATTAAAACAATTTGATTAAGTGTTCTCCAACTAAAATAAAATCTAAACATCTAAAGTTTTTTTCGGAAAATAGTGTGTCCGTTTTAAAATAATAAATAACTTTATGAGATTACTGTCAGTAAGTTGTGCTAAATATTTTATAGACTTTTTAAACTTCAGCCAGGAAGTTGAAGGAAAACTGATGCAGAACCAGCGCTGAAACCTGAACTAAAACCCATTTAAATATACATTGTATGCAAATGGAAAGACGGCAAAAAAAAGGCAGCCCAAACCCTGATAAGGAAGATTCAATAAGAACAAACTGGAAGAAGGAACTTATTTTAATTTTCTTAGGGGCTTTGATGGCATTGGTGACGGGGATCATAATAAATCAACTGGCCCCCAGAAATGGTAAACTGATAGTTTTGTGTAATACTGACAGTGCCAGAATTTATATTAATGACGATTTTTTAGGAATTACAAAATATATATCAACCGACAGTGATTCGTTAGCTAAAATCGAAGTAATGAAGTTGCACATCGGAACCTACATACTCAGAATTCAAAAAAAAGGCTTTTATTCCAAGTATACTCACGAGGTCCGTATTGAGCCAAGATCGCCTACTACAGTTTTTGGGACACTAATCCCCTTGCCAGATCAGGATACGGTTTCGGTGAGCCAGAGTCCGAACAGGAATAATGTCATACATCCCGAATCACCCAGGATCAGGATTGAACTGCCCGATAATTCAGATACTTTAGCTAATCGTGAAAGTTCAGTAATCAGGACATTCAGATTTTGGGTTTCAGGCGAAATTGACATCAAATATGTATCACTATTTGTTGAAGATCAGAATATGGGTACGCCACCAAACAATAAGTTCACTGTCGATCTTAAATCCAATCAACAGAATGTCACTCTGATTTACAGGCCTTCCGACACAGAAAAATATCAATACACCATAAACTGTAATTTAGCTGGTACTGATCTGATATTGGTTACAATGGACGCTTTTAAACCACTTTAAATTAAAATGAAACCCACATGATTAAGCACAGGCATAAGCAGGTATGAATATATTTTCAATCATGTGTGGTTCAATCCGACCTTTCAAATCAAAATTATATACGGATGAAAAACTGCAACAAACTTTTAGCCTTATTATTCTTTCTATCCTGGCCTGTCTATTCCGTTAACGGAGAATCCAGTGATTCATCCAGGGTCGTAATTATACATCCAAAAACAAGTCTTCCCCTTGACTTAAAAGAGAATGATCCTGTTGATATCGCCATCAGATCACTGAACCTGGCCAGAAGGGTATACTATGCCTTAAATAATTGTGAAAGCCTTATTCTTCCCGGTATGGATGAGGAAGTAATGAAAATGCTGATGAAAATTCAGGAGTATGACAATACTGAATTCCTGAAACGAGCTGAAGGAATTATGAAACGGACTTTTAATTATTGCCTCTTCACCTCAATTGAAAAAAGAAGTTTAGGTAATATTATTCTTCGCGCTGAAGTCCTGGATAAAAATGGTACTTTGGTCGCTTCTAAAGAACAAACCCTCACACCCCAGGAATTACTTGTAAAGAATTTTATAGTTAATTCTGCAATTACAAAACTTGCTAATGGAATCTGCAGTAAGTTAGTACCCCCCAAGAACCCTGTCGGCCTCCTTTCCTTAGCCGAATATACTCAGGTTTCGGAAAAACAAAAATTCAGTTTTGGATTGGGATTTGGTCGTAATTCTGATTATGAATTTGAAATAGCAGATATTTCCAGTGATTTAAGAAAAGTGCTGCCTCATCCTGAGGACGTAAATAACAGGAAAAATGATTTACTTCCGGAGAGCAATACTAAAAATTATATCATAGGAAATAACCGTGTTACTGTGAAAGCAGGCGGGAATTTATATTTGGATCTTATAAATGTAAGTTTTTGGGGCATTGCCAATATTTCACTGAGGACCACAATGATGGTTGAACCGGACCATATTTGGGAAGTAAATACTTACAGAAAATGGTATGTTACCAACGACATTACAAACCCTGATAATCCCGACAGCGGAACAGCTTACATATATTATTCTCTTCATCCCGAAGGGAAGGGATTCATGACCAGAAACAGCTTCAGTTTGCCTGTCTGTATTACCTATCCGGTTCTTTATGGAGGGAATAACAGAGAGCTTATCCTTAAACTCATGGGAGGCTCCAACGTGCTTATGCCTAACAAACTGGAAATTGTGGCTGAAAAAGGATGGTATCGCTATTCCAAATTTGAGATTATGCAAAACGGCTCATCTGTAATTTCTGAGTTAAAGGAAATTGACTGGTTCGGGGGTATAGCCCTGGAAGGGAATTTCTTTAAAACAATAAAGCTTGATCTTCAGGTTGCACGAGTTCATGCAAAATTCAAATCAGATGAGAATGCGTTGTTCTCTTTGCAAAACCCTGACTGTTACTATTCTACTCTTAGAATGGGATTCAGATATTTATTTTAAGCAAGTGTAATGGCTCCCTGTAATTTAATAACCGGAAATTTATGCAAACAAAGTTTCTCTTCCTGATCTTTCTGTTTACATCAATAGTTCTTTCTGCACCCCGATTAGCCGGACAAGAACCGCGTACAAGCAGCAATACATCTGTCGGCCTCGTCTCAGCCGGGAAATTTAACGGCTTATGCTATAGCGGATATCGCGATACTGAGAATCCTGACAACGACATTCATCCTTCCCTTGAAGAATTATCTCAGGATATGAGCCTTATCTCAGTTTTAACCCAATCAATCAGAACCTACGGCACAAACTCTACTCTTGAAAAGATACCCGCACTGAGCCAGAAAGCAGGAGTGGATTGCTATCCCGGAGCCTGGATATCACAATTTACTTGTGAAAATGAAAAGCAGACTGACAATCTCATTAAAATTTCAAAACTGGCACTGACAAATGTTAAGGGTCTTAATGTAGGATGCGAGGTACTACTGAGAAATGATATCACCGAACAGGAACTGATAGGATACATAAACAAAGTAAAAAGCCAAACTTCTCTTCCGGTCTCAACCTCCGAGATATGGAATACCTGGCTGGAACATCCCAACCTTGCAACTGCAGTAGATGTCATCTATGTACATATCTATCCTTTCTGGGATGGCATACCAATTGATAATGCTGCAAATTACCTGCTTGAAAAATATAACCTTCTAAAGTCAGCCTACCCTGGCAAACCAATAGTCATAGGTGAAACAGGATGGCCTTCAGATGGAAAGCCGAGAGGAAGTGCAGTACCCGGCGACGCAAACCAGAAGAAGTATATAAATGATTTCCTTGCTGTTGCCTCGCAGAATAATATTCAATACTTTTTATTCGAAATTTTCGACGAGAAATGGAAGGTTGAATCCACCTATGAAATTGGCCAGCACTGGGGTTTCTATAATACTGACGGAGCTCTCAAGCCTCATATGGCAGATCTGATTCCTGAAGCCGGGCAAGCCGGGCTTTCGAGAACATCCAGATCAATTCCGGCTAAGAATGCCACCTTGCCCTTATTCATCTATTCTGACGGATGCGACTCCACTAATGGTTTCACACCCAGCGGGTGGATGGGCGAACTCGCAACAATATTCCAAAATGACTCCATATACAATAACGCAAAGGATATTATTGACATCTCATCAGCGGATAATCCACACTCAGATAACAGCTGCATAAGGATCTCATATAAGCCTTCATTAAATAACTGGGGTGGATTTTACTGGCAATTCCCGGTAAACAATTGGGGAATCTATCCGGGTTATGCCATTGATAAAAGCAAAAAAGTAAAATTAAGTTTTTGGGCCAGGGGAATGAAAGGCGGAGAAAAAGCTGAATTTATGACCGGAGGAATCCTTGATGCTTCCCTGCCTTATCATGATTCCTATTCATCAATGACTACGGGTATAATTGTCCTGAGTTCTGAATGGCAGAAGTATACAATCAACCTCGCGAATAAGGATTTAAGCAATGTGATCGGTGGATTTTGCTGGGTCACTAATTACCAGCAGAATCCATCAGGCTGCACAGTATATCTGGATGATATTGTTTTTGAAGAAGATATGTCAATCGGAATAATGGATCCACTTAACATGGTAATTGAGGACTTTTATCTTGAGCAGAACTATCCAAATCCTTTCACCTCATCAACCAAAATTGAATTCACCACCCGACTCAAGGCATTTGTGACGCTTAAAATATATGATTCAACCGGTAAGGAAATAATAACACTTGCAAATGAGGACTTACCTGCAGGCACCTATATACAAGAATGGAGCGCTGAGAACCAATCAGGAAACATATTTTTTTGCAGGCTGCAGGTTGGAAAATATTCTCAGGTGAAAAAATTGCTTATTTCGAAATAAACCATCGTTAAAATCCATTTTTTATATTATTCAGGAATGATTTACAATCGTGAACAGATCTCCTGTCTGGCAGTTTGCGACTTTTATTAACCCACATTGCCGCATTTGGTTGTAAAGGAGTGAAAAAACCTTGTTTACCTGACATCCCTTAATTTTCAGTACTAAAATGGACAAGTCAGGAAATATTTTCGCAGTTTATCTATCCGCAACTGTGGCTCAAATTGGTCCGGATAATCCATGTTGGATAAAAGATTATTAAATTACTGAGTTAAAGATTCTTTGTATATTTGTAAAAAATAATAAGATGATCATAGAGAGGACAGATAACGAAATAATTATACGACTTTCCGGAGATATAAATATTGATGATTTGCAGGATTTGAAAGATTGGTTTCAGTACAAGGAAGTAACCAGATTATCAAAGGCCAACCAATCAGATGTTGATGCTTTTGTCAGCAAAATTAAAAAAGGACGATGGAATAAGAGAAAAGCAAAACTTATAAAATGAGAATTGTAGTTGACACAAACATAGCATTCAGCGCAATTCTTAATACTAATAGCTTAATTGCCCGTGTAATATTACAACCAAAATCAAAAATTCATTTTTACTCGACGGATCTTCTTTTCAAAGAGATTCAAAAACACAAAAATAAATTAAAACAATTCTCAGGTTTATCTGATCCCGAACTCTCTATCTCAATACAATTAATTACTAAAAAGATAAGATTCATTGATGCAGAACTGATACCAACTGAAATTTTGACAAATGCCGAAGACTTATCAGGAAGTATAGATATTGATGATACTGAATTTATAGCATTAGCCGATCATATTCGTGGAAAACTGTGGAGCGGAGATAAAACTCTTCAAAGAGGTCTGATTCAAAAAGGATGGAATAAATTTATCTCGACTAGGGAACTCTTAGAAATGACGAAGAAGAGATAAAAATATAAGAAGATTTTAACTCATGAAAGCTTTAAAGTGGATTGCTTATGTTTCTGCCGGTATCGGAGGAATATTATTCCTGATCGGAGCAGTTTCCTTATTAACTCTGAAACATAAACTTCAGGCTGTATATATTGCCAGTTATTTTCTTGGCGCCAACAGCTTTTTACTTGTTACAACGGTAATTCTTCTTTTTATTTATATAAATCAAAATAAGAGCCCACTCCGAAAAGGATAATAAATACAATTACCACAAAGACACGAAGACGCTAAGGTTCACAAAGTGCATAATATTAATGAATTACCTTGGCGTGTCTTCGTGCCTTTGCGCCTTGGTGGCAAAAAAAGACTTTTCGGAGCAGGCTCAAATAAGAAGGTATAATCATTTTCATCTCCCTTTTCAGACTTATTGTTTATTGCCTGAATAAGTTTTTATTTATTGCAGGGAGGCTGAAACATACCATATTTGAAACCTCCGGAAAAAATAATGAACCACATAAGATTGAATAATTTTATGCACTTTTATTATTTAAAAAACTAACAACTATTTTACCATGAAAACCCGACAGATGACATTATTTTTAATCAGTCTGCTGATCACATTTCTCTCAGTGACCGTATCAGCCCAAACAGGAACAAGAGTCCCTACTCCTCCTGATGACATAACGAAATGGACAAATAAAACCATAATGTGGTTTGGTCCGCACCAGGATGATGAGAGCAGCAGTCTTGGTACACTATCTTTACTTAAGGCCAACGGCAACAAGATTATTATGGTATGGTATACCACAGGAAACAAAGGCTCGCGCGATCTGGAAATGACAAGTGAGCGGCTTGCCCAGATAAGGAAAACAGAGTCAGAAAAAGCATGCGGAGAGATGGGAATAACTCCCGAAAATTCTACTTTCATTTGCCTGGGATATGATGATGGAATGCTTGAATATGTTCCGCAAAAAGAACTTTGTGAACAGGTTTGCAGATTGATCAGGAAATACCGTCCTGATGCCGTAATAAGTATGGATCCGGGATCTTCCTCGATGAAATGGCATAAAACCGACCATCGTATGTCGGCCTTTTTAACTCTTGATGCAGCCAGGGCAGCCGCATATCATTTGTACTTTCCCAATCAGCGCATTGTTGACGGACTGCAACCCTTTACAGTTACCGACTATTTATTTTATTCTACTTCTGAATCAAATTATGATGTTGACATTACCTCAGTAAGTGCAAAAAAGATCCGATCACGTGCCTGGTATGTCAGTCAGTTTGGAGAGGGTAACTTTAAGTATGTTGGTCCTGAGCCTGATAAGGAAAAACTGAAAAAACTGCTTGACGTAAATGCTGAAAAGATTTCAAAAAATGAAAAGATCAATGAAAAATTCAGAAGAGTCACTGAATCAATGTCATTCTGATAAGTAGTTTTGAAAAACAGAAGCCGGAGTTCCTGATGAATTTTTACAGGTCAGAACCTCCGGCTTTTTCATAAACTATTTTTTCTTTAATTCGGGCGCCTTGAAGGTTTCCCTTTTCTTCCACCATTCATTATAACATACACCCTTTTTCTCAGCCAGTGACATATTGTAAATCAATGAGATTTCATGAGCTCCGCCGGAAGCGAACTCAAGTTTTGAAATAGTTGAGTCGTAGGTATAATCAATTATTAATTCATGCGCCAACTGACTATTTGATGAGAGCGGAATTACAATACCCGCACTTATAATAACAGAGTTGAATTTAACTGCTTCTTCGGAAAAAAAGCTCTGGTTCCGGAACCAGGCACCAAACCGGAACGGATATATATCAAAACCCGACCCTATTGTAAGTGTATGTAAAGGTTCCTGGTATTCATAAACAAACCCGGGATTCAGATATGCGGCTTTAAATTTACTGGCTATTGAATTTTCAAAAGTAACCTGAGTTAGTAAGCTTGCATTTACAACATATTTAAGTGGCAGGCGGACTTTTTCAGAATTTACGAATGATATTTCAGGCCTGGTAAGGTGACTTGCAGAAAAGCCGATAGTGGGGGTCATCTTCTGACGTGTGAAATTCTGCCTGTAAACTACCCCTGCATTCCAGTCGGCATAAATTACCGGCTCCACTGCCTCTCCCATAAACGAGCTTTGCTGAATAACTCCATGAACCGGATCCAGCTGATCGGTAAAAATGAAATCTTTATTCTTAAAGTCCTTTTTATTTATTGAGAAGACCGACATTCCAAACTGAAGCATTTTATCCTTCTCATCTATTGCACGGTATGAAAAGATAAGTTCGAGCCGTTGTGTCCTTAGATTATATAATCCCTCGTTATCATTAAGCATGATGAACCCAAGACCAATATTCTTTTTCGACAATTGATAATCGGCAGCAAGATAGTAGGTAGAAAGATCCCCGGGAATTTTGCTCCACAGTTTCCGGTAGGAGGATGAAAAACGAAAATCCCGTGTTATTCCTGCTGTAGCAGGATTATAATATAATGAACTGTTGAAAAATTGAGAAAACTGCGGATCCTGGCCTTTCAACACAACGAAGAAGAAAACCATGAATCCCAATAAGCCCAACTTCAGGTTTTTATTTTCCATGATCTCCGGCTATTTAATTAAAGTTATGGAGCCATATCTCTGACCCTGGTATGATTTTCCGTCTTTAAATACTGCTTTCTTAAGATGCCAGACATATACATCAGGAGGCAGAGGTTTGCCCTTTAATGTTCCATCCCACCCTTCAGCAGGCTTTCCTCCGTCGAGTTCAGTAGTTTCCCAGATCATGTTTCCCCAGGTATCATAAATCACCAGGTCAAATTCAACCAACCCGGTTCCGATTGCCTTAAACTCCCTAACTCCTTCAGAAGCGTCTCCCGGAGAAAGCGCATTTGGCATATACAACCCTTTAAAGAGTTCAAAGTTAATGGATTCCGATTTCGTATCACTGCAGCTAAACTCATTTAAGCTCGTTAAGCTCACTTTATAAATTCCATAATTGAAATATCTGTGCCATGGATCTGCTTCCGACGATGACTGCCCGTCGCCAAAGTTCCATAAGTAGGAAATGGCTCCGGTTGAAGAATTATGGAACTGAATTGTATCCAGATCATTAATCCTGGTGTAATCAAAATCGGAAACAGGAGAAGGATTATTAGTGATAAGATCTTTTTTCATTATGCTGTCACTGCACCCGCCCTGGCCAACTACTTTCAGGTGCACTGAGTAAATTCCCTTCCCCTTAAAAACATATTCCGGATTTTCGTTCACTGAAGATCCCTGTTCTCCAAAAGACCAGTTGTACTTCAGTCCATATTTTGAATGATTTGTAAACCGAACCGTAAACGGATCACAACCAATGGCTGTATCTGCTTTAAAATCAGCAACAGGATTATTATATGCATGATAGATCATCTCACTGGTATCAGCACAGGAGTACATATTGGTAGCTATCAGGTTAATCGCATAATCCCCGGATTTACTAATGGTTATCTTCGGATTTGTATCCTTCGATGACTTCCCGTTTCCAAAATTCCACCGGTAATCATCTGCTCCTTCTGATAAATTTGTAAATACGACATCAACCGGAGGAAAACATGTTTGCAAGGAAGATGGCTTAAATGCAGAAACAGGTTTCGGATTTACATAAACTTCAGAGTGAACCGTATCGGTGCAGCCTTCAAGGTTAGTAGCCTTAAGGATTACATTATACTTACCGGCTTCCGTATATAACTGTTTCCCGTTCATGTCAATTGATTTGTTTCCGTTGCCAAAATCCCAGATATAATAATCAGCACCTGTGGTCTTGTTCTGAAATCCTACCTGCAGCGGCTGGCAACCGCTATTATCCGGGATACTGAAGGCGGCATCAGGCGCCTTGATGATATTTATCCTTTTGGAAGTACTGGCTAAACATCCACTGGTTATGTCTTTGGCTGTTAAAATAATTGTGAATAATCCTGTCTTGTTATAAACATGATCATCGTTAAAATCATATCCCTTAGTCATGTCCCCAAAATCCCAGGTAACATTTGCGATTTTATCAAGCGGCATATTAACCGGAGTCACAAAAACAGTTTCCCCTTCGCAGTAATTTGTCTTATCAGTGACGAAATCAACGACAGGGGCTCCCATAACATTAATTTCAGTGGTAAAAGAGTCATAGCTGCAGGTATCGTTTACATATAAAGTGACTCTGTATTTTCCCGGTTTCGTGAAAGTATGAACAGGATGCAATTCATCAGACACTTCACCATCTCCAAAATTCCACGACCAGTTCAGGAAGGGCCTGCTGCCCAGTACTCCTCTGGAATAATTTGTAAAAGTGACCTTCAGAGGCGAGCACCCCATGGTTGTATCTGTTTCAAAAAAAGCCTTCACCTTGTTTGGGAAGATAATTACTGACTTTTGCATTGAATCCACACCGCACTCATTACGGGCAATCAGGGTGATCAGATAGGTAGTATCCTTAACCCCTGTCACGAAAATATGCGATCCCGGATTCTCACCCGTTGAATTAGGCTTGCCATCGCCCCATTTCCACAAATAGGTATCGGCTAAACCCGTTGTGACATTAAAGAAATGAATCTCTTTTGGAGAGCAGCCCCATGCCACATCCATTCCAAAATCAGTTACAGGTACGGGCTTTACTATAACATCCTTGCCGGTTGAAACAGTGCTGCAACGGTTTGTTGCCTCAAGCACAACCGTATATGTAGTATCTGCAATTTTGCCCTGCTGGAATACAATTTCTCCGGGATCTTTATAAGAACTTACCAAACCGTTCCCAAAATTCCAGTTAAAGGTTAATTCCTCACCTGCAGAAGTATTTGTGAACTTCACCTTAAGCGGGGCACATCCTTCCGGATTATCATAGTTGAAGAAGGGTTTGGGCTCATGATACAGCCTCACCATCATGGTGTCATTCAATTCCTGAACACATGGGAAAATGCTGTTTACATGAACATAAAAATATAATTCATTCTTGTTCAGGTCATTTGATGAGAAGCTATAAACAGGATTTTCTTCAGTTGTTCCGTTAAAATAACCGTCGCCTGAAGAACTCCACAATATTGTATTTACATCACTGTAAATAATATCCTTAATCTGATAGGATGAATTTACACAAGCCGTATCTGATGATTTTACATCTGCAAATGCATTATGAATAATATTGATCTGCATGGTATCGGTGGTAACAAAACTTTCAATGGGAGCTTTACCCCTGGCATGAAGGACAAGCAATACTTTTCTTGTGATGACATCACTTTGGTCGGGATGATAGGTCGGAGTTAACGTTGACTTGTTATCCAGCACGCCGGTGCCGGCTGTTGTCCACCATATTTCCGAATACTCTTCCGCTGAAGCTGTTGAGACCGTAATATCCGATCCTTCACAGATTTTCTCATCATCACCTGCATTGGCAACAGGTTTAGGGGTAATTAAGATATGGATGGTATCGGAAACAACTTTCACGCATGGGGAATTGGATGGTCCCTTGATAATAAGGTTTACACCCCTGTTTTTAAGATCATTTTCTCCGTGGATATATGAACTTATTAAGGCCGAACTGTTCAGGAATGTTCCATCGCCCATCGTACTCCAGCTTAACTGGTTAATGTTGTGCGCTGTTGCGCTGACAGCTGTGAATACTTCCCTTTCACCAATTATAGTATCATTCCCGGCAAAAACAACGGGATTTTTTTGTATGGATAATGACATTGAATCAATTTCAGGCTTATTACAAGGCGCTTTCCCCGTAACAATCAGATACAATTTTACCTCTCCGCTTCCGATATCGGTCAGGCCGGGATAATATACAGGATGTAAAATTGTTTTATCACTGAAACTTCCATCACCGGAAGTTCTCCATTCCATAGCACTGTAGTTTGCGCTAAATGAATCCGCAAGAGGTTTTCCTGTATCCTCGCAAATCACCGCATCGGAACCTGCGTTTGAGACAGGAAATGGAGTCAGGTGCAGGACCATGGCATCACTGGCTGACGGGCAGGCAGGATTTGCTGATGTCAAAGTCAGTACAACAGATCCGGCTGTGATATCGGATGCTGAAGGATAATAAACAGGGGTCAATGTATTTGCATCAATCCACGTTCCGCTTCCACCTGACGACCAGACAAATTGTGATGAATTCAGCGAAAATGCATTAGCGGGTTTAAATGATGAAGAACAAATGGTTGTATCATTTCCTGCTGAGATTACAGGTGGATCAATAAAAGTCAGTTTTACTGTGTCATAAGCAGGAGAGGAACAGGGCAGTATTGCATTCACTCTTAAAACCAGTTCAACGCTTCCGTTATTCTTATCAATATCTGATGGGTAATAGGTTGTCAGAAGTTTTGTATTATCCTCAAAAGAACCCGTCCCCAATGAGATCCATTGGAAAGAAGCTCCGTTCACCTGGCTTCCCATGGTAACATAATTATTTGATTTACAAACTTCCTGGTCACTGCCAGCATCAGATAAAGGTAATTTCTGAATGCTTATGGTGGTTATGTCAGAAACATCAGGGCAAACTGAATTCCCCTTCGCATTCAGAGTAAGGGTAACCCATCCCCTTGCAATATCTGACGATCCCGGAGTATAAACCGGATTTAATACGGAATTAATATTCAGCGTCCCATCCCCGTTCACAGTCCATGAATAATTTAAAAACTCACTGACCGAAGCGCCTGTAATTTCATATACTCCCGACTCACAAACACCTGCATCATCACCGGCAAAGACAACCGGAAGTGGTATAACTTTGAGTTTAAGCGTATCAAAAACAGCAGGACAGCCAAAACCTCCTTTTGCTTCAACAGTAAGCACAACCTGACTGCCGGCAAATCCATTACTAATTGTAAATACCGGTGTCAGGTTTAAGGGATCACTGAAACTTCCTGTACCGGTTACTATATGCCAGTCCACAGAAGTAAAGCCTGTCCCTGAAGCGCTTAAGGAAACCTGCCCGTTCTGACAGAGATCCCGGTCGGGGCCGGCATTAATTTCCGGCACCTTTGCATAAGTAATCACAAAGGATCCCGAAGCATTTATTAAACAGGGCCCTGTGGCATACGCCGTAAGGGTTAAGGTTACTTTACCTGTCGATAAGTCATTAGTTCCGGGAAAATATACAGGAAGCAGAATTGAGGGATCAGAGAAATGGCCATCGCCACTTGTGGCCCAGTTTATAACATTGTAGTTTCCTGCGGTAGTGTTAGTAATACTGTATGGATAACCTTCACAGATAGTCACATTATTATCGACAGTTACCCGGGGCTTTCTCTGAATAGTCAGTCCCAGGTCTGCAGTATCAGAATTACAGGGAGATAAGCCAGATGCAACAATTCGAAGGGTTGCTCCGGACTTAATCAGGTCATTTGGTCCGGGATAGTAGACAGGATTTAATATGGTATCATTATTAAAACGTCCATCTCCAAGTGTTTGCCATTTAAATAAAGTAACATTGGTAATTACCGTTTGCCTTATGATAAGGCTGTCTGATTCACAAATTGATACGGGGGAATTCACAGTTACTTCAGGCTTAGGCTGAACATAAAATACATTCGCCAAACTCTGACTGCCACAGATATTTTCAAGCACTAAATTCACTTTATATTCTCCTGCAGAAGTATATCTATGCATACCCGGATCTTTGGTTGCAGCCTCGGGTGGGTCTCCTCCGGTGAAGGTCCAGTTAAAGGCTGTAACAGGGCTTCCAAAGTCATTGTAGACAACAGAAGGATGAATAACGGGATCTTCTATGCAGACATTATTTAGATTTTGTATAACTCCGGTTGGTTTCTTAAATATTTTGAAATTAAAAACTGCTGAATCTGTTTTACACTCGTTACTAACAAATAATACTACTTTATATGAGCCAGCCTCGTTAAAACTAAATTCAGGCTCCTTACTTTTTTTGCTTGTTCCATTAAGGTAAGTATAGCCCGAATCAGGCCTTACCTCCCAGGAAAATTTCTTGCTGCCCGAAGAGGTATTCTTAAATTTCGGCCTGAAGGGAGCACATCCTGCTGAATCACTAAAGATGCCATCTGCAACAGGAGGATTAATTACTTCGAGTCTGAATGTATCTTTCGCTATGCCGCATGCGTTTTTAATATTTAAAACAATATTATATCCCCCCGGTACCGCCCATGATGTGAGAGGCATCTGCTCAGCCAGCGAAGAAGTCCCGTTGCCAAAGTCCCATAAGGTATAGTCGGGCCTGCTTGAACAGTTATTGCCATAATATCCGTTTGTGGAGTTATTGTCAAGTTTGATGGCTTCGTTAACGCAGATGGTGTCGATAGTTGCGGCGCCATCATCAATAGAGGCTTCCGGTTTGGTCCAGATCCTTACCCTGTCGACCAATGCCATTTTTTCATCACAACCATTCTTTACAGTTACGTAAGTATTATACCAGTATTGAAAAATCCCGGGATTACATGATGAACGTGTATAGACATGGGATATGGTATCATTTATAAATGGATCACCATGATTCCAGATAACGGGAGGAGTGCCGTCGCCAAAATCCCAGGCGTAGGTTGTTCCTATAGAATTATTTTCATATCCGATCAATCCAAATTTAAATTCAATGGGAGCGCATCCTTCTGTACCTCCGTATGATTCGATACCCACAGCCGGGCTGCTTTGATTATATACATTCTGGATCCACACAAGCTTGCAACCACCTGAATTTGTTGCAGTAATCACTAATTTAAATGCTCCCGCCTTAGAATATGTGTGTCCAACGGGAAAAGAGGCAGAGTTAATAATGCTGCTGCCATCGCCCCAGTCGATGTTGTAACTTGTAATACAGGTTGTATCCCTTGAATTGTTTTTCAATATAACCTCAAAGGTTGGCTCATTGGCAAGAATTTCAGGACAATGCCTGAAAGGGGTGTTTGTATTTTTAATATCAAGGAAGTCGAGATATGGTTTATTTAATACAGTAACTGTTTTCTCAGCATAGGCAAAACAAACGTCTGCATCTCTTACTTCCATCCTTACATTAAAGGTCGTTGATCCGGAACATCCTGATGCAATAAATTCATGGACGGGATTTTTTTCATTTGAATACATATAATCCCCAAAATACCAGTTGTAACTGTAATCGGGAGTTCCCCCGGATACGATTGGAGTAAAGTTAATTGGAGTCTGTGCACAGGAATTGTCTGCATCGAAAGTAAAATCAGCTGTGACTGTCTTTTCAACAATTTGAAATTTCCTGTCTTCAATTTTTGGAACCCGGCTGTTATCAGTTACCCTTAGCCTTACTTCTCCTGTTACTGCTGCAAGTACAGATATTGTTTTATCGCGGATAGTGTCGCTTTTCCATGAAAAAGTCCATTCATATTTATAGGGCATGGTTCCCCCGCTGACACTGGCATCGAGCAAAAAAGATTTCAGTATTCCCGCGCAATATCTTCCGTTTGCCGGATTAGCAATTAAAGAGACCTGTAAATTTTGCGTTGATTGAGAATATGAGATAAATGTGTTTAGCAAAAACACATTCATCAGGCATATAATTATAATTCCTTTTGCTCTCAAAACCAGGGATTTTAGTTAAGCAGATTTTGTTTTTTACATAGCAAGTGGTAAAAAAAGCAGGTTATCTATTTAAGAGCACCTGTGAAAACTATTTTTTGATGCTTTGTTTAAGCCAAATATAATAATCAGCAATCTAAATAACTAAATTTTCGCCAATTATATTGGCAGGTTTATCAATAAAATATGGCATTATATCATAAAAAGAAGCATAATCTGATCCACACTTCTAAATTAGTTTGGATTTGGAAAGTGCCCGCATGATCAAGATTTGTCTATTACAAAATTCTAATCATTTCAGTTGGCTCATAACGGTTCAGGATCGATATTTTCTGCTGACCGTTCAGGATTATGCCTCTCTCCAGAAAAGTCTGCTCCAGGGTCTGAAGCACCAGTTCCGGAGTGTTGTTGTTCTTGCTCAGGTGTGCAAGACAGATGTGACTAAGATTGTCGCTAAAAATATCCGCCAGAAAAGAGGAGGTTTGATGATTTCCCAAATGACCATTATCAGACCTTATCCTTGCTTTTAAAAAATGAGGATAGGCGCCATTCATCAGCATCTGTTCATCATAATTTGACTCAATAACGAGTAAATTCGCAGCTTTAATATAATGAGCAGCTGTTTGACAAATATGTCCGAGGTCGGTGACTATTGTTATCTTCTGGTCACCGGCACAAATATGATATCCTACTGTCTCAGGTGCATCATGGCTAACAGGAAAAGCCTCTATCTCAAAGCCCGCGAGATGGAATTTTTGCTGCAAGGGAATTTCACGCATGCAGTCGGATGCAATAGTTATTCTGGGTGAGAGGATACTCTTCCAGATATTAGGCGACGTGAATGCGGGAAGACTGTTTTTTCTTGTCAGCAGCTCTAGCCCCCTGGTGTGATCTGTATGATTGTGAGTTATGAGCACCCCCATAATAGTCTGCATGGAAATACCCAAACTCTTAAGAAACTTACGTATGGCTGTGGCCGAAATGCCTGCATCAATCAGAATTCCATGGAACTCGTTGCCCAGGTAATAACAATTTCCGCTGCTTCCGCTGCTAAGACTGCAAAAATTCAAACTCATTAATCCTTTAAAAAGCCTTCTTTCTTAAGTTCTTTCCTGATTGTACCAACAATGCCGGTCATGGCACTTTCAATTTTTGTTGCACTCAGCGACGCAGTTACGCCTGACCAGACCAGTTTTTTTGTCTTAAGCGAATAAATGTTTGTCTCAATTATATAATCCTTATTACTGTTCACATCCACATTAGGTGTTTCTGTTCTTGATGCACTGCCAATAACATAAGTATATGAATAACCATAACCATATCCGTATGCATTATTGTACCAGCTCTCATATGAAGCTCCCGGGTTGTAATTGGTTTTTGTTTTTGTTTGTACGACAGCTTTTACACGCATTGTTATGGCTCCGTCGAATCCGTCATTTATTAACTTCCCGACGATTTCTTTCTGAGATGTATCGGAAGGTGAGAGGTAAATATATGATTGAACAGCCTCTCCCTTTCTGATGAGTGAAACAATCATGTCTTCGGCAATTTTTTTGTTCGTCTCATTCTTTGCTTTTACCATTACAAAAATTTTACTGAAAGGCTCGGAATGATTCTTTGCCAGCGAAGGATCGGCCCAGCTTTTCCTCAATTGGGTAGTTGGGGAACATGCAATCATAAACCCGGTTAAGCTGAAAAGCAGGATCAACTTCTGATATATTTTCATCTTTAATTGAATTAAGAATACAAAAAATTAATAAATACAAAACTAATCCTTTAATCGAAACCAGCGTTATAACTTTTTCGATTGAGTAGCCAGACCGGAAATAATTCAGATACGAATTAATATTTCTTACTGCCTGATCGTTATTGAATTGAAGAAATAGTTTTATTTATCCTATCCTGATTTTAAAAAAATATTTTAACTTTCAGGCAACATAAATCCTTGTCCCGGGATGAAAATACTATTCGCGATAATAATTTTGCTTTTAATTTCTCTTTCAGGCTACTCACAATATGAATATTATAAGCCCGACAGTACTCAAACACGTCACAGGGCAGGTGATTTCAGCATAGCGGCATCTCCGGACATGCTGCTAAAAACTCCAAACGGATCACAGTTTGCAGGCGGGGTTAAAATGCAGCTGTTCCTGGGAAAGAGGTTTAGTGTCGATGGCGATATTGTTTTTGGAAAGGATTATGCGCATTTTGGCCCCGGGTTAATCGGTTTGCCAATAATTCTTTTAGCGGGAAATTCTTTACTGGGAGATGAGGGTATTTCTTTTGGTGATGGTGGCGAGAGCCTTACGAATTTCTTATTCACTTTAGCTGCTATCGCTCTTTCATTTGAACACATTTCATATCATATACCTTTAAAAAATCAACTGGATCTATCACCGTATGTTAGCATTTTACGATATAAATATGCCTACGAACATGGCAATTATTCAGATCCTGATTTTACCGGTGAACAACTGAGTTTTGCTGCAGGAGTTCAGCTGAACAAGTACTTCGGAAGGTTTGTGCTTTCGCCTTACGCGGAGTACAACGCGGGTTATAAAGACCATATTTCGGGTTATAATATTGGAGTATACTGCGGTATCAGCTTCCCCATGAAATGAGTCTCCAATAAGCTATGCATTACTTTGGGAGCTTCCCATGAATTGCGGAATTAAAATGCCATAATCTTTGAATCCATCCACTCAAGCCTGTTTCTAAGCCAGGTATTCATTTCACTTACACTTGCTGAATAATTAACAGTAATACCTGTCCATTTTGCATAATTTCTGCTAATTGCATTATTCTTTGTCAGGTAATCCGAAGTAGTGTTCGTAAGACCCAATACATTAATAGTACTAAGGACATTGGCCCTTAACTCTGTCCAGCGAATTTTTAATTCACTCCTTGCCTGAGGATCTTCCATGAGGCGCTTCCACCAGAACGGCACCATCCAGGCATCACTTTTTACATAGGTATTATAATTTATAATCCAGTCGTTAAAGGGAACCCTGTCCTGCAGATTATACCCTATATTAAGATCCCAGATGGGTCCCATTTTCAGCTTTTCTCCCCTGTTTTTGTACATATAGGTGCTTAGACGGTATCCATCCACGTTTCCGCAGACTTCGTTTATTATAAAAAAATCAATAAAACTTTTCCTGTCGATATAATTCGTATAGGTTCTTTTATCCGAACCGAAATCATCAGTTAAAAGCGCAGTTTCAAAATCGTTCAGATATTTTTGAATATACGATTTCTGAGCCGCTGTTATGACATCAGCATCGGGATATTCATACAGAAAATAAGTCTCAAGGTATTTGTTCGAATTGTAGGGTGGCCCAAACGGACTGGCTGTCATCAGTTGCCTGAAAATATCATATTTTGATCTGAAGCTGTTCTTCTCGATATACCTGGCATCGTCGTCCCAGTTGTTTAAATAATAGTCAAGAGGATGATACCCTGAAACATCTCTTCCCGAAGTTTTGTCGATTTTAAGAATATATCCGCCTGTGATAGCAGCAGTGTCGATATCCGTTGGTTCAAGTTTCTTAATATCAATCCTGTCGGGGCCTCTTTTTAGTTTTTCCATTAATGTGTAAACACCCATATAGACTCCATTCAATTCCAGTTCCACATATTTGGAACGGCTGGCATATTCCCCCATTCTTCTGAACAGCTCATAGCCCACATAATGATGCATAAGAGTCGGATCAAAAATTGTATGGCCGGGTGCACTGAATACATCTCCCGTCAGAATCCAGTCCGATTCAGCAGGGAAGCCTCCAACTTCAACATCGGCACTGTTGCCGCTCTCGTCACGGGTTTCAATTCCATATGACTTTTTATCAGAAATCCTGAAAGATGTAGATCCCCTGTATTCGATGCCAATCGCGGTTTTTAGAACATTTCTCTTATTGACATAAATATTCATTTCCCCTGAAACCTTAGGCTCATTCAGAACCTGGCTGATTGTTTTAATCTGTATATAAGGAAGCTCACTATTGCCGGTTTCAACGGCGAATTTTACCGCCTCTTCAGGCTCGAGATCGCCATATTCTTTTTTACAGCTTACTAAAAGCAGGAAAAATAGTACAGGAAAAAGATGTTTAATTCTTAACATAAAACCGGATTAAGTACTGATATATAACTATAAAACCTGAATAACATAATAAAAGTATAAAAGAAGTAAGCCTCATTAAAATCAAAATTGATTTTTGAATCATTCCCGAGACTAATGTAATTGTTTAATTTAAAAACCTGAGTAAGAAGGGTTACAAATATTATGCCTGAAAATTAACGCAAAATCATAAAGTTAACTCCCAATAGGATATTCTTTGAGTTGAATACAAGCGGAATTTGGACTATTGAGACCTTCGTTATGAAATGAGATAATTTTTATGAGTATCGGGAATGAATAACAATAATCCAGAAAAATCTCAAATCAGGAAATTGCTATTTAACAGATTAATCTACAAGTATATAAGATTCCTCGCTTCGCTCGGAATGACAAATTATTTGGCAGATCAGGGGGAGGGAAAGAGCGGCGAGCTAAGTGAAATTGCAGGATTTTCTTCATTCTTCATCAGCTCGCCGCTCTTTCCCTCCCCCTCTTAACTTACTTGAACAATGTCATTCCGAGCGAAGCGAGGAATCTTAACGTCATAAATAAAAGGCTGTTAAATGTTTTTCACTTTCACGGGTTTGAGTATTGATCCTCTGTCAAAAAGTTCCTCCCAACCTGGATTATAATTATCTATTTCCGATAGTCATATTATTTTTAATATATTTATGATCTAAATAATTTTAGTTAGCTTAATTGAATAGTACTTTATTGAATAGCAATTTTTCTTACCTTGCTATGGTTTAATTCTAAGCTTTAAGATCATTATTATCCTGCACAAGATTGATCCTTATGCAGGAAAAATATAAACCCATGACAAAAGATATAATTGATACATTTGCTATTGTAAGGGATGTTCCGGAGTCTTTCAGGCAGTGTGTTTCAACTTACAACACCTCTGACGATATAGATACGGATCGTGCAATACTGCAACATCAGCTCTATTGTAATACGCTCTCGTCCCTTGGGCTAAATCTGATCAGGCTTGACGCTGATGATTCACTGCCCGATTGTTGTTTTACAGAGGACACTGTGCTTATAATTGATGACCTTGCAATAATAACCAATCCGGGAATACAAAGCAGGGTCGCGGAAACAGTTGCATTGGAAAAGACCCTGTCACTCTTCAAAGACGTCAGCCGTATAAGCCTGCCCGGAACCCTTGATGGAGGAGATGTTTTAAAAATAGAGAAAACATTATATATCGGGATCTCTTCCAGGACAAACGCTGAGGGAATGAGACAGGTAGCTTCAGTTCTGGAGCCACGGGGATACTGGATTAAGCCTGTTGAAATCAGGAACACCCTGCATCTGAAATCAGTTTGCACCTACCTGGGAAACGGACTGATAATTCTCGCTGAAGGTTATTTTGATGTCAATATTTTTTCGGGCTTTGAAAAAATAATTGTTCCCAAAGAGGAAGAATATTGCGCTAATTGCCTGGTAGTACATAAAAGGGTTATAATTCCAAAGGGGTTTCCGATAACAAAAGCACTCATTGAGGAAAAAGGCCTCCCTGTTATTGAACTTGAAATGTCAGAGTTCAGGAAGGCTGACGGCGCATTGACCTGTTTGTCGGTTATTTTCTGATTTTATTCAACCAGTATTCCCTTTCTGTTTTCAATGCAACATCTTACATTTTTATTTGTCTTTAAGGAGAGTAATTATTGAAAACTTAATCCTCTCCTTATGCTTAAAAGATTCTTAATAAATGTTCTCAGAAATTTGAGGAAACAATACAGATCTGTTGTAATTAATATTCTGGGGCTCACGATCGGATTAACAAGCTTCCTTTTTATTTCGCTGTATGTAATAAATGAGCTGAGTTATGACCGGTTCCACAAGAATTTTGAGAACATATACCGACTGAAAGTTGTTGGAAGAATGTCGGGAGGCGAAATAAATCAGGCCATCACGGCCGCTCCCATGGCAAAAGCGATGCTCGATGACTATCCTGAAGTTTTGAATGCAACTAGGGTAACAGGGATGGGGGCATGGCTGATCAGGTTTGAAGACAAAAAATTCAATGAAGACGGAGTCCTTTTTGCCGATTCGACTTTTTTTAGCGTACTCGATTTTAAACTCTTAAAAGGTGATCCGAAGACTGCTCTTGTACTTCCACGCTCCATGGTGCTTACTGAAGAATTTTCAAAGAAATATTTTGGCGCGAAAGATCCTGTTGGTGAAAGAATAAGCGTTGAACAAGATACTATACTTTACACAGTGACAGGGGTGGTTCAGAATGTCCCCGACAACTCTCACATAAAATTCGATATGCTTGCCTCACTGAGCACATATCCCCAAAGAGCAAACGATGATAACTGGGTTAGTCATAACTTCTATACCTATATCGTAGTAAATGAAAATATAGAAAAGAACCAGCTGGAACAGAAATTCCAGGGCATGATAGAAAAATATGTCGGACCACAGATTCAGCAGTTTCTCGGGTTTTCGATAGCCGATTTCAGGAAAGCGGGAAATGATTTCAAATATGTTCTTGAACCCCTGCAGGATATTCACCTTAAAGGAGCACCGCAGTATAATCTTGAGCCGCCGGGGTCACTTTCTACTGTTTACATTTTTGCTGTTATTGCTATTCTTATTCTTTTGGTTGCTATAATTAATTATGTAAATCTGGCAACAGCCAAATCAGCAGGCAGAGCCAAAGAGGTTGGGGTAAAGAAAGTAGCAGGAGCTAATAAACGGGGTCTCATGCTGCAATTCCTCGGAGAATCATTTATAATTGTCTTAATTGCCTTTATTCTGGCGCTTGTTCTTGTTTATGCACTGGCTCCATCGTTTAATAATCTCATGGGCAGAGAGATTGCCTTAAACCTGTTAGGAAGCACTGCAGGAGTATTAGCATTGATAATGTTAATAGGCATTGTCGGGATCGCTGCCGGTTCATATCCTGCATTTGTTCTCGCTTCGTTCAATCCTGCAGAAGTATTAAAAGGAACCCTCAACCCCGGCTCAATGTCGAAAAACCTCAGGGGAATTCTTGTTGTATTGCAGTTTACCGTATCAACAATAATAATTATCGGGGCAGTAATTGTATATAACCAGCTTACTTTCATGACAAGCAAGGATCTGGGGTTTTCAAAAGATAACCTGATTGTCATAAGGAGGCCTGATTCATTCTACAGACAGCTTGAACCCTTCAGGACTCAGCTTTTGCAAATTCCCGGAGTTGAAAAAGCCGGCTTTTCCTCGGCTTTGCCCGGAACCACCTTCAACAATAACGGGTTCCTGAAAGATGAAGATCCTGAAAAAAATACTTATCTTATTAATCAGACGGGTGTAAGCCTCGATTTTCCACAGGCTTTGGGTGTTCAGCTGGTTGAGGGACGCTTCTTTTCACATGACTATGGCAGCGACTCCCTGGCTATTCTTATAAATGAAACTGCTGTACGCTCTTTAGGATTAAAGGACCCTGTTGGAAAGTATTTACTTGAGCCCCGGGGCCCTCAGGAGTTCCGGAGGCTGCAGATAATCGGAGTTATGAAAGACTTCTACATCGAATCAATGCACAAGGCAATTACTCCGGTTTGCTTTTCGGTAATGGATCAGGGCAATGGCGATAAATACGCAACAGTCAGGCTAACCGGGAGCGACATTCCCGGAACCATCAGGGATATAGAAAAGGTCTGGCAAACATTCACAACCAAACAACCATTTCAGTACGAATTCTTTTCCGACAGCTGGAAAAACCTGTATGGAGCAGAAGCCAGGACAGGGAGAATATTCATCCTCTTTTCTGTGCTCGCAGTATTTATTGCCTGCCTAGGATTGCTGGGTCTGATCACATTCATCACTAATAAAAGGAGCAGGGAGATTGGCATCAGAAAAACATACGGAGCATCAATAATGATAGTCCTGAACCTTTTGTCGAAAGAGGTTGTTTACCTGATTCTTATCTCCTCTCTAATAGCCTGGCCCGTTGCCTGGTTTGGTTCAAGGTACTGGCTCGAAGGATTTGCAATAAAAGCAGGAATAAATCCCTTGATCTTTATCTTTGCAACCAGCCTTACCTTAGCAATAGGATGGCTGTCGATCAGCTATCAGGCATTTAAGGCAGCTTCAAAGAATCCGGCAGAGGCCTTGAGAGTGGTTTAGCACCGGTAATCATGTCGGGTTTCATTAACCGGTTCAGATTTTCGGTAAGTAAAATTCATTGAATGATAACTATTTAGCTAAAACTACCCGACAAATAATCTTTTGTAAGCTTATCTTTAGGGTTATTAAAGAATTCTTCAGTTGGACCTGATTCGATTATCCTGCCCATATACATAAACACGATGTGGTCGGCAATACGTTTAGCCTGACGCAGGGTATGAGTTACGAGAATTACTGTGTATTTTTCCTTAAGTTTGAGAAACATCTCTTCAATCTTTCTTGTCGATATGGGATCAAGTGCTGAAGTAGCCTCATCGCCAAGGATATATTCCGGTTCAATTGCCAACCCCCGGGCAAGGCAGAGTCGTTGCTGCTGACCGATCGAAAGGCTCGAAGCAGATGTCCGGATTCTTTCCCTTACTTCATCCCATAAGCCTACGTATTGCAAATACTGGATTACGGTTTGATTAATGGCCTTCCGTTTTTTAAGTCCATGGATCCGTGGTCCGTAAGCCACATTGTCGAATATTGACATAGGCAGCGGGCATGGGCGCTGCGCCAGCAAACCCATCTTCTTCCTTATGTCGATAACATTTATGTTATTACCATAAATATTTTCATCATCAACATATACTTCTCCCTCAATTCGTACGTCAGGTGTCTCATCATGCATCCGGTTGAGTGTCTTAAGCAAAGTAGATTTTCCGCATCCTGACGGGCCTATGATGCAAGTTATGCTCTTCTCTGGAATTGTAAGGTTTATATCATTCAATATATGATTGTTACCGATAAAAACATTCAGGTCTCTGATACTGATTGAATGCGAAGCCGGAAGTTTTCTTAGCGTGATTTCATTATAATCAGAAACTCTGTTCTCTGATAAGGACGCAGCGCCAATATTTTTCATAATTATATCTTATTTTTTGAATATTTTGAACTAAAGTACCGTGCAGAAAAACTGAGAACAAGAATTATCCCGGTTAATATTAATGCAGAAGCATACGCACGATTCTGAACCTCTTCAACCGGGCTTCCGAGCTGAAAAAAAATTGAAAGAGGAAGTGTTGCAGCAGGTTGATTCAGCGATACAGGAATATTATCAGTGTAACCGGCTGTAAAAAGAACAGTTGCAGCATCTCCGATACCCCGACCGACGGCCAGCAGGATTGCCGTTACCAGACCCGGCATTAACTGTCGGAGAATTACTTTTATCATTTCGTATTTTGTTGCGCCGAGTGACAGAAGTGCATCGGGAAGATCGCGCGGCAATAACCTTGCTACTTCATCGAATGACCTCATCATTATCGGCATGATCAAAAAAGCAACGGCAATGATCCCCCCCATCAGTGAGGCCCTGATTCCCAGGAACATCATCAGCGCGAACCCAAATGCTCCGTATACTATGGAAGGGACGCCGAACAGGATATCAAATGAAAACCTTATAATGCTCGTGAAAACAGATTTTACGGGAAGATAAAAATTAATATATAGGACAAGTGGTACGCTAAGAAAAAGGCTGATAGTAAGCGAACCAATAATCAGATAAACTGAACCCACAATAGCATTGAGTACTCCGCCTTCCTTGCCCAGGTAAAACCCTCCGCCGGGAAGTTTTGTAACCATATCCCAGCTCAGGCCGGGAAGCCCCTTGTAGAGGATTGTTCCAATTATATGAAAAAGTATACTCATTATGGAGATAGCCGATAGGATCATAAGGATCTTAAAGATCTTTTCCTCCTGGTATTTCAAATTTTTTATTGCCATATTTTAAAAATCACAAACTATATCTTTTCTCTATCTGGTTAAGTGTAAGCCGTGAGATCCCGTTGAAAATCACTATTATAATAAAAAGTAAAAACGCTCCGAGCATCAGGGCTGACTCATAACTTGGCATCGATAACATCTCACCATAATTATTCGCAATCAGTGCAGGGAGGGGATAACATGCATCAAAGAGGGAGTGCGGCACCAATGGAATATTTCCGCACACCATCAGTACTGCAATTGTCTCACCGAAGGCTCTTGATACCGATAATACTATGGCAGCAATGATCCCGGATACCGATCTTCGCAGCATGACCTTTTTTACAGTCTGCCATTTTGTTGCCCCCATCGACAACGATGCTTCGGTCATCTCCTTCGGTAAGGCCCTGAAAACTTCAAGAAGGACGCTTACCAATAGCGGAAGTATCATAATTGCAAGTACAACCCCACCTGCCAGAACAGTGTAACCCGAGGAGAATTCTACAAAATGAGGAGCAATCTTGTCGGCAATGAGAGGCACTATCGTTAAGGAACCCCAAACACCATATATCACAGGAGGTATACCCGATAGAAGATCAATCACCGGTTCAAAGATCCTGCGGATACTTTTTGAGGCGTAGGTACACAAATAAATGCTTGTTAACATCGACAACGGGAGAGCAATTATTATTGCAAGAATAGAAACGTAAAGTGTACTCAGAATATACGGGAGAAAACCAAATTCACCCTTGAAGGGTTTCCAGTTACCCGATGTAAGTAATACCCACAGAGATTTCTCTTTCACTATCGGTAGCGCTTTTAAAAACAGGCTCAACCCTATCACAAGCAGAAGTAAAAGTGAAAAAATGGCAATGCCCAGCATTATTTGCCGGGCAGATTTGTCCTTTACCAACCTGATATATCTCATACGCTATTCAAGTTTTTTCCTCTCCGATAAAATCTTTTCCTTTGGCAGGGATATATACCCGGCTTCGTATACAAACTGCTGACCATCGGACAAAACCCATTTAATAAATTCGGTCAGTACCTTATTGTTTTTTGGATTTCCCTTACAAACAAAAAACAACTCCCTGGCCGGGGGTGAAGGATATTTCCCTGAAGCTATTGCGGCTATCAGATCATTCATGGTAGTATAGAAGTTTTCATCGTCATCAATTTTCCCATTATTATTAATATCAATAGGAACAACTCTTAACCCTTTCACCTGCAGTTTCGTTTTTGCATCATAAGCATAACCAATATTATTGAATCCAATTCCGAGAGGATCCCTTTTTACGGCCTGTGCCAGGCCGGGATCACCAAAGACTCCGACCCCAAGAAGATCTTCCTGCTTTTTACCGAAGTACTTTGCCCACATTTCTGCGGCTCCGCAGGCATCCGATCTTGTATAAATATGAATTGGAGTGGCGCTTTTTACACCAAATGCCTGTGCCCATGTAGTAAATTTGCCTGTTATCCAGATATTATTACCGGCATCCTTCTTTAGCCCCCTGATAAGGATCTCATTCAGGGCAGGGTTTGATTCACTTATTACGGCAACAACAGCATCTTTTGTCACAGCAATAGGGAATGCACCCTTGTTTAATTCCTCAGTGTAAATTTCACGCGATACCATCCCGATTTCTACCATTCCCCCAAGGGCATCAGCAATACCTTTACCGGCTCCTCCTGCTGAAATATCGATCCTTACATCGGGATATATTTTCCTGAATTCTTCCGACCATTTAACAGCCATGGGATAAAGCGCAAAAGCCCCGGATATGCTGATCTGACCTGTAATTTTGGCCTGACAATATGTTTCCTGAAGACTGAAGAGACGTATAAACACCAAAATAATAATTGTACTTGCAGTAATTCTTTTCATCAGCTTTTATTTAAATTTAGTAGTAAATAGTACAGGTTTAAAGGTAAGACTGACATAAGCCCAGGTTAGATTAAGCTTGCCGTTCCCACCTCCTTTTAGAACGGCAAAGCTCTCTGTAGGATTCATAAATGAAACCCCGGCGTCAATTTTTGTTACAGGATTTGGCTTAAAAGTAATAAGCCAGTCATTCTCAAATCCGAGGTATTTTCCAATCCTTGTATCATTAACGTAATAAGGGCTTTTTGAAAAGAAAGTATGAAAATCAGCCCGCAAGTCAACTTTCTTTGTTACCGGCTTTATTATAAAAAGGTAGGGATTTACAAGACCTGAACCCTTCACATCTGCAGGAAATTTGGTTATCAGGTCCATTGAGCCGTTAAATCTGTGAGCCGCACCGTAAAGAGGTACAAAGGAACGATCAATATTACCGTTAGTGTTATTTACTGTTCCTGAAAAATATTCCAGGCCTGCCCTGACGGAAAGTCCTGAAGATGAAGAATAGCGGACTTCTGGCTGGAAATACCAAGCCGATAAATCGGTCCCTGAAGGATTCCTGCCTCCCTGATAATAACCGCTTACCGTTCCGTATAATGACCCGGATGAAATTTCGATTCTTCCTCCCAGCGTATACCTCAGGTTCATTTTTTCAGTATCTTTCTTATTCTGAAAACCATCAGTGCTGTTAATCATTGTAAGAGTAACCCTTTTTGAAAGGGCATACCTCAGATAACTGACAGCCAGAAACTTATAATTTGTAAAACCTGCAGGAGAGTAATCGGTACCAAAATATCTTTCTGCTGTCTGATTGAATGCCATGGCAAGTTCAGTCGACAGCTTTGTACCGTAGTACCTGAAATTCAAAGCGTCGTGCACATTGCCGCTTAACCTCCAGTCATTTTCACCAAACAGCCTCTGGTTTTCGTATATAAGTCGCTGCCTTCCAATCCGAACTGAAAGTTTGTCGGTAATATAAGGTTCTACCCAGGCTTCGAAAGCCTGAAGTGTTGCACCCGTGGAACGGGGGTCCTGCTGCCCCCAAACTCTGAGATCCTGAACAGCGAACTGAAGTATGAACCTGTTGTTGTAAGTGTAATTCACGCTAAGCCTGCTTCTTTGGTTGGTGAAAAATGTTCCGGTTGTGGAATCGTTTCTAAGTTGCTGGTAACCATTCCTGTACTCTGTTCTGGGCCTGAATTCGAATTCAATTTGCAATCTCTTGTCGGGCAAAGAGTTTTGCTGACTTATTGCATATTCAGCCCTGATTGAATCGGCCACCTGCCGGGTAATTACTGCGTTTGATATCAATACATTAAGAATGTCATTTGAACTCTGTCCGAGCATAATTATACTTTGAAGCAAGAAAAATATTATCAGAGAATATTTCATTTTTCTATTTAGTTACTATGTCTACCGATTTAGTGAACAAATGTAGTACTACTGGAAGTTTATGATCTTCGCATTAAAACCAAATTTTATAGGGTATAAATACTTAACTTTAGGGGAGTATTATTATTAACTACCATGATGCTTTCAAAAAAGACACGATACGCAATTGTGGCGTTAACCCACCTGGCAAGAGAATATGGGAATGGTCCTGTCCTGATAAAGGAAATCTCAGCTTCCGAAAAAATTCCACAGAGCTTTCTTGAGAATATTCTTCTTGATCTTCGTAAAATGGGAATTCTTGGAAGTAAACTGGGTAAATCTGGTGGCTACTATCTGCTGAAGAAACCTGAGGAGGTTAATCTTGCTGATATTGTAAGACACTTTGAGGGCACTATTGCTTTAATGTACTGTGTATCAGAGAAAGCTTACCAACCATGTGAATTTTGTAAGGATGAAAAGAACTGCGGGATAAGAAAGGTTTTTAAGGAGATTCGGGATACAACTTACGATATTTTAAACAAGACCACTCTTGAGGTTTTGATAAGCTCCAGGTATTAAATTGGTTCTTGTAATCAGTGCATCACTCTGCAATATTGACAGTCTTTATGGAAACAAGGGGGAATGCAGAGCAACGATGCCATTGAGAAGTTTTTCAGGGAGAACAGGGATAAATTCAGTGATTACTGTCCACGGGACAATCATCTTGAAAAATTCTTTTATCGGCTTAATTATAAAATCCGCCAGATCACCAGCATTGTTCCCCATCTTATCAGGGTATTAGTTACGACGGTTTTTGTTTTTGCGGCATCGATCTTAATCTGGAATACCTTCATTAGGAAAGACAGGCATGAAATATCTCTTCAGGATAAAATATCACTTGTAATATCTAAGATAAAGAGGCTTTCAAATTAATTTTACCTCTTATAAATGTTAGCGATTGCACAAAGGGCTAATAATTTATATATGCTGCCTTCAGGTAAAGCCGCTTTGAATTACACGATTATTGAAAATAATTTCACTTCAATTGCATTCTATCAATTCCTTTTGCTATATTTTATGTCAGAAGAATGATTAAAAAATAATCATTCTTCTGGAAGTGATTTATACTGAATAAGGAATGGTATCTGAAAAAACCTTTGATAAACTAAAAATTCTTGCCGAGTCGGCGCGTTATGATGTCTCATGTTCTTCAAGCGGGACCAGCCGGTCCAATTCCTCCGGCGGAATAGGCAATGCCTCGGCATGGGGTATCTGTCACAGTTATTCGGAGGATGGCCGGTGTATTTCGCTTATGAAGATCATGCTGAGCAATAACTGTATCTACGATTGTGCATACTGCGTCAACAGGCGGAGCAACGACCATCCGAGGAGTTCTTTCACACCGCAGGAATTATCGGATCTGACAATCGGCTTTTACCGTCGTAACTACATTGAAGGGCTGTTTCTGAGCTCCGGTGTACTAAGAAACCCCGAATACACTATGGAACAGATGATAGCAGCTATAAAGGACCTGCGACTCAGGCACAGGTACAACGGTTATATCCATATGAAAGTAATCCCGGGTGCGGGCAGGGAACTTATCCTGGAAGCCGGACGCTGGGCCGACAGGCTTAGCGTTAACATGGAAATACCAACTGAAAACAATCTTAAATTCCTGGCTCCCGAAAAGAACTATGAATCGATCCTGAAGCCTATCCGGATGATAACCGAAAATATAAGGGAAAACCGTGAAGACAGGAAAAAATTCAGGCATGTTGAAAAATTCACTCCTGCCGGACAAAGTACTCAGCTTATTATAGGTGCCTCGGACGATAAAGATATTACAGTACTTAGTCTGGCAAATAAACTGTACCGACAGCGTAGCCTGAAACGGGTTTATTATTCCGGTTATATCCCTGTGAACGGATATGACAGCCGGCTTCCGGCTCTTGCATCTCCTCCTCTCAAAAGGGAACACCGTCTCTATGAGGCAGACTGGCTGCTTCGTTTTTACGGGTTTAATGTAAATGATATTGTGTCGGAGGAATATCCCGATCTCGATCTGAGCCTCGATCCGAAGGTTTCATATGCTCTCCGCAATCCGTGGCTCTATCCGGTGGATATTAACATTGCTGATCCCATGATGCTGCTGCGGGTACCGGGAATCGGCCTAAACTCAGTTAAGCTTATCGTTGCGGCACGTCAGCACAGCCGTATCAACTCCGATAACCTCAAAAAAATGGGTGTTGTGATGAAAAGGGCCAGGTACTTTATATCCTGCCGTGAGCTGGGATTTTCGCAAAATGTACAGGATCTTAAACCGGAGGTGGTGCGCAGGATACTTTTATCAGGACAGAAACCTTCTGACGCCTTCCAGCTGAAGCTTTTCACTTCCACAGTACATCCAACTCCTGCCCTGACGTGAACATTTTTAACTTCGACCAGACTTTCGAAGGGCTGCTTACCCTGGTTTTCGAGAGTTACAGACTTAAACTCTTCCCCGACATGATAATGGGAAGAGGCGAAAATCAGTCCTTCCTCTTTTCAGATCCCGTCTTTATTCCTACAGAATCTGAAAAAGCTGAGAGAGTCTGGAAAAAAATTATCGAAAAGACATCTCCGACAAATGGTAACCGAATTTATATAGCGTTTCAGTCGGAATTACCGGGCACTCCAAAACTTATCTATGACTATATCAAGCTAATGACCGACACGCAGCAGAGCATAGAAACTGATTTCACTCTTCCTCCTGTAATGGAGATAACAAGATTATTCAATAAAGTGGCAAAAGAGACAGCCCGTGTCAGGATGTTTACACGGTTTCAGCAGACATCGGAGAACAGCTATTATGCATCGGTTATGCCTGAATACGATGTTTTGCCCTTATGCATCCATCATTTTACCGACAGGTTTGCAGATCAGGAATGGATGATCTATGATTTGAAACGTGATTACGGATTCTATTACAACCTGATAGAAACAGAGAGGATTTCGTTTGAAAAGCTTCCGGTCAATCCTGTTAACGGACAGTTATATGAGTCTTTTCACAATCCTGAAGAGAAGCAGTTTCAGAAACTCTGGAAAAACTATTTCGATACAATCTGTATCAAGGAACGTAAGAATTACAAACTCCATCGCCAAATGCTGCCCAGGCGATTCTGGAACTATCTTCCCGAAAAAAACGGATAAATACCATTTACTTTTTCAGCTCTTCAATCTTTGCCTGATATTTTCCGAGAAGTTTCAGCATATCTTCAAGATTAAAACTATCAGCCGCTACAGCCAATTTTGCTCCGTACTCCGAGATAACCCTGTTTCGATGACAGTTACCGAGCTGCACCAGGCTCTCACCGAACTCTTTTACCTCTGCTAATGGCTGTCGCGATTTAAAAGACATCCATTTTTCAAAAAAACTGCCTTCAAGAGATGAGATTAACTCGTGAAGATCTGCTGTTTCATCTCCTGATAAATCAGCCTCCGGCTCTACAGGACTTACCATGCTGTAAGCCAGATGGTTCATGAGCTGGATATAAAGATCCGATATCTGAACGGGTTTTATAAGAAGTCCTGCAAATTCGCTCTGACGGATCTTCTCCTGCTGTTCTTTCATCACCGAAGCAGAATAAGCGATTACGGGTATGTGTTTAAGGTTTTCCTTCCCTTTAATCCTGGCCAGCAACTCAAAGCCGTCGAGCCCGGGCATCACAATATCGATGATAACCAGATCAGGCATGGTTATTTCAATGAGTGAAATTGCATTAAGCCCGTCAACAGCTTCAATGACAGTCAGATTGGTCCCACTGAGCACATCTCTTATGTATCTTCGGTTATTCTCAATATCGTCTGCGATTAATATTGTTGCCTTTTCAAAAATTATATCTGAGGGGTTGAAGGGAACCTCTGTTTTTAATTTTTCATGGTTCATTAAAAACGGGACTTCAGACAAGACGACAGTGAATGTACTGCCCTCGCCCGTTTTCGATTTGAGTTCCAGCCTGCCATTCATTAGCTCTGTAAGCCGTTTAGCGATCGGAAGGCCTAATCCTGTTCCACTCAGGTTAGTTTTGCTATGGACCTGTACAAATGATTCCATAATCCTCTCCTGATATTCTTCGGGGATTCCAATGCCTGTATCTTTTACCTCGATTACCAGATCAATAGTCCCGTCAATCTTAGTTTTTGAACTCTTTGCCACTTCCTTGTTTTCTCCCCGGATCTTTAGTTCAATCTGTCCGTCTTCGGTAAATTTTACAGCATTGCCAACCAGATTCAGAATGATCTGCCTAAGCCTTGGGCCGTCGAGGTAAAATGATGTTGGAGTAGTTTCAGAAATACAGGTAATAAACCTTAAATTCTTTTCCGATATCTTTAATGAGAATATCTTACCAAACTCATTAAAGAAGGTCGATGTTTCAATATAATCATAATCCAGTTGAAGCTTTCCTGCCTCAATTTTTGAAAGGTCGAGAATATCATTGATTAATGTGAGCAGAGTTCTTCCGCTTGATTTGATTGAATCGAGATATCCTTTCTGTGTCTTATCCTTCAAAACATAGCTTAGAAGTTCAGAATACCCCAGGATTGCATTCATGGGCGTCCTGATCTCATGGCTCATGTTAGCCAGGAATTCCGATTTAGCTTTATTTGCTTTTTCCGCTTCCTGTTTGGCTTTTATAAGGGCCTTCTCCGCCTTCTTGTTTTCAGTTATATCCCAGTTTGTGCCAATGAGGTGCAGTGCCTTGCCTGTGTCGTCACGAATTACGAGGGCTAATCCTCTGATATTATGTATGGATCCGTCGGGCCAGATTACCCTGAATTCAATTTCAAAATCCTTCTCGCCTGATATGGCCATCTGTATTTCCCTGTTACTGCGTTCGGCATCATCGGGATGGAGGCTATTCATCCAGGCATCGTAAGAAAGTCTGATCCCGTCCTTAGCAATTCCGTAAAGAGCATACATCTCGTCATCACAAATAAGACTGTTATTCACAGGATCAAAATCCCAAATTCCTACTCCTCCTGCCCTGGCGGCCAGGGTTAACCTTGCGGAGGCCTCCTTTATTTCAGATGTCAGTTTTCCTGCAATTTTCTGTGCACTGAAACGTGTGTTCAATAATGACAGAGAAAGGCTGAATAACAATAAACTGATTATTATGCCACTGAAGAAGACAATTATTACCCTGCTTCGAACGATCGGTTTAGTGAAGCCCGACTGCGTGAAAAGCAAGGTCCATTTTTTACCATGATATTCAACGGGTAAAAGATAAGTAAGAAAATCGCTATGGTTAACAGTATCATTTCTCCCACTGTTATACAACAAGAATTCCTGCGATGCTATGCTCCCATCAAAAATCTGCAGGTGAACACGTTCCTTCTTCAGAAGGCCCCATCGCCCCAGAACGCCGTCCATCAGGTCATTCATGCGATAAGGGCTGTATACCCAGCCTATTATTGCGGCACGTCGTTGTTCAACAGTGGCTGCAGGTTCGCCCTCACGGTAAACGGGAACATACATCAGAGTCCCTGCCTGCACATCCTTATTAGTTTCCTGAATAAGAACAACCTTTCCGGTAAGAACTGTCATATTTGAGTCCCTCGCCGTTTCCATCGCATAACGCCTTACAGGTTCTGTAAACATATCATAACCAAAAGCGCGGAGATTCCGGCCTCCGAATGGCTCAATATAAAGAATTGTCGTATAAAAAGCCCTGTCTCCCTCCGGACGTATAACATATTCAGGGAATCCTTCCTTTCTTACCTCAAGAATATGCTCTTGCAGTTTGTTTTGAGGGACAATCATTGAAAATCCAAGACCCTGGATTCCCGGAAGGATCTTATCGATATTAGACTTCTCATAAAAAAACCGCCAGTCCTGCCTGGTAACAGACGAGGAAGCCGCAAAAAATGCAGAACTGCAACGTAAAAGCTGGGCATGGGCGTTAAGCCGTTCATAAATTTTTGTTTGAATATCAGAACATATCGATTGAAAGTCCTTGTTCGCCGCGGATTCTACATCACGATTTGTGTAAAATGAAGTGACAAGTGTCAGGATCAACCCTAAAAAAAGTACCATCAGGGCAGGAAATGTTTTTCCCAAAGGTTTCTTTAAAGATGATTCTGATAGTACCATTAGCAGGTAAATTAGGTATATATCTGTAAGGCATTTTCAACAGGAAGTTTAGGTTTTTAGCTAAATATTCAACGTGTTAAAATCTGCCCCATACAATCGACAATCATTACAAGGCTAATATAGTAATAAAAACAACATTAAACCAACCATGGCCCTTTATTGAGTCCTTGTTCCAATCGGCAATTGCCTGGCAAGGGTAAACCATTCAGTACAAAAAGAGCAGGGGAAAAATGATAATATTGCTTAAATTAGTAGCCTAATTCTTTTAAAATGCATCAGTTTCCCGACTCTGCCGAATCCCGAAAAGAAAAAAGACTGATCTGGGCTGCCAACCGGTCGGTGATGGAAAATGTAGGCTCTATCTGGAAAAGAAGAGGGAAGAAGAGCCGAAGCCACTGGGACCTTTTTCTTCGCCTTATTAAGATCTTCGGGTTTTTCATGAAATTGGCGGGATATTATACCAGAGGCTATGAAAACGCAAAAAAAATTGGCGTCACCGAATTGAATCTGACATTCCCGAATCTTCCGGAACCCTTCAACGGTTTCAGAATACTACATCTGTCTGATCTTCACATTGACAGTATCCCGGGATTTACTGCAATGCTGATCGAAAAAATAAAACCGTTGAATTTTGATATCTGTTTGTTAACCGGCGATTACAGGAGAGACAGATCGGGTAGTTTCAATCATATTCTTAAGCCACTAAAGGTTCTTTCAAAATACATCCAGGCCCCTTTCGGTACTTTCGCGATTTTAGGAAATCATGATACCTACCTGATGGCCCAGTATGAAAAGGAGTCAGGCATGAATCTGCTTGTAAACGAATCGGTTGAGATAATCAGGGATGAGAAGAAAATATTGATAACCGGAACAGATGATCCCTTTGATTTCTATACAGAGTCTGCTTTGATCAGCATGGAAACCAGGGGCTATGATTTCAAAATTGCAATGGTTCATACACCTGAAATGGCTAAATGGGCTTCACAAAACAAGTATGACCTCTATCTTTGCGGTCATACTCATGGCGGCCAGATCTGTCTTAAGGAAGGCGTACCGATTATAAGCCATCAGTTCGATGGCAAAAAATTCAACCATGGCAAATGGAAAATAGGCAATATGACCGGTTATACCTCAAGGGGCGCCGGGGTAAGCGGAATACCCCTTAGGTTTAACTGTCAGCCTGAGATTACAATAATAACTCTTAGTTCGAATTGATAAGAGATTCCCTTTTCAATTATTTTAACCAATTCATCCTCTTATTTTATCGAGTAGCCTGTTCAGTTCAACGACTTCCTCCCGCGACAGTTTTGCAATCAGCAGATCGGCCTTTTTATCGCATTCTATCATTTCCGATAATAGTTCAAGCCCTTTACCGGTGATATCAACCTCCTTCTGCCGGCGGTCAAGAGGATTTTCCTTCCTGTCAATCAATCCCTTTGCGAAAAGATTGTCCACTATCCTGCTGACATCGGAACTCTTGTCAAGCATGCGTTCCTTTAAGAAGCCTATTGAAACAGGGCACTCGCTCCGGAAACCGCGCAAAACCCTCAGAACATTATACTGAGGTTCCGAGATCCCATGTGATTTCAGTGTTTGCCTGAACTGATAACCCAGCTGATTTACAGTATAAACCAGATTTATCATCCCCTTATGGTATTCGTTCCTGAAACGCCCTTTTATTTCATTTTCAATTGCCATATTCCAACTTTGATCTGTATCAATAAATTAGCCATTAATCCTCGAGGAATCCAAATTTTCCCTTCTGGTAATCGTCGAACGCCTGGAGGATTTCCTGCTTTGTATTCATAACAAACGGTCCGTGAGAAGCAATTGGTTCGTTGAGATTCTCCCCGCTCATAACCAAAACAACAGCTCCTTCCACAGTCTGAATCTCAAAGTCTTCGCCTTCATTAAGGAATAGGGCAAAATTATCAGTCTTTACCTCTCCGGTGTTGTTTATTGTAATCTCTCCTTCTATTACAAGCAATGCAGTGTTAAAATCAGCAGGGAATGAAAAACCGGCCTTTCCCCCTTTATTCAACTTTGCGTTGAGCAGGTTAACCGGAGAAAATGTCGAAGCGCTTCCTTTAACATTTTTATATTCCCCGGCAATTATTTCGACGATTCCGTTGTCACCTTCAAGTTTGAACTTGCTCATCTGATCGTTTGTAATGCTCTGGTATTTGGGAGCAGACATCTTGAACCGGGCAGGAAGGTTAACCCAAAGCTGAACCATCTGCATTTCGCCTCCTTTAAGGCTGAATTCCTTTTCGTGGTATTCCTTATGAAGGATGCCCGATGCAGCGGTCATCCACTGAACGTCGCCTTCGCCTATCACACCGCTGTTGCCGGCGCTGTCGTGGTGAGCCACCCTTCCCTTATATGCTATGGTGACTGTTTCAAAACCACGATGAGGATGAACTCCAACTCCCGGTTGAGTGTCTGATGAGGGGAAGAAGTGCCTGGCACCATAATCCAGAAGGATAAACGGATTCATCCTTGCCATATCGGTCCGGTAACCACCCGGTATAAAGTTGTGTACCCTGAAGCCATCTCCTACCCAGTGCGGCTGAGGAGGTGTAAGAACCAGTTCGGTATTTTTTGTTGCCATAATCTGTCAGTTTTAAAATTTTTATTATAATCCTGCCATCAGGATATCGCGTACAAATATATGTAATAACTTTATTTGTTGCAACACATTTATAAACACCATAAGATTCCTCATTAATACACCTTTTGCTTTTTCCGTAAGAATTGATATGTGTTAAAGGTGTATTAATTCGGAATGACAGGTCAATTTTGTATTGGGAGAGGGGAAGAAGCGGCGATTCTCACGGATCATTTCAGGTATTAATCTATGACTCTTGAGAATCGCCGCTTCTTCCCCTCCCGTCCTTTACAAAAATTGTCATTCCGAATTAATCTGCCATGGCAATCTGCATAATATTAGTTCTATAGAGCGGATTAATGAGGAATCTTTTTCTCCCTCTTTCCCGATAGCCAAATTATTTATTCAGCTCTTTTAGACGAACTTCCATGTAGATAATTCCCTCGTAAGGAGATTTAACTCCTGCTTCAAACAGGCAGCCCACATTACAATTCGACAAAAATGCCATATCGGAATATGCAGATGGACCTTCATGCAGGATTCTCGAAACCGGCCATGTTTTACCCTCGTTATAACTCATCCGAAGAGTCATATTGCGTCGGACTGCAGTATCGGCAGGATTCAGGAATAACAAACTGAATGATTTTTTTCGGCCTGAATGGAAACTTAAGAGAGATGCCTGACATATAGGTTCAACAAGAGCGGGATCAGAATAAATATCACTCCATGAGGCTCCTGCGTCGTCGCTAACCGAAATCTTTCTTGACTTCTGGCTTCTGTCGTAATTCCTCATGTTAAGCATCAGCTTCCCCTTTGATATTTCAGCCACGGCACTCTCATTTACCTGATCCTGAGGGGTAGATCCGCCAAGGTTCCATGTTTTCCCTTTGTCGTCGGAGAAAATTATATGGGAGAAGTATTTATTTGTTACCGATTCAATATGGTCGCAGGGAATTACAAGCCTTCCTTTGTGCCTGCCATTCTGCATCTGAATCCCATGACACGGGCCAGTTGCATACCATGTCCAGTTACTTTTCTTAACAGCTCCGGTTATTTCGGCAGGAACTGACCAGCTTCTGCCATCGTCAGAGGATTCCATGACAAATATCCTGCGAGTATCGCTGCTTGTCCCTTTTATGATCTCAGATTCATGGTCCGATCCCAGATTCCACGTTGAAAGAAGGAAAATCTTACCTGTATTTCTGTCAACCACAGGAGCAGGATTTCCGCATACATTTTCGCCGTCGTCCCAGATGACAATCAGATCGCTCCAGGTTTTCCCATTGTCGTCGGAACGCTTCACGACAAGATCTATATCGCCGGTATCAGAAGAACCCTTCTTCCTCCCTTCTGCAAAAGCCAGCAGGGTTCCCTTTGCTGAAGTAACTAAAGCCGGAATCCTGAATGTATTATAACCGTTCGTCCCGCTTTCGAACAAATAACTCATTTGCTGTCCGTCTACCGGATTATTTGTCAGGAGAAAAAGAATTATTGAGAGGAATCCCGAGTGAATTTTAGTATTCATTATTATTTCATAATTGAATTAATGGGGGGTCGACGAAAAAGAAAAGATTATTGAATTTCATATTCTGCGGATGAAAACACAGGAATACCTGTATTAGTAATTCCTTCGGCAACCACCCTCACCCGAAAGGGATTATCTCCGTTATAAAAATTCACGATTTGTTTAGTTATGTTATTAAAAATTATATCGGGTTTCCAGAAAAGCGTGGTCCTTACATCGGGCTTATAATCCTTTTCTAATGATTCTCTATGACGGGGCGAGTAGAAGATTCTCGGTTCATCAAAGCCTGAAACAGAAAAATTTACTGAGTGAAATTCCGGTTGATTGTCTGGCTCTGCATTGCTTTTTAGTATAATTGAGACTACACCGTCGCTAATTGCAGTTGTCGAATCGTTTACCTGAACCATCGAACGAATCAGTGTTGCTGTAGGATTGTCGATTATATCAATACGTTCAACCCAGCTTATTGGAATTGATTTAACCTCATCGGGAGATACTTTAACTCCATCGATCATATAAACAGGATTTGACATACCATAATTTAATCCGAATACCGGAAACACCTTTTTCCTCCTATATCTGTTCGATATCAGCTGGTATACGTTGCCTGTAGCCTTAAGCTCAGGGGTGATTACAATTTCCCTGTCGGGAGTTCCCATGAGATATCTTCTGCTCCGGGATCGGGCCGATTCGTAGGTATCATCCTGCCGGGCAGTTATAACGACCTCCCCCGGAGTAATTGTATCCGACAACTTGTACTGCCTGAGCATGGAGCTTTTAATATCTGCATATTGAATATATTTTTGCTTCGATTTACTGACTGTAATACTATCATTATCAGATACCCCAAAGTTACCTCCGTCTCTTCCGAATTGAGTAATAAAGCCTGCATCAGCCGGTTTATACTTTAGAGAATCCATAAGCAGCCATCCTTTGAGTTTGTCATTATCGTCCGAAACACTTGCTATCACTTTTGTAATTCCGCTGATGTCAAGGTTTTCGAGCAGGAACCTGCCCTCGGAACTCACGGGAACAATTTTTACAGATGGATTTCCTGATTTGAATATACCGATTGTAATCCAGCAGTTCTTAAGCGGGGAGTCTGAAAATTTCTTCCTGACCTTTCCTGAAATTGTAAAACCATGTTCAGGCAAATATTCTATTCCTTCATATTTCCACCTGAAATCGCGCCATCCATGAGTCATAAGCACCAAATCGAGATGGCTTAACCGGCTATGATTTGAAAAGTCGAAATAATACCCTGGTTCTTCCACTTCTCCCCTTATATCAGATTCAAGAAGGAACCATGAAGCAATTGAAGAGGTATTTTGGACTGAGTTTCCTGTAAACAACTTATCTGCAGCCGAAAGTGACAGGAAACAATTATTCACTGAGCCCGTACTGTCGGACAGTGAGATACTAACCGATACCGAATCGCGCAGCTTATAAACCTCTTTTCCCGATTCAATTTTCAATCGGGCATTTTCATTGTTACTTATAAATACAAGTCTTTCACAGACAGGAACTTCATCAGAACCTGACAATGTCAGCCGCAGAATTCCATCGGGAAGCTCCAGTGTTGGAATCTCCAGATGACTGTTAAGCGAACTCATCAAAAAGGAATAAGTTCCCAGTGTATTGTTTTGCTTCGAAACTGTAAGGGTAAGCTCCTTTCCCCTTAACTGCATGAAGGTCACAATATTTGTCCTGAATACAAGCGACACCTTACCATGCTGGTTACCTGTTACATTCATAACAATGCCTGTTGGAAAAGATGATGGAAGAGATGCCCTGATTGTGTCACCGTTTGCCGCAATTGCAACCGCATAATAGTTCTTTCCCGATTCGGGTTCAAATGAAAATTTCCCCATTCCTTTGTGAACACTTTTTATTGCGGAAACATGCTGTCGTTCATCATTAAAGACTTCTCCAACAACCCCGCTGCCCTCTCCGCCTGCGGCGAAAGCTTTGAAGACGACCTCGGAAACTACGCCGCTGACCAGCGAGCCACCCTCAGGGAAAAACATGATACTGGATTTCACGCCGGAGGAAGTTGAATTTACCGCTGTGGCACTTTCCCCACCCGCTGAATTTAAAACTGTTATTCGTCGTATAAAAAAAGTCTCCTCTCCGAAGTTGCGCATAAAGTTTGTGTATGCCCTTAAAAAATATCCTCCGGGCTTTATTGTATCGGGCAGGTGGAAATCCCCGTTGCCCAGCCCCCCTGTAAGCCTTACAATACGGTTGGCGATGATGACATCAGAGGGTGAAATCAACTCAACATGAAGGTTGGTGCTGTTCGAAGTAAGCATCCCATATGCCCCATCGATAAGGTATGAACTGAACCATATATCATCGCCCGGATAATAAGCATCACGATCAACATGCAGGTATACTTTCTCAACTATCCCAATAGAGTCCCTTTCAGTAAGTCCCTGGGAAAAGATTCTACTTACAGGGAAAAGGAGGCAGCAAGCCAAAGCCAGCATTACAGCATACCGGGTCATCCTATATGAGCGCTTCATACAATTTGATATGAATCAAATTTAATGAAAATAAAAGATAACAGAAGCTTTCTTTTTTTTAAACACGGAGTTGCACGGGGATAGAGCAGAGTAACACTGTAAAAAGATTTTAAACAGTGTTACTCCCAATTAAAACCGTGTAACTCCGTGGTAAAAAAGCAAGACCCCAAAAAACCGGTTATTTATCTTACTTTTTATAATATGTCATAGCCTCAGGCAAAGCCGCCTTAATCCTGGCAATACGTGTAGCATCAGAAGGGTGGGTGCTGAGGAATTCCGGCGGCTTGGCTCCGCCCATTGCTGCCATTCTTTCCCAGAAAGGAACTGCTGTCTGAGGATCATAGCCTGCCATTGCCATGAATATAAGTCCCAGTTTATCGGCTTCAAGCTCATGTTCTCGTGAAAACGGGAGCAGTACTCCTACCTGGGCTCCAATTCCGTATGCTCCATTAAAGATTGTCTGGGTTTCCTGGGGTTTATTTTTAATCATTTCGCTGAGGGCAACGCTTCCGAACTGGGCAAGCATCTCCTGGCTCATCCTTTCATTACCATGCCTGGCAACAGCATGGGCAATCTCGTGGCTCATCACCACGGCAAGCCCGTTCCTGTCCTTTGTAACCGGAAGAAGGCCGCTGTAAACAACAACCTTACCCCCCGGCATACACCAGGCATTAACGGTTGTGTCGTTTTTAACAAGACTGAATTCCCACTGGTAACCCTGGAGCCTGGATGATAGGCTATTATCAGCGAAGTACTTAATCACAGCGGCCGAGATATCTGAACCAACCTGTTTTACCATGGCTGTATTCGCCTTATCAGTCGAAAGAGCATTTTCCTTCAGGAAGTCCCCATAGCTTGTAAGTGACATCGATATCATTTCAGATTCCGGTACCAGACTCAGCTGTTTTCTGCCTGTAAGTGGCACAACAGAACAGGCCTGCCAGATGAGTACAATGATTATTACAGATACTGCCGTTTTGAATATTTTTTTCATTTCAGATTGTTTTTTGATTATAACAACAATCGGCGACCGTTGTTTCCTGAATTTTTCACAAAAATACTAAATCTATTTATTTTCTTAAGACTATCGGGAAAGAGTAATAAAACCACTTTTACTAACATTGCTGGTTTTGATATGTTTCTTATTTTTCCGAGTTCCGGACTAAAGTCCGTATTCTAATCGTATTCACTAACCCTGGCATTAATGCCAGGGTTAGTGAATGATCTTTAGAATCGGGCTTTAGCCCCTAATTCTTTTGGTTACTCTTTCCCAACACTCAATTATTTTTTCACAAAGTTTCCGGGAGTGGCGACTCTCCAACCTCAAAACAGATAACTTTGAAAAAAGCAGCTCATAAGAAACCTGTTTGTGATTGGTAGTTTCATTCCTCCACAAAGTTTGGTTCGGGGCACTACTTGAAATTTCAAATG
>CAIMVD010000240.1 GCA_903844815.1 uncultured Bacteroidota bacterium | reverse complement strand
CCTCATGATTGTCATAAAAGGAGTATTAAAAGGAGAGATGGTAGATTTCGCCGGAAGGGTGATTAAAATAGAGGATATCCCGGCGCCGGGAGCCCTGGCGGCGGCCTTCATTTTTGGAAACAGGAACCGTTTTCCGGTAAATGTTTTAGCAGTTACTTCAGGAGAGCTTCTTGTGATTGAAAAGGTCGATTTTCTTAAACTGCTCATGGTGAACGGCGCTATCCTTGTGAATTTCCTCGATATGATCTCGAACCGTTCCCAGTTCCTGTCAGAGAAAATAAAGTTTCTGAACTTTAAGACTATCCGTGGAAAGCTGGCACATTATATTCTGCAAAGAGCAGGAAATAACTCTTCATTTACTCTGGATATGACCCAGAATGAACTTGCAGATTACTTTGGAGTTGCAAGGCCTTCAGTTGGAAGAGTTTTGGGAGAACTGGAAGAAGAAGGATATATTGAAGCAAAAGGAAAGCATATAACAATAATTGACAGGGAGGGGCTTTCTGAACTTACGGCCGATTGATTTTACTGTCCCGATGGAAGTGAGATAATAAAACAGGTTCCTTCGCCAACTTTGCTTTCGACTTTAATTGACCCTTTATTGACCATTACAAGCTCACGACAAAGTTTCAGGCCAAGCCCGGTCCCCATTTCATCTTCTGTGCCAAGGGTACTTGTGATTTCAGTCGATGTAAAAAGGGTAGATCTCAAATTTTCAGGAATACCTACTCCTGTGTCGCAGATTTTGAGTATTACCTTTTTTGTATCTGATATCTCTTCAGTAAGAAGAATATTAATACTTCCTCCACGCGGAGTATATTTAATTGCATTTGAAAGGAGATTCCTGATTATTATATCGAGCAGGTCCTTGTCTATCAGAGCCGGAAAACTTCCTTCACGGGTGAAGTTCACGGTTATTTCCTTTTTATAGGCAATCTCCTTGTAAATGCTAAGGTTCGTCCTGATAATATCTGTCATATCATGGCTTACAGGGGAATACCTGATCCTTGATTCCTGTCCTCTTTCCCATAAAAGCATATTTTCGAGAAGGCTTACTACATTTTCAGCATAAATGATGCTGTAATCGGTAAAAGCCTCCCGTTCCTCCTCATAAGCCTTCTCTTTCAGCAGGTTAAGCAAATATAGAATATTCACTACAGGGCCTCTGAGATCATGAGCTATAACGGAGAATACCTTGTTCTTAAGCTGAAGGGTGTCAGATAATTCTTTATTCTGGACAGCAATTTTTTCATGCTGGCTTTCTATCTCCTCGTTTCGCGATTTTAGCTCCTGCGTCCTCTTATCTACGAGCAATTCAAGGTTCTTGTTCATGAATTCAAGTTCAGCCTGTAGCCTTTTTCTTTCATTATAATCCTGAACCCATCGATATAGCAATAGTGCTGCCTGAATAAACACAAAAAGGACAATTGTGTAGGTAAGAACATACCCTGAGACGTTTTCCGATTTTCCCGATGCAACTCTTATATCGTGCCATCCTGCAAGAGCCAGGAGGAGGAAAGCAAGGAAATAAACTGTATCAATTGTGCTTTTTTTAAGAGCGCCGCGAAGACTGTTGTAAATGGGATAAATGATAAGAATAGCCATCGAAGGATAATAAAAATACATCGAGTAGCTGAAGATTCTAACAGGAAGGAAGAGAGTCAGTATTAGTAATAAAATGAATAAAGATGTAATAATCAAAGCAATGAACCTGAATAATTTTGAGGGATACAGATAATAATTAAACCAAACCCATCCGAAAATGATCAGAAAGAGACTAAGATATTCACATCTTATTATCCAGTCCCATTCCAGATTAAAAAAGTCATTTATTAAATAATTTGAAGTAAAGAGCGGCCTGAATGCAAGTCCGATTGCCGTCATGCTGAAGAAAGCCATAATCTTTTCCTTCGGATCCAGGGCGAAAAACAAAAGGAAGAAGATTGAGAAGGCAAACAGTATGCCCATAACTGAAAAATCTCTGGCCCTGTTGTCAGCCATCATTTTTAATATTTCATCAAGGGTTCCTAATTGAGCTGGCATCCAGAATCCTCCCCTTCGGTGATGGAAATTGGATACATTTATTACTATCCCGAGAGTATCTAAACTGATAGTTCCTCCGAAAAAATTCTTTTTATAACCTGGTTTAGTTTCTGCAGCTGTTTTACCGGGAACGCCATTGCCTCCCATCTTTCTGCCATTAAGATAGATTTCATACGAGGAATCAAAAACAGGGAGATCAACTGCCATTTGTTTGGTCAGATTTGACGGCAACAAAACGATTAAACGGTATGTTGCATATCCGAATTTGGCAGTTTTAATCTTATCGTGAGGAAAATCCGTCCAATAAGAAGGTACTTTTGCATAATAAACAGGTCTTAAACCAGGGACCTTAAAATCCTCAGGATTTAGCATCTCATTCCAGTAAAACTCCCATTCGCCATTAAGATTAACAATAAATTTATCAGGATTGCGTATTCCCCTGAGGTCAAGCACACCTTTGGCTGCCACCGGCTCTTTAGGTTTAGCTTCTAAAGAAACAGGAAGTATATTCAGAAAGACAAGTATGAAGAAGATGCTTCTGATCTTCATATCTGGAAGTTTGATTTGGTATACAAATATAGCATTAAAAGTAAAAAACATCTTTTATCCTGTCCGGTTAAAAGATGTTTTTTGACTGTAAATAATTTTTTATAAGAGGCTATTTAGCCTTTTTTAGCCCTCTGTTATTGAGCAGGGCATCGATGCCCGGTTCTTTTCCCCTGAACGCAATATACATATCGAGAGGGTCTCTTGTTCCTCCCTTTGAGAGTATTTCTTTTTCAAATTTAGCTGCCACATCCTTATTAAAGATATCACCTGTTTCCTTAAATGCCTGGAATGCATCGGCATCGAGTATCTCGCACCATATATAGCTGTAGTAGCCAGCTGAATAACCTCCGCCCCAGATATGATTGAAATAGGTTGACCTGTAGCGAGGCTTTATTTCAGGTATCAGCCCGTACTTGTCCATTGCCGTCTTTTCAAATTTTCTTATGTCGAGCTCTTCCGTTTTAGTTAGCGAATGATACTCCATATCGAGAAGTGCCGCGGCAAGGTATTCGATTGTAGTGAATCCCATGTTGAATTTTCCCGACTTTTCAAGTTTGTCCACCAGATCGGCAGGAATGACCTCGCCTGTCTGATAATGTTTTGCATAAACCTTCAGGACTTCCGGTTCAAACACCCAGTGCTCCATTATCTGCGAGGGAAGCTCTACAAAATCGCGGGGGACGGATGTCCCTGATACACCGGGATAGGTAGAATTCGACAGAAGTTGGTGAAGAGCGTGTCCAAATTCGTGAAACAGGGTTTCTGCTTCATATGGAGTAAGCAGTGAAGGCTTATCAGAAGTGGGAGGGGTTGAATTTGTAACCATTGTTACAATCGGATAAACCATCTTCCCGTTAACATCGCGGCTCTGCCCGCGGAAGGCTCCGCACCAGGCACCACCTCTTTTCGAAGGACGCGGATAATTGTCGATCATAAGGATGCCGACATGACTCCCGTTACGTTTAACTTCAAAGGTCTTGACGTCAGGGTGATATTTCGGAATGTCGGTTCTCTTTGAGAATTCGAGACCGTATAGCCGGGTTGCAACGTAAAACATTCCTTCGATAACGTTATCGATCTGGAAATATGGCCTTGTTACTTCATCGCTGAGGCTATATTTTTCCTGCCGTATCTTTTCGGTATAGTACCACCAGTCCCAGGGCTCAACCTTGAACTTGCCTCCTTCTCTGTTTATAACATCTTGTTGTTCAGCTGCTTCTGCTTTGGCAACAGGGGTTGCGGCATCCCATACCTGGCTGAGAAATTCAAAAACTTTTGCCGGAGTCTTGGCCATATTGCGCTCAAGGGCAAAATCAGCATAGCTATTGTAGCCAAGCAGATGCGACCTCTCAACTCTGAGGTTTGTAAGACGGGCAACAATTTTCTTAGTGTCGTGTTCATTGTCATTGTCACCTTTCATGAAATATGCTGTAAAGAGCTTTTCTCTGAGGTCGCGTCGGTCAGAATACTGCAAAAAGGGGGTCATGCTCGGCACCTGAAGCGTGAAAGCCCACTTTCCGTCAAGCTTAAGGCTTTTGGCCATAGAAGCTGCCTGTGCAATTACTCCCTCAGGAAGCCCGGAAAGGTCTTCCTTTTTTTCAATTACCAGTTTGTAACCATTTGTCTCAAAAAGAAGATTTTCCCCGAACCGCACTGAAAGAAGCGATGACTCTTCATTTATTTTGCGGAGTTTATCCTTGTCTTCGGCAGAGAGAGCCGCACCGCTTCGTACAAATCCCTTATATGTATCTTCAAGCACTTTCTTTTCTTCTTCAGTAAGGGTGAATTTGTCACGATTCTCATAGACGTTTTTGACCCTCTGAAACAGACTGTCATTAAGGTTTATGTCGTCACGGTGACGTGAAAGGAGGGGAGAAAGATCCTTTTGGATCTTCTGAATAGTGTCGTTGGTATTTGCAGAGTTTATAGAACCAAATATCCTGCTAACTGTAGTCAGGGTCTGGCCACTGTATTCCAGCGCTTTAATTGTATTTTCAAAAGTTGGAGAATCAGTGTTTTGAATAATTGCTTTAATCTCTTTCTTTTGCTCTGCAAAGCCCTTTAAATAAGCAGGCATATAATGCTCCGCCTTTATTTTTTCAAACGGAGGCACTTCGAAGGGTGCGTCATAACTGTTCATCAGAGGATTATCGCTTTTATTCACCTGATTGCATCCTGTGAATATCATAGCAGATAAAAACATAAATAGCAGGGAGTTTTTCATAAAAATGTGTAAATTATAAAATGTAATGAGCTCCCAAATTACACAAATCAGTTATAATTTACTGTCTGCGGCAATGAATTTTCGCAATTAAATAAACAAAGAAAGACATCGGGGAGATGTCTTTCTTTGATTAACCTAAACCTGATCGTATATTTTCGCCGAATGGCGATTTAGAGAGAGCGATTTTAATTATATACTATAGACTCTTTAAACCTGAAAATATTGCAGCCAGATAGGTTAATGTTGTGTTAATCATTTGTTAAAGCTATTTAACATTTAGCCATTCCCCGGGTTTCCAGCGGTTCACTATTTTAATTAAAAAAAATATTTAACTTGCAACGGATATCAATAATGATGACGGCTAAACTTAAATATCGTTTCATGATGCAGCGCCTTGGGCGCAGGCTCTATAGCTGTCTGATGTTCTACGGCCTTTAGTTTTCTGTGTGACTACAGGCTGTCTGAATGTTTCTCAATTCTCACTAATCATTGTTTTCCATAACCTTTTCTGATGAAAGGACTCATATTCAGCGTAAAGCGATATTCAATCCATGATGGCCCCGGCATCAGGGTGACATTTTTTATGAAAGGATGTCCGATGCAATGCGTATGGTGCCATAATCCGGAAGGAATCGCGCCTCAGCCTCAGGAAGCTCTGAGGAACAACAGGATTGGAAGCAGCGACTTCCGGGTATCAGAAAGTGTTGGAGTTTATTATTCAGTCGATCAGATACTCGGGATAGCGGAGAGGGAGCGGGTTTTCATGCAACATTCAGAAGGAGGTGTTACCTTTTCAGGAGGCGAACCGCTTTTGCAGGCAGATTTTCTGGAATTGGCCCTGAGAGAATTGAAAAAGCACGGTTTTCATACTACTGTTGATACGTCGGGCTATGCCTCAAAGGAAACATTCAGGAGAATAATCCCATTCACAGATCTTTTTCTTTTCGACATAAAAAATATTAATGAAATCAGACATATTGAACATACCGGTGTTTCCAATCAGCTGATTCTGGATAACTTCAGATTTGTTCTGAGTAATTCAGCAGGTGTTCAGGTTAGAATTCCGGTTATTCCAGGCTATAACGACAGTGTAGAAAGCCTCTCAGCAATAAGTGATTTTATTTGCAGGGAAGCCACACCAGTACTTAAAAAGATCAACCTCCTTCCTTACCATAAAACCGGAGTATCAAAATATAAACTTTTTAACTTGCACTTGAGGATGAGTATTGCAGAAGAGCCAACCGGGGAATCAATGAAATCACTTGCACATTTATTTGATAAAACCGGGGTTCCTGTAAAAGTGGGAGGCTGATAATGGATCTTAAACCATATTTTTAGCCGTTTTGAACTCAGAAAATTGTTATTAAGTTTTTATATTTGTCTGATGTTGTTATATCTTTCAATTTTTGGATTGATTATTTCTTTAATAATTCTTTCCTATAATATAAGGAAGTTTCAGGCTAAATTATTTTTAGGCATATTCTTTCTTTTATTGAGCCTATATGGGCTTAATCAGTGGGTCTTTGTCTATTCCGGTTCAGTCGTCATGCTGGCAATCTTCAGTGTAAACTTTTCATCTTTTTTTTTCCTTATTGGCCCATCTTTCTTCATCTATGTCAGAAGCATATTAAAAGACGATGCCAGCCTTAACAGGAAAGACCTTTTACATATACTGCCTGCAATAATTTATTTATTTGCGGCAGTACCTCATTTCCTGACATCCTTTTCACATAAAATGGATCTTGCAGAGAAGATACTCACTATACCCGATTTCATCTTCACATACAAATCAACGCTTCTTGCTGATCTGATAGGGCCAACAGCCATGTATTATCTCCGGCCTGCTCATGTTCTTTTTTATACTATCTGGTCAGTAATTATTTTTATACGTTATCTCAGGTTGAATAAGAATAAGGAACTTTTCCAGGGGCAGGTTTTTATGATTAAATGGCTTTCAGCGCTAATGTTTTTTTTAACAGGCCTGAGCGTCGGACAACTTGCGATAATGATCCTTACTTTCCTGTTTGACCAGGGTGAATTATTTTTTACGGTAAATCTCGTTCAGGTAATCTCTGCTACAGGGCTGACAGGTTTATTACTCTCTCCGCTTTTCTTTCCCGAGATATTGTATGGTTTGCCAAGGATTCCCGTAATCAAAGATGAGGAAACGGGGAGTAAGGATCTCCGGTTACGCGGGGTAAATTCATTTGAATCAGATTATATGGATTTAATTGCCGCGAGGAGTGAAAAACTTATATCTGATGAACAGCCCTATCTGCAAGTTGATTTTAACATTGTCGTGCTGGCAAAATTAATACATACCCCTTCCCATCATCTGGCATATTATTTCAGGGAAGTCAGGAAACAATCATTCAACGATTATAAAAACCTGGTGAGAGTGAACCATTCGAAAAATCTTTTGGTCAGCGGCAAAGCTGTAGGGATGACACTGGAAGCCATTGGACTCTTGTCAGGATTTGCAAACAGGATCTCGTTTTTCAGGGCATTTAAAAAGGTGGAGGGAGTGTCGCCCGGACAGTATCTTACTGCAATTAAGAATAATGAATCAAAGAACTGACATGTTACAATTGTTAAAAATGTAACATATCTGCTTCGCCGAACCTGAATATATTGCTAATTATTCCGCAGATTTGAGCAGGAGAATTCAGATTTTTAGGAATGGCATTATAATCAGTCTGTGATGAGAAGAATTAGTAATTTTTTCAAGAGCTACCTGCTTTTGGCAGGTATGATCATTATATTTAGTGGAAATATTTTTGGTCAGGGAACCACTAATCACCAAAAGGATCTTGTATCAGGCTCGGTGGCCTTCGCCTGGGAGCGGTGGAGAGCCAGTGACGATTTTTGTCCGGCATTTAATGTTTACTACAGCCACGACGGCCTCAACTGGACACTTATGTGGTCGCATTCAGGTGAAAACAACGGAGGTTATGTATGGACATTCCATAATGGAGTTACAGGGGTGGTATGGGATGCCGATAATACGAAACCCGTACTATATATGAACCCTCCGCTTCATACAAGGCTGATGATTAAAACTGACGGAATCTGGGATTGGCAGGCAGCCTATTCCGATCGGGAGCTGGATAATACCTGGACGGACTTTTTTAATTTCCCCGAACCTAAGGCTCCTTCAAATCTTTCTGCCGAAGTGCGCGACGGTCAGAATATTAGACTATCATGGGATAATGATCCTTCTGACCCCTATATTCAGGCAGGGAATAATACTCCTCCGGATTATGAGGTAATTGTTGACGGGACTTTGTTAACAACCACAACTAATCTGAATTATGTGATCACGGGCGACGGGAAAGATCATAACTATAAGATCAGGAAAAAAGTAAAGTTTTCGGTAAACCCCAACTATTTTTACAGCCCTTACTCGGTACAGATAACAGCAAAATCACTTGGAATACCTGTTTTGCAGACTGCATCGATCGATAAATGCGAAGCTGTTGATTTAAAATGGACTTACGCAGGCGCTTCCCCCGATGCTTTCAAAATATACAGATATCTTACCGACTGGGTCGAAGTTGGGGAAGCCGGCGGTTACAGCAGGTCATTCTCTGATTCTCCTCCTTCACCGGAAAATATTCTGACTTACAGCTATAAGGTAATGCCGGTTTACAACGGATTCAAGGGATTGGAGTCGAATGCGGTTTCAGGCGGGACCTATGGTCACCCGAAGGCACCGGAAAATTTTATGGGAACAATTTCAGGTTCAGAGATAAACCTTTCATGGAATACAGGTTCTGCCAATACTGAAAGTTTTCAGGTTATACGAACAATAGAATCAACAGGAGTCGAAAAAACATTTAAAATCGACGGCTCCCAGAACACACTGACTGACGACGGTGCACCTATTTGTGAGGATCTGTCGTATATTTTGCTTGCCCTTAATAAATGCAATACCACAGGAGTCCCCGCTTCAACTGTTGTTAAACTTAAAATAAACCGCGATATCTCTGCTGTATTAGGTACTTTAACTGCCTCGAAGGGTTATCATGGCGACAAAGTCCACCTTGAATGGACGCTAAACGGAATAACAGCTACACAGGTTGATCAGTTTAATATGTATCGCAGGGTTGCGGGAGCCCCTGATTATGCCCTCCTGGAAACTGTAAGAGGTACTGCCTCTTATAATGACGTAACTGCAATCGGCAGTAAAATGTATGAATATAAGGTACAGGCTGTTCATAATTGCGGTGGAACACTCATATATTCAAATGAGGCTTCTGACATGGGATTCAGGATTCCCTTTGCTACTGTAAGCGGTAAAGTCCTGTACGACGACAAATCGGCAACCGAAGATGTCAGAATCCTCATCGAACCAACTGTGGGTATGGTGAATTACTCAGTTGCTCTGAACGGATCTTCATCATATATTGAAGTGGCCGATAAGCCTGTAATTAACCCTTCTTCCAAACTTACTCTGGAAGTATGGTTCCTGAAAAGTCAAACTCAATCGGGAACAGCCACTTTGTTTTCGAAGGGTAATGCAACGACGGGGTATGGGTTAAGTGTCTCAGCAACCCAGGTACTATTCAGGATTAATAATAAGATACTTACTGTTAACAAAACAGTGGAACCCGATGTGTTTAATCAGTTAACTGCTGTTTATGACGGTGCAACAATGATTTGTTATCTGAACGGCACTGAGATAGGACGTACTCCATATTCAGGTATCATATCAGTCAGCGCCGGAAATCTGAGGATTGGTGCTGATAACTCGGGTGCAAACATGCTGAATGGTAATGTTGACCATATACGCTTATGGAATATTGCCAAGACACCTCTTGAATGTACGCAAAATTACAGTCGCTACCTTGGTCAGGAGGAGGAAGGACTTGTAATGTACCTGCGAATGGATGAGAATTTCGGAAACAAAGTATTTGATTTTTCGAGAACAGGCGGTGATTTTAACCAGAATGACGGAGCAATGGCCAATTGCACCTGGAGCACGGTAGTACCAACCTCAGCACAGCTTGGCTATTCTGCCTACACCGATAATATGGGATTTTACCAGGTAACTTCAATAGGCTACAGTGGCGCCGGACAAAACTTCAAGGTTGTACCCTTCCTCGGTCCTCATCAGTTTACCCCGGTAAGCAAAACCCTCTTCCTGGGTGAAGGGGCTAATGTTATTTCAGACCAGGATTTTACCGACATTTCAGCATATAACGTATCGGGTACAGTGCGATATAAGGATTGCAGCTGTTATGTTGCCGATGTAATGGTGATGGTTGATGATAAACCGGTGCTTGTGAACGGACAGCTGGTTTATACCGATGCAAACGGATTTTTTAAGATAAAGGTTCCAATAGGGCTTCATAAGATAACATTGCAAAAAGCCGGACATACCTTTGAAAACGAAGGCGCATTCCCTTCACTTGTAACTTTGCCAACCTATCCTTATTACGACTTCCAGGATGCTGTTTCAGGCATTGAATTTATTGACAATACTACATATACAATCATTGGCAGGGTAGTTGGAGGAACAAGGGAAGGAAATAAGAAACCAGGCCTGGGGCTTTCAACCAACAATATCGGAACCGCAATTATCAGTTTTAAGGCTGAGCAGGGAGGAGGATGTTACCAGGATACTGTTCATACAAGCGCATCCTCGGGTGAATACTCCTTAAAACTTCCTCCGCTTCGGTATATTATATCATCTGACCTTGGCAATTCAAACCTGGTAGTTAACAACCGGTCACTAAACTTCGGGACTCTGGACGTTCTCGATGCAAGTATTTTTATTCCTGAAAACAGCGTCTCCGATACAACGGTTAAGGATGTATTTGCTAATGTCACAATAACGCATTCCTTGCATAGTGCAACTGTAATTATTGATGGCGGGGCAGTCCTTAACAATGTTCCGGTTGAAATAATCGGCGATAAGGCCACTGTTCCAATTAACGGAGAGAATTATCTTGTAGCGCTCAATCTCTCTGCCTCTGTAACCTCTGCAAAAGTCAGTCTGAGGACGGAGTCTCAGGTAAATACAGCCCTTTATAATATACGCCGGGACTTTATTTACAGGTCGGATCCTGAATTGTCAGTTGCTGCTCCCGACGGTACTCCTTTTACCGGTGAAAAATATCTGAACTATAAGGATCCTCAGACAAACAATGATTTCTCAATCGACCTTGAAACTTCTCCTTTCAATTACGATGTATTTATACCCAATAAGGAATATGAGGTTAAGGTTTCACTGTTTGAACAGTATGTAAATTATGACCAGCCGTCATCCGTTGTTGACAGGGTTCCCGTTTCTGATGCAAGTGTGATAATAAACAATGAACTCAGTCAGGTTTATCCGATTCAGGTACCTGTTGTTAATGGGGGTTATTTGTACAAATTTCAGGGAGGAGTGCCCAATGTAATGAGGAATGATCTGGTTCCTAAGTACAGTTACACTAATGTCTTTCAGATTATCGCACAGGTAGGCTCAAAATTTGCATACTGGAAACCACTTGAAAACAATACTTCATATTATCGTGGCTATGTATTGGGTGTCAGAATGATAGCAGGCACCGATTTTGTAAGCGAGGGGCCGCAGGTTGTTGACTTTATACTCAGGGATCCTCCCGGAAGTGAGAGCTCTGCCACTCTTTCAAAGGGTTTCTCTAAAACAATGACAGATACCTTCTCGAACGGGACTACCGGTGGCGGCAGCATCTCAACATCATTCGGTTTTGGAATGGAGGTTAACCAGACAATCGGAGTTCTGGGAAACGGAGTATCTATCTCACAAACAAAAAACAGCTATGAAGTAGGACTCTCCTACGAGCAAACAGGCGGTACAACCAGTTCTGAGGAGATAGTGACAACGGAAACATTTACAGATACTTACTCAACGAGCGACTCTCCGGAGCTTGCAGGAAGTTCGAGTGACCTCTTTTTTGGAAGGGCTAAAAATATCCTGTTCGGTGTTGGTAATCAGTTGAATGTAGCTCCATTCAGTAAGGTAAAAAGCAGAACTGACGTCTCGTGGACCGACAGTACAAGCACAGGCTATACTCTGGTTCTTTCAAAGCAGCTTGCAGTAAAACCTTCCGATGTACAGACTCACTTTGTTTACTCCAAATACCATATCGAAAACTCCATTATTCCCAACCTGGTGGCTCTCAGAAACCAGCTCCTTGAATCATCTCCCGATTATTCACTTCGTTTCAGGGATATGAATGATGTGAAATATGGCACCAATAATGATGATTTTTTGTGGAAAGAGAGGAGGCGCGATAACAATCCCCTCCAAACAAATGATAATTATCGCGACTCACTGAAAAGTGACTATTCGGGCCCGAGCTATATCTGGCATCAGGGGTCTAAACCTGTAATAGACAGAGCCGGGAAAACTGATATGGTAAGAAAATATAATGAACAGATAAGGATTTGGAAAGAGGCCCTCCTGAGAAATGAACAGGAAAAGCTTACTGCTGATTTTGAGAAAAATATATCCTTCAGTGCAGGAACAAATTATGAATCTGAATACAGTCTTGGCAATGTAAGCAATTATACCTGGGCATGGAATATGACAATTACTGCAAATGCCTCTATTGCTTTTGATGCTAATATTTTCGGTCTGGAGACTGGTAATGAGATTAACTTCGTAGTTGAAAACAACCAGGAAGGTTCCGAAACTGCAGGCAAGGAAGAGACTACAACTATAGGGTATTCCCTGTCGGATCCTGATGTTGGGGATTATTATTCAGTGGATGTTAAGAGGCCCAAAGGTTTCGGAGGTCCTGTATTCTACATTCAGGCAGGAAGAACTTCATGCCCCAATGAAACTGAAGAACTTGCCGTTTATTCATATACAAACTCATATTATTACAGGCTCACAAACGAAAATCTGTCAAAAATAGATGCCGATCTTACTCTCATGGTTAAGAACGGTTCGTTCGTTCACGAACTTGGAAAGTCAGATATTATGTCTGCCATTACTTCCGGTATTAAGGACAAGTCGTACAAAACCGCAGGTGAATTCAAAGATAAAGTTTGGAACACCCTGTATGATGTGTATGAAAATTCAATTGATCCGTTTTTATGGTTTTTACTCGGGGACCTTTTTTATAGTGGCAAGTTTTCTAAAGGGATTGACGGGATAATCGAAGTAATCTTAAACCGTGCTGTTTATATGCCAACAGAGAAGGAGTTAGGTGTATTGAAATTAAACGAAGGCACAATACAGCGTGAGAAACCTGTTATGTCAGTGTTGCCATCGGTGCGCGACCGTGTTCCTGACGACAAGCCGGCTGTGTTTACTCTCATTCTTGGTAATGAGGCTGATGAGGAAGGAATGTATGGTGTCAAAATAATAGAATCGTCAAATCCTTATGGTGCCATAATGCAGGTCGACGGAACGGATATTGAAGGTCGTCTGTTCGTGATTCCGGCCAACGGCAGCCTCACTAAGACTCTCATGGTAAGCAAAGGATCGCCTGATGTAAATGACTATATTAAGTTACAGTTAATGATCTATTCAACCTGCGACTATGAGCTTTACCAGGCAGGCCGTAATCTGACAATAGCCGATACAATAAGCCTGGATGTTCATTTTGTTCCAGCCTGTACTGATCTCTCTCTATTCCAGCCGCTTGATAAATTCACAGTGAATTATTCAAACAAGACTGCTAATAAGAATGAGTTCCTCTATGATGCCGTTATTGATAATTACAATTCGGCAGTCACAGGATTGAAGAAAATTCAGCTTCAATATAAACCAACATCCTCATCGCAATGGGTGGGGCTCCAGACATGGTGGAAGAATCCTGCTGACATACTTCAGGGTTCACCCGATCTGCTTCTTCCCGATAACAATATCGGGTATAAATGGGATGTTACCCAGCTGCCTGACCAGGCTTACGAGCTTAGAGCAGTTTCGACCTGCGCATTAAGTGAAAATTACACCCTTCCAATAACAGGATTAATGGACAGGGTAAATCCTACTCCTTTCGGATCGCCACAGCCTGCCGATGGGATACTCTCAGCTGGTGAAGAGGTGGTAATTCAGTTTAATGAGCCTGTATTTGCAGGAGGTTTGACCTATTCAAACTTTGACCTTAGGGGAATCCTTAACGGTACCGGGCTGAGGCATGGAACAAGTATTGCACTCGATGGTGATGAAACAAAATATGCAGTAATTCCAGAGGGAATAAACTTTGCAGGGAAATCCTTTACAATTGAGACCTGGTTCCGCAGGGGAGCAAAAACCGAGCAGTGTCTTGTATCGCAGGGAAATGCAGCCACCAACGGTTTGTGGATGGGTTTCGACAATAACGGGTACTTCACCTTTAATCTTAATGGCCTTGCAATATCAACCGATTATGATCCTGCCGGCAATGATGCCGTTCCATCGTGGCACCATCTGCTTGCTTCATACAATTCCTCAACCCAGGTTGCCCAGTTATTCGTTGATGGCTTTCTTAAAAAGATAGCCAAACTAACAACCGACTTTAAGGCTACCGGGAGAATTATAGTTGGAAAGCGTAATTACCTCACTGCTATCCCCTCAAACGGTGAGCTCCATGAATTGAGGATATGGTATGATGCCCAATCGCTCTCGAAGATAGCTCAGAATATGAATCTTATTCTTAATGGAAAGGAGAGAGGACTAGCCGGAAACTGGAGGTTTGATGAGGCATACGGAAACATGTCGCGTGACTATTCGGCGTCGAGAAATGCAACAATATTCGGAGCTCAGTGGAAGCTTGATCCTTCAGGAGATGCACTTCATCTCAACGGGTCGGCATCAGCCGTGGCGGTTTCGTCATCCGACATTGCTTTCGGACCCGAAGAGAACTTTACAATTGAGTTTTGGTTCAAAGGAAGTGGAAATTCAGCACAAACACTTTTCAGCAATGGGAAAGGCGATGGTACCGACACAAATATTAACGGGTGGAGTCTTACATCTGACGCTTCGGGGAAAATGATTGTAAGCTCACATGGGACCTCATTCACAGCAGCTGATACCAATCAGCTCGATAACAAATGGCATCACTTTGCCCTTGTAGTTAACCGACTGGGAAATATTACAGCTTTTATTGATGGTAACAGAAAAGGGGAGACCCCGGCTGAAAACTGGGCTGAGTTTGGAGGTCCTCAACTCTATATTGGAGCCCTTGCTGATATTGGTACAGGAAGTACAACCTACAGCAATTTCTTTAATGGCGACATTGACGAATTCAGGGTTTGGACCATGGCCAGGAAACAGGACCAGATAAAAGCCACAATGAACTACATGATGGAGGGCGATGAGCCGGGCCTGATCCTTTACCTTCCATTCGAAACTTATACCGAAAGTAACGGAATTTATATGAAGACCTCTTCATTAAAAGATCTTTCGGTTGAAGCTCATCCGACCACTACTCTGGGAGTTGCCGCATTTACTTCGAACAGCGCCTCTATTAAGCTTCCGAGGCCCCTTAGCAAGGTCAACTTTAACTGGGTTACAAACGAGGATAAAATACTTCTCGATATTACTGATCCCAGTCCTCTTATTGAAAATTGTATCCTCGATGCTGTTGTAAAAGACGTTAAAGACCTTCATGAAAATATTATGCAATCACCTGCAACATGGAGTTTCTTTGTGAACCTGAACCAGATGATATGGAGCGAACAGGAGATAAACCTACGCAAAGAAGTTTACAGGGAGATGTCATTTACTGCTGAAATTAAAAACATCGGCGGCAGTCAGCAGACTTACAAACTGGAGAATCTGCCATCGTGGCTGAAAGCTTCACCATCAGCAGGTACTATTGAGCCTCTTAAAAATCAGATCGTCACATTCACAGTTAGTCAGGGGGTCAACCTCGGAAAATACAATGAGAATATTTACCTCTCGACTGACCTCGGTTTCTCGGAAAAATTACCGGTTAATCTTAGCGTTTACAAACCTGAGCCTGACTGGAAGGTGAATCCTTCCGGGTTCCAGTATTCAATGAGTATTATAGGGCAATTGTCGATAAACGGAATTATTTCGACTGACGACTATGATATTGTAGGAGTTTTCAGTGGTGATGAATGCAGGGGGGTTGTACATCTGGTTTATGTTGAGCCTTATGACAGGTATCTGGCTTACCTTGACATATATAGCAATAAGGACTTTGGCGACTCACTCTTATTCAAAGTATGGGATGCCAGCGAAGGTAAGATTATAACAAGGGTTTTGCCGCTTCTTGTTTTTGAGAACAATAATGTGATGGGTACACCATCCTCACCGGTAAACATCGTAGCTGAGGAGTTTTACCAGGCTTTGATACCTCTCAACGGAGGATGGAACTGGATATCATTTAACCTGGTATCGCCTGATCTTAATACTCTTCCAAAGCTGCTTAACAGCGTGGCTGTTGTTGATAAAGACCTTATTAAGGGTCAGCAGGCCTTTGATATATATTCCTCACAGGCAGGTTCATGGGCAGGCTCTCTTACCTCAAATAAAGGAATAGTGCCTGGGAAAATGTATATGTTAAAAACATCGGCTTCCGATACAATCAGGTACGAAGGACCTGTTGCCGATGCAAAAACACCACTTGCCTTGCATTCAGGATGGAACTGGCTGGGTTATCTGCCACAGGTAAACCTTACACCTGCCGAGGCATTTTCTACTTTCAACCCATCAAACAATGACGTTGTGAAGAGTCAATACCAGTTCTCATTGTTTGATAAGAATCTGGGTTGGATAGGGAGCCTTTCCTATATGGTTCCGGGCTACGGGTACATGTACAGGGCAACATCTTCAGGGACTCTGATTTATCCTTCAAAATCGCTTGCAAAATCCGGAAGTTCAGGAAATTACGATACTGGAGAAAGCCCTCTTTTTATGAGCGAATGGGCTAACTATCCTAACAATATGTCGGTAGTAGCAATTCTTGAGGGTTCCGATGGTAAGATGCTCTCAGGCGATTATGTTATCAGGGCTGAGACAACAGGAAAGAATATCGGAATGGCACGAACTATAAATGAAGGAGGAAAGTCACTGTATTTTCTTACAATTTTTGGCCCTGCAAGTGAAGATTCCATAAAGTTTGCAGCAGATGATGGCTCCGGAAAGTTACTTAAATCGAGGAATGGCTTGATGTTCAGGGCAGAATCCCTCGAAGGAACATTTGAGAAGCCTTTTATTATCAAACTGTCGACCGCGGGGATTGGCGACACAGAATCAGGAGGGAAAGAAATTGAACCATACTGCTATCCTAATCCATTCAGAGACTTAATAACACTTGTGCCCGGGAATATATTCAGTGATAATATTAATGTCGATTTACTGGATATAACTGGCAAAACGGTTTATTCTTCCATGTTTGGTCTTTCAAAGGTTAATGCCAGTATTAAGATCAATCTGAACCATATTCCGGGAGGCTATTATATTCTGAGAATTACAGACGGTACTACACATCGGAATCTAAAACTTGTAAGATATTAATTATGGAAACCGGACTCCAGGGTGATGCGATGATTATAGACTCAACTGTCTCGGGCAGAAAGAAAATGTTGGAACGCAGATTTAGTAAAGCTAACAGGATGAAGAATATACTGATATTGGTGTTTTTGTTGTCAGGTTTGTGCCAGGGTATTAAAGCGGCCGAACCAGCGTGGAGTGTAGATCCTTCACTCTATAAATACCAGATGACCTTTGTTGGTGCTGTGTTCATAAATTCCGTTCAACAACCAGGAACAGGCAATATCCTGGCAGCATTCTCCGGCAGTGATTGCAGGGGCCTCACACGGG
>CAIMVD010000239.1 GCA_903844815.1 uncultured Bacteroidota bacterium | reverse complement strand
CCATCGCTGCCAAGGATACACACAACCGACTTATCATCTGCAAACTTGGATATTACCGATATTTCAGGTTTCATATTTTTATCAGGAATATATTAAGGTCGTAAAGTTAATTAAAAAATTGAATGTTTTAATTTCAATGCTTTACCTTTGCCGACGGCATTCCCGCACTGCCGGAACCTTAGAACCAATAACCGGGAACAGTAATAACCAGCTTATAATTATGAATTTACAGGATATTTATAAAAAAGCCCTTGGACTTGATTCGCTTACTGCCAGAGAAGGTGTCGAATTGTACACAATGGCCCCTGTTGATGAGCTCATGTTTGTTGCCAATGAATTGCGTCAGCGCCATAATCCCGGGAACGTTGCAGGATGGATGATTGACAGGAATGTAAACATCACCAATCTCTGTTTTTCGCAATGCACCTTTTGCAACTTTTGCAGGAAGAAGGGGGCGCAGGATTCATATACCACAACAATAGAGGAATATATCAGGAAAATTGATGAACTATATTCATTGGGAGGGGATCAGTTGCTGTTGCAGGGAGGAATGAACCCTGAACTGGGACTGGTTTTTTACAAGGACCTGTTCAGCAACCTTAAGAGTCTTTACCCCACACTGAAACTTCACTCACTGGGTCCGCCCGAGATTGTCTTCCTTGCGGAGAAAGAAAGACTCAGTTACCACGAAGTCCTGTCGCAGCTCATGGCGTCAGGCCTCGACAGCCTGCCCGGTGCAGGAGCTGAGATTCTTTCCGACAGGGTAAGAAAAATAGTCTCTCCTGCTAAAGCCACAACTTCAGAGTGGCTTGGGGTAATGAAAGCAGCTCACTTACTTAACCTGCCTACCTCTGCAACTATGATGTACGGTCACATTGAGACGGTTGAGGAGCGTGTAGAACATCTGATTCTGCTCAGGGAACTGCAGGATAACAAACCTGTAAACCACTATGGATTTGTGACATTTGTCCCATGGCCTTTCCAGGATGAGGGAACAGTACTCCTGCAGAAAAAAGGGGTAAAAAGCAGTTACAGCGCAACGGATTATATCAGGATAATAGCAGTAAGCAGGATCATGCTCAATAATATAAAAAACATACAGGCGTCAATACTTACAGTGGGAAAGGATGTGGGAATGCTGTCGCTTCACGCCGGAGCCAACGACCTGGGATCGATAATGATAGAAGAGAATGTTGTAAGTGCAGCCGGTGGCGGAAACAAATTTAGCGCCAGTGAGATGCAGTCGATAATCCGCGAAGCGGGCTTCGTTCCTTCAAGAAGAAATCAAAAATATGAGTTTCTGAATTCATGACGTCTTTTGAGACGGAGGATACAAATAAAAATAAGGCTACCCTGATTAGGATAGCCTTATAAGTTTATATACTGAGGTAAGTTTTATTTTTCAGAAGTCTTTTCTGTTTCTTCAGCAGGATCAAATTTTGAGGCTTTCTTAAATTCCTTCATACCCTGACCAATACCCTTCATAAGCTCAGGAATTTTACGTCCGCCAAAAAGAAGCACCACTACCACTAGTATCAGAATAATCTCAGTTGCACCAAAGTTTCCCATTTCTTTAAGTATTAGAATTTGAACAAAGGTAAAAATACTTTAATCATATCCAAACTGCCCATAAAGAAAACTACTTCCTGAACAGTTTCAGTACGTCGTTCCCATTGGCAAAAAGCAGGAGTGACAACAATATTATCATCCCCGCATATTGTGCATATTCAAGGAATTTATCACTTGGTTTCCTCCCAGTGACAATCTCAAACAGCACGAACATAACATGGCCTCCATCCAGTGCAGGTATTGGAAGTATATTCATAACTGCCAGAATTATAGAAAGAAAGGCAGTAAGGTTCCAGAAGGCCTGCCAGTCCCACACTCCGGGAAAGATGCTGCCGATTGTGATAAAACCTCCCAGAGATTCATAAGCCTTTGTATGCCGCGAGAATATGAGTTTGAATTGCTTCAGGTAGTCGCCTACGGTTTTGAATCCCTTATCGATACCTGCCGGAATAGATTCGAAAAAACCATAACGCAGGGTTTTAAGCTCAAAAAGCTGACCAACGGTTCCGCTCCTGTTTATTCCAAGAAGTCCTGCTTTTGTTGGAAGCACGGCAATTTTTATATCTTCTCCTTTTCTTTTCAGGTCAAGGATTATTTCATGATCCTTGTTATCTTTAAGATACGACTGGAACTCATCAAAATAAATGAATTTACGGTCATCGAGTCCGGTGAGTTCATCACCCAACATCACTCCTGCTATCTTCCCGGGTGATTCCTTGCCATACGATGCAATAATGAAGGGGGCGAATGGCACCCTGTAATCGATCATGCCTTTTCCCTTGAGAAGTTTTGGTACGTATTCTTTTGGGATGTCGATATTTACAACCTGGCCATCGCGGTCAACCTGTATCGATTTGCGGTTATTAAGAACAATATCGGGTACTATCTTCAGGAAGTTTTCGACATTCTGATTGTCTATAGTGAGTATTTTATCACCGTTCCTCAGGCCCATGGCATAACCGACTGAATCGGTTTCAATACCGTATTTTACATTGGCAGTCGGAAGATATGTTTCGCCCCACGCGTATAGGACAAGAATATAAATCAGCATGGCAAAGATAAAGTTGAAGATTACTCCTCCGGTCAGTATGAGCAATCTTTCCCATGAGGTCTTTGACCTGAATTCATAGGGCTGTGGAGGAAGCTTCCTCTGTTCCAGGTCCATCGATTCGTCGATCATCCCCGAGATCTTTACATATCCGCCAAGAGGCAGCCATCCTACGCCGTATTCAGTTTCGCCTTTTTTAAATTTGAACAGCGAAAACCAGGGATCAAAGAAGAGGTAAAATTTCTCAACCCTCGTCTTGAATAGTTTCGCCATAATAAAATGTCCCAGTTCATGTATTATTACAAGAATCGAGAGACTCATCACGAACTGTAGAATTTTTATCAGTATGGTCATATTTATTGTTTCAGTTTATTAATGTAATTAAGAGCTGTTTCCCGGGCTTCGGCATCGGATAGTTCAAGTGATTCAAGGCCAGGAGAGATAACATAAGCGCTGTTATCCATAGTAAATTCTACAACATCAGGCATTTCCATAAATCCTATCTTTTCATTCAGGAAGGCATCCACTGCAATTTCATTGGCCGCATTCATGATGCAGGGCATGTTTCCGCCTTTCCTCATGGCCCTGAAAGCCAGGTTAAGATTTCTGAATTTATCAGTATCAGGCTGGATAAATGTCATTGTTGAATGTTTCCTGAAATCAAGCCTGGGCAGGTCGGAAACGAATCTCCCGGGGCAGGTAAGTGCATAGAGAATGGGCACCCTCATGTCGGGTACTCCCAGTTGTGCCTTAACCGAACCATCGGCGAAATGGACGAATGAATGGATGATCGATTGCGGGTGAATAATAACCTCAATCTGGTCAGGCGCCAGATCAAATAACCATTTAGCCTCTATAACCTCAAGCCCCTTGTTCATCATGGAGGCAGAATCGATTGTGACTTTGTTGCCCATATTCCAGTTCGGGTGCTTTAAAGCCTCGTGCGGTTTCACATTACTCAGTCTTTCGGAAGTCCAGTTCAGGAAAGGTCCTCCTGACGCAGTAAGGGTAATCTTCTCTACCGGATTTCCCGACTCTCCGGCAAGACACTGAAATATTGCGGAATGTTCCGAATCCACAGGAATAATTATGCTGGATGTCTCCTTTAAAAGATTTCCAATCAGTTCCCCGGCCACTACGAGCGTTTCCTTATTTGCCAGGGCTATTTTCTTCCCTGCTTTTATTGCTTCTATTGTAGGTCTTAGTCCCGAATAACCTACTACGGATGCTATTACCACATCGACAGTATCGGAAGAAACAGCCTGACATGAGGCATCACTTCCGGTATAGACTCTTATTTTTGTTCCCCGAAGGTTCTCCTTCAGCTTCCTGTAACCGCTTTCATTACCAATTACAACAGTGTCGGGCAAGAACTGAAGAGCCTGTTGGGTCAGAAGGTCGACATTATTGCCTGCTATAAGCGCCTCAACTACAAATTCGTCAGGATATCTTGAAATAATATCCAGCGATTGGGTACCAATAGACCCGGTTGATCCGAGCAGTGCAATTCTTTGTGGCATATTTCCCCTAGTATCAGAATTGTATATGTTTTTCAGGATCAAGGGCGCTTCCCTTATACCAGATTTCGAAATGCAGATGAGGACCCGAGGTGTACATCTCTCCCGAATCACCGACAATTGAAATTGCATCGCCGGCACGAACTCTGTCGCCTGTCTCTTTCAGAAGGCTTGCATTGTGTTTATATACTGAAATTATATTATTTGGATGCTGAACCTCAATTACAAATCCTGTTTCCATGGTCCATCCCGTGAAAATTACAGTGCCATCAAGTGCTGCAGAAACCACCGCTTTGGGGTTTGTGACAATGTCTGTTCCGAAGTGCCTGGTCCTGACGTCATACTTTCCTGAAATAATCCCCTTCACAGGAGGGAAAAAATGAAGGCTGGCCAGACTTGTCATCTCGACTGATCCTGAGGAACCCATATTAGGGTTATACTTTTCCTCTCCTTCCACTTTTGCCCTGAATGCGCTTTGTTCAGGGGAAGATGTGAATTTTATTGCCTTATAGTTCGTTGCAGAATCCCGGCGGGGATAGTTCCCTATTGGCTGGCCACCTGATATGATGGCGCTGATGTTGGCAAAATACTTGTCGCGGAGCGCTATTTCACGATCAAGAGAGTCAAGCCTTATGGCGCTCATAAGGATATTTCGCCGCATACTTACATCAGGGTACCCGGGAATAAATTCCCTCAGGTTTGTAAAGGCGATCAGAATAGTGGTAAGGCCGCTTATTGAAAGAATAAGGAAAGAGATTGACAGAAATGCATGATATTTAGTAAGCCGGATCTTCCAGACCTCTTCAAAGGAGGTATCATTTACAATGGTAAATCTGTATTTGTCGCGCCAATTGCGTTTTTTCTTTACTTTCTTAATCATATTCATTTTGAATAACCAGCCTGCAAAGATAATAAACCTGAATTATCAATAAGATAATCAGGAATAAAAACAGGTTAATTAGAGTGTTAAATGACTTTAACAGCCTTATCCTCGCTCTGCCAGAGGCCATGTTTTGTACAGACTGCCATAGCCGAAAGATTCATTGATACTTCGGGGGCGACAATGTAGAAATCGATCTCGAAATGGGAAGGCTTATTTCCATATACTCCGGCTGTATAACGTGCTTCGGCAAGCAGGGTTTCCCTGTTCCAGAGCTGTATTACGCTGATGAAATGATCATGGTCATCAGGATGGGGGTATTCCTCTCCAAGTATGACCTTAATTGAAAATTTCTCGCCTCTTTTTACCTCATCGCGACAAATTACATGGGGCATATGCCTGTCGAGATAGTCGCGTTTAATCTCCTTTTCTTCCTGTTCTATTTCAGTTGCTTTAAATACTCTTGGCATGGTAAATATTTTCAGTTATTACAATCGATTTTTATCCTTAACTAACCCGTATTGATTATTGGGTCAGCAAATTTAGCAAATATTATCCTAAATTGTTTTCAAAGTCCGACCGGATCGTAATACTTTCCAGTCTTCAGATCAACCGGCAGTTTCTTATTACGGCCCGGATTACATCTGGTAAGCCTGTCAAAGGCTGAGAATAGTCCTGGAATAACACCTTCCTGTTTAATACTCTCAATAGCATAAACAGAACATGATGGGCTGAAAACACAGGCATCCAGATCCTGTGAAGAAATTACTTCCTTGTAAAGAAAAAAGGTCGCTGAAAACACAAATGTCAGTTCGTTTTTATTATCCTTTAGCTCTTTCCCCCAATTATGCTTTTCACTTTCCCCGGCAAAAAGATTTTTAAACTTAATCAGATCTTCCTGTTTCTGTGCCAGACAGGAAAAGGATACAAAAAATAAAAACACTGTAATTATTGTCCTCATAATATCTTTTCTATTTGACCCGGGAATTTGCAAGATAATTAATCTGTGAAATAAAATGATTTTATGCTTCATGAGGTCGTACATGGATAAAGAATCATGCCTTCATTTTGGTTAATTCCCGGATATCATCTTAATTATTTCAGTATACACCTCATTTCTATTATTTTGTCGTTTATGGACGGCAATTTCCTCAGCCTTCCCATAGCCTCCGGTATAGTATCTCTGGAACCAGGGCATAACAGCCAGGATAGCATCAATTGGTGAGTAAATATTTCCGATGCTTATTCCAAGTGCAATTAACCCTGTGGTTAACATTACAGAATTCAAACCTGATTTCAGGTCACCTGAATAGACTTGCCCAAGCCCGGGGAGGATCATACTCATAATTCTTGCCCTCTTGGGTGAAGGTGACAGCAATTTCTTTCCCGAGAACAAATCTGATAATTCTTCCCTGTCATGAAATTCCACACAGGGCTCAAAGTAGGTCAGGGCCTGCTGAAAGTCCTCCAGACCAAAATAGCAGGTCGCAATGTAAAAGCTTAGCCTTTTTCTGATCAACGCTGAAGTGTCATTCACTGAAAACAAATCAATTAGTGCAAGCTGGAAATTTTTATTTAGCATCTGACATGATGCTTTACTAAATAATAACTCAGTTTTTAAACTGTCGTTCTCTGTCTGATCATAAGAAAAACCATAATACTTATGTGCAGTCTCATAGTCATTATTTAAATATGAAATCTCTGCTACCTGCCTGAAAAGATAAAGGGTTCTCCTCCCTTCACTGAAGAAAAGAGCTCTTTGATAGGTTTTTACTGCCAATGAAAGCTCACCATATCTGTATTGATTATCAGCAATCTTTATTGTTTCTTCAAAATCCTGTGCGCATGTCAGCTGAGATGCAGCCGGACTAAAAACTATCAGAACGCACAAAATCAAACACCTGATGGTCAATCCCATTTTTCTTATTTTTATTATATTTTCTGGCTGCCTTTGCAGAGCCGAAAACATTTCCTATATAAAAACCTGTTGAAAGGCCGGCAAAAACCCAGCCATATGCGCTTTTCGCCCCGTATTTACTAAATCCCCTGTAAGCCTGCCAGGCATTTCCGGCAACAAAAAGCATGGAGAAAAAGCCATCGCTCCAATTCCCTGTATAAACCTTCCCTGATCCTGGTATTATAACCGAGAATCCTGCTGCCAAAAAAGGGCTTTTAAGCTTTACCCGATTTGCTTCCTGTGTAATACTCATAAGGGGCGACGGAAACCCGGGATACCCAGCTGAAGCTTCGTTTACCATTTGCTGTGCCACCCCGTAATTGCCTTTAAGAAGCAGGTTGCAACTGCTAATAACTGACTTATATTCAAGAGACAACGTATTTCTTTGATTAAGAAAATTCTCGACAACTGTTAATGAATCAGACAGGATCTGTAATTTTACAAATTCGGAGGCCAGAATTGCAGGCATAGTATCGGTTGATGTTCCATAAAAATAATAAACACGCTTAATTCCCATGTTCAGGTTACCCGATAATCTGTATGATTTTATGAGATTGTATTTAAAAAGAAGGTTGTTATTATCAAAAAAAATCAGTCTTTCAAATTCCTCTGCGGCAAGTCCGTATTGCTGACTGGAGAACAAATATCCGGCATATTTCTGACTTAATTCCTGAGAATAAAGATCCTGTGACAGACACGGGGAAGGATGTGCCAAAAAAAAGAACAAGTTTGTCAGAACTATCAGACCGGCCTTCTTAATGTGAGGGAATCTTATAATCGTATCTGCTATCACCTGATAAATCGTTAATTAAAATATTTTTAAAAGTCGTTATTTCGTATTCTTTCTGTCCGTTAATATAAGTCTCCTTTATAACTTCCATAGGGAATAATAACCCCTTTACTTTTATATAGTTCCTGAAAAACTGCCGGGACGCAACTTCCCCTTTACTGTTTTTAAAAACAATTCCGTTAAGCTGCTGGTTCGTATTCGACACGATGATGTCGCCTAAAAACTTTTTTGATTCTTCCGTAGGCTCCCAGGTAGAAAGTACGGCACCATCGCTTTTTTCAACCTTTGTTATTTTGAACCTGGTCTTCTTTAATCCATAATCGGCAAGGTTTCCGTTTAAAGCCAGGTTATAAATAGAAAAATCAATTCCGGCAGGAATCTGCTGTTTCTCTGTTATTTTTGAATTTGCAATTTTATATAGAGTTGTATCTTTCTGAACCCAGGTTTCCTTTTCAGGAAAACTCAACTCATAAACTATCTGTTTAATATTTTTATCGTAAAACAATCTGCCTACTGTAAGACTTTGCTCACCGGCAGGAGATTTGGCTTTTATAACGAAATCAGTGCTGATTCTGAAAAAATACTGGGGTTCCAACTGCAGAAATGAAAGCGGGAAAAAAAGCAACCAGATAAATTTAATCATAACAACGTATTAATAAACTAATTCGGATTAAGAGAGTATTAAAACCAAATATTACAACTTAAAATCTAACCTCCTATAAATGAAAAGAGTATATCAAAAACTCTTATGATATACTCTTTTGAATATTATACAGGACTAGATTCCACTGGACGCGCCCCAAAGTGCTCCCCACCAGATAACATCAACAATCACAACAACAACGCTCCATGTAACACAACCCCACATTGCCTTTTTTGTTTCTACTTTGTCCTGGTCGCTAATAATATAAACACAGAGCATACCAACAACACCAAGGCCGCAACCCCAGAGGAAAGAGGGAATACCAAGAACAGGATTCTTTTCACCAGTCTGAGGAAGGCTTTCAGGAACAAGCCTCATGGCTGCAATCATATTGCTGTTTGTAATCATAAGGCTGCTATAGGTCAATTCAGTGTTTGAGGTAACCATTGCTGCAAGCTGATCCAACTGAGAAAACTCTGATTTAACAGCATTATAGTCAAGACTGAAAAGATCTGCATCATTTGCAAGCAAGGTAAAACCTGCAAAAAGCACAAGGAAGACAGAAACAAATAGTTTTTTCATAGGTACTCGATTAAAAGTTAATATATAGCATTTATACTGGTCCTGTACTCGGTCCGATTATTTTGTCAGAATAATCCGGTTTGTCCCGATTAATAACAAATTTGTTTTGTCGGTTGACAGTATAAACATACTAAACATTTCTGAAAGAATTAGTATTCCGGGTTTTTTCTTGCAGGCATTAATCAAAAACCCCCATTTTCATTGATCATGATCGTCTAAACATCAGGAGGTGCAAATTATTTATTAAAAACCCATCCTGCTCTAACAGGCACATGACATATAATCCACTGAAATACAGTACAAAAATGAAGTCCTGAAAATTTTCTTTGGAAAAACCGGCATTTTTTTGCTAATTGCTCAATTAATGCTACATTTGCACCCAGATTGCGGGGTGGAGCAGTGGTAGCTCGTTGGGCTCATAACCCAAAGGTCGGGGGTTCGAATCCTCCCTCCGCTACAAGAGAAGACTCCTCATCATTTTTGGTGAGGAGTTTTTCTTTTATGTCATCTGAATCACTCATAAATTGGGACTTTGCGAGAAAAAATGAATTTACATTTGAGGTTAGATATGTTCTGTTAGTAGTATCCACGACAATTCCTTCAGGAAAGACCAATTTTTGAATACTCCTTTTAATATCTAATGAACCTAACTGCCACAATTTATGAACGTTCTGCGATATTTCAATTGATTTTTCAATATAAAAATCAAGGTTAGATATTTCGCAATTCGTACCCTCAAATTTTTCCTTAACATGATTAATTTCCATCTGCTTCTTCACCCGAAATTTATTATATTGAGCAGGGTCATCAATTTTACCAAAAGCGAATCTTTCATCTAAAGTCTCCAATTCCTGAGTCAGATCTTTTATTCTTTTTTCATATTCTTTTCTTTCCTCAAATGTCTGAGCTTTCATACCTTGGAAAATCTTCTTCAACAGGAACATAAATGGTTGGATGAACCTTTCATCCATCTTATATGATTCCAGCAATTCCATAAACATTTCATGGGCACCTTTGGTCTTCATCTTTGAAGATGAAACTGAATTTATCGATATGCCTGTACATTTTTGACATTTATAATAATGAAGCTTCTTCTTCTTTACTTCATATCCTGTTAACTTCTTCCCACAAACGGGACAGTTAATAGTCCCTACAAGTGGTCTGGAGTCATTATTTCTCTCAATCTGATAATCATGATGGTTTCCATCAAGGATTTGCTGGACACCCCAAAAAACTTCTTCGGATACAATTGGCTCCCATTTACCTTTAAGTGGCTTCCCTTCAAGAAAAGCATTTGTCAGGATCCCACAATAGAAAGCCCTTCTCCACATGGAGCTTATATTCTGTTTTGTTATCCTTACACCAAGCTCACTAAGTTTCCTGATTATTGTCATATCATCTAATCCCTGTAATTTCCATTCCCACGCTTTTCTGAGTTTTATCCCCGTATCATTTATCACTATTTTCTGTGAGATAGCTCTCATTGATGGGTCAACAACTCGAGGACCATAATGGTCATATCCTATTGGGACCTTTCCGAGATAGTGTCCTGACTGGACAAATTTCTTCATTCCAGGAACTGTAAATTTCAAACGAGTATGATTCTCCCGCCTTGCTTCAATAAGCCTACTGTATATATTTAATTTCCCTTCATCAGTTGTAGTGTCAATACCAGAATTAACTTCAATTAGATTTACACCCAGTCGCTCAACAAGGTCATTTACAATACTGACAGCATTTCCCCCAGTCCTGGAAAATCTGCTTATTACATAGACGAGTATCCCAAAGGGTTTTTTATTTGACTTCTTAACCGCCGTGATTAGTATCTGAAACTCCTTTCTGGTAATATCTGATGATGCAGACTCATTCTCATTACCAAAATACTTTGTAATCTGATACCCATTTTCTGAAGCAAACTTTTCTGACTCCTCTCTTTGATAATCAAGAGAATAATTATCCTTCTGATTTTTTGATGAGACCCTGGTATAAACCCAAACCTCTCTGCTGGCAGGTAACTTAGGTTCCTTTTTTCTTGATTTAGTAAATCGGTTATATTCTACAAGGTTAGTCACTAATCAAGACCTGATAAGTTAACATACTTAGTTGATACATTGATCTGATTATGTTTTCAGCTTCATCTTGCGAAACTGTTCCGAGTCCAGGGAAAGATCTTAACTCCTTATAGGTAAGTATAAACCTCACATTCTCTGAGTTATCATCAGGAGTAGAAATCGAAATATCACTAACTGTTCCCCCAGTACAACTTGTATTCAGTGGGGATGGACTAAAAAAAGAACCATTAGATCCGATGTTATCAGTAAAATTTTTTCCCATTTATCATCTTTTTACAAAAATATAAACAAAAAAAACCGCAAAACAAAATCTGAAATCAAAAAAATGGGACCAAAGATAAATATTTATTTCTTCTGAAGGCCAGAATCAATGCGTATCTCAGAATTTTGCTGCAGATCATACAGAAGGAAAGGTTAATGTATTTAATATCCTCTAGGACCAATTTTAAGATGGTTTATAAGAATGATCTTATCATCTTCATAATTCTCCTATTTGAAGGTTCTTATTGTCCCAGATGCAACCAGTATTGTTATGGAGCCATTTTTAACCTCCACAGATTTCTGCATAGGTTAAGAGATTTTAGGCTAATAAAATTTTTGAGAAGGTTTTTAAAGATTTGAGAAACCGTTGGCTCTGACTACTTATCACCTGCGTAAACTGACCTCTCTTAAACAGAATTAAGTGCTTGTCATTAAACTATTTATGATAAATAAAACTGAACTTGATAGATGTGGTCTAGCTGTACTGTTTTTGCATCTGAGTACTCCGAGCGGACAAAAGTTGCAACCATTGGTATGGGCTCTGCAAGTTTTCTAACTTTCAGATCTTATCTGATAAATGACCATTGATTTCTGTTCTTTGTAGGATTAGAACATGAATTTTGTCAGTTATTTGACGGGGTGTAAACAGTATTACTTTTCTGACCATCAATAGGTTTGTCATGCTTGTTGGTCTCAAGGATGACTCGGGGAATACCATTAGGGAAAGCCTGACAGCCGCCTGACAGTGGTTGTATATGCTTACACTTAAGGCAAATCGGTTTTATTAATTCAGTGGAATATCCCTTTTTTCTAAAGTTAATTTCTAAGCTTTCAGATTTTTCAATGTATTCCGGTATCGTCATTGTTTGAATTCCTAAGCCTGAACAGATAAACGGTATTTTTTTAAAGAGCTTGTTGTCGTTATCAAACGAAGTTTCTTCAGTTACAAGCCAAATCGGAATATTGTCTTTAATCATTCTCAGACACAGGATAATTTGAGTCATATCTGCCCCCCGCATGTAATTATCCCTTTGATTCATATATTCAATCGGGCCGATTTTTTTTGCTTTTACAAGTTCCTGATTTGAAAATTCAGTATCAATCCTTTGAAGAAGTATTCCGGTATCTGGTGCAACGAGTGTCGAGGTATCGTATGGGATTCTATGTATTTTAGTGAAATGTTTGTCAGTCAAGAAATCAATGGATTTGATTACAATTTTTCCTGAGACTCCTTGACATTCTTTGAGAACCTTATCAATGATAATTATTTCACCATTCCCGACCCTTTCTTTAATGAGATTATAAAACACCTTGTTCTTGTCAAACGGCAAATAATACCGGCATAATGCCACAAGGGAACAAGTGTCAATAATTATTCTCATCTAAATAACGATTCAAGTCTTGTCGGTGTTGTATTCAATCTTCTGCTTGCCTCATATTCGTTGATGTATCCCTCAGAAAATGCAGCCTGAATTGTTGTCACCAGTAGTGGTGAATTGATAGGTCTAGCTGGTCCTCCAGTTTTTTTACCTTTTGCCTTTCCCTTCTCTATTTCCAATTTTTTTTCGGCCTTCCATTTCTTAAATTGAATGTGCAAATCCTCTTTAACAAGTATATAATTTGAGTATGAAATTCTATGCTTCAGTAGAAGTCTGGTGAATATTGCCAGCCTACTCAGATTCGTTTTGTCTGAAATTGATTTAATAAGATCGTGCTCGTAATCATTGCTTGAATCGGCCTGTTCAATAGCTTCAATATCTGCAGCATAATTTCCTATCAGGAAGTAATAAGCAAAATCATTGCACCAGCGCTCCACTGAACTTATGTTGATATCGGCAATCATTGAAAAGTCAATTTCCTCGACTTCTTCTTCTTCAATTAAATAATGGCCGAGTTCATGAATAAGTGTGAAAATTTCCCGCTTGTAAGTATCCTGTTGGCGTTTCAAAACAATGACATTCGGAGAAAGGAAAACACCATCAATATTGGCCTTTTCCTTTTTAGTGGGGGGCTCAACAAATTCAAATACTAAAACATTGAACTCGGCAAACTTACTGATCAGGGCAGTCAAGAACTCTTTTTGTGATGAAATAAATCCAGGATAAAGATTTTGTCTTAGCTGATTAGCAACATTAACCGGATCATGGGTAATATTGTATTTCGGAAGACTCCTTTCGATATTCAGATCAGCAAGCTTGGCCAGAGCTGAAAGTGAGATTTTGAAATCCTCAAAATGATTTACAATTCTTCTGGCGCTGATATTGAGATCAGTTTCAAAATTTGATTTTCTGAAAAATATGCTTGCGTCTTTACTTACTTCTGGTGATTTCGGATCCAAGTAATAATGAAGACCCTTATTGAAAACTTTATCGATTCGCTTTAAAATAGCTGGATCAATCTGGTTGGCAAAAACAGCTTCTTTGCAAACTGGTTTTCTTCCCTTGCTGATTATGGAAAGAAGTTCTTCGTCAGTCATTTTAAACAACGAAAGAAGATACTTGAGGCGTGATATATTCTGTTCTATCTTCAAGATTGCAGTCAGTCAGTCAAATTTATTATAAAATATTGAATTCGAACAAATAAATGCACCCAAAAGTTGATTATGCCTTTCAGTTACACACTATTTCATTTTTTATGTTTTTTGCTAGGTTTGAAGAGATAACTATAAAATTAACGAATTCTTTATTAACATTTTCAGTAACTTACATTACAAAATCTTACAACTGACTAATAATTGCTGTAAAATAAATTCACTCTCAATTTAATATCTTAAACAATGGGAGCACATGCTAGTTATCCTATAATTATTTTCAACTTAGTGAGTCTGAAAAGTCAGTTTCAGTTTATTTCAGATGAGAAATTCCAAGTAGTTATTAAAGAATTAACAGATTATCAGATTTATCCGAACTCAGATAATGATCATCTTCCAGACCATGTTCAATTGGCTCATAAACTTGGGTATAAACAAGCTAAGATGAACCAGATTCTCAGAGATTTACTGAGAAGGATACTTGATGATTTCAATGATCACCCTCTTAGGATAGAAAAGTCAGTTCATATAATACATATTTCACCTTTCACTGATCCAGAAGAGAAAAATACAGAGTGGATTCAGAGACAAGAGGAAAAATCAATTTCAGTTCAGGTAGTTTTACCAGTCACCCCGAGGATCGGGGATTTTATTGAACTACCATTTACGAGAAACAGTTCTGGTTTCAGTTCCGAAGATAAGTATAGTTATGGGTATGTTCATGATGTATACCATTTTATCCGAGGCAACACTCAGGAGATTGTAATTCAGGTGTATCCAAGGGAAAACCTTTACTATAAGTGGGAAAAAATGAAAGATGAGTATGAAGATCACAAAAGATGGCTAGCAAGGCTTAGGGCTGAAAAAGAACGATTTTGATTTATAATCTCCAATTTTGACTGGACTAACTTACTGTAAAACCGACATATTAATTTTAATAACTTTGATCTCTTGTTTAAAAGACTAGTTATAATTCGAAATGATATTCTAGGGATTACTTATATTTGTACTATATATTATTTTTAAGTAATTTGTGGTCATCAAAATAGGTAACGATGGAAAGGAAATTTTTTACTAATGAAATGTTTGATACAATACTTCTTGAATCAAAACATTTTAATGTGGTTCCATCTCTGGGTTCATTAGTTGAGGGATGGGTGTTGATTACTCCAAAGCAAGAATCGCTGAATTTCAGTGTGCTCAGTGAAGAAAGGTATTCTGAGTTAGAAAGATTAATTAGTGAGATAAGGAATATCCAAAATTCTCTTTATGGCAACTCCGTAATCTTTGAGCATGGGCCTATGCAGAGCTGCTCCAAAACTGGTTGTGGAGTTGACTATGCTCATTTACACATGGTACCAATTAGTTTTGACCTTTTGACAGGAATCCAAAAATTCTTACATATTGATTTAAAATTTCGAGAAATAAAAAGTATTTCTGAAATTACGAGTTTAAACAAGTCTAATTTAGACTACCTGTATTATCGCACACATGATAATCATCAATTCTGTGTATTTAAACCAGAATTTCCAAGTCAAATTTTCCGGCAAGTAATAGCCTATTATTTGGGGATTCCAGAAAGATATAGGTGGAGAGAATATCCAGAGACTAAAATGATTGAAAAGACCATTAGGGATTTTGAAGCAATTAGGGTTTGCCATGAGCAATGATTCTGAAAATAGCCCAGGTTTTGCTCCATTGGATCCAATTGACGGAAGAGACCTTGGAAATTGGAAGACCCGTTATCCTAAGGAAGCTCAAAAAACAATTATCCTTGAAGCAATATATTTGGGATTGATTTTTCTTTTTATCCCCATAATCTTGATGTTATTTATAATCTTGAAAGATTATCAATTTTTCGACAATCTTATCGTTAGAAAATATTCATTTGCTTGGCTTGGCGGAACATTTGGAGGTGTATTGTTCTCTCTAAAATGGTTATATCATTCAGTTGCAAAGAATATATGGAATGAGGATAGACGTTTATGGAGATTATTTACACCACATTTATCTGGAGGCTTTTCTTTTGCTATGGTGGTTCTCATTTCATCAAATCTAATCAATGTTTTTAATCCAGAAGCTTTAAATCGGCTGGGAACAATTTTTGGTATTGGATTCTTGACAGGATATTTTTCTGATTATGCTGTTGGTAAATTTACAGATGTCGCAAAAACACTTTTCGGAGTAAGTCAGAAATCTGATTCTTCTAAGGGGATCAAATAATTCATAATGTCTGATCCTAACAAGTATATATTATTTCGTCAGGATTTTAAAAATGCATCCTGTGAAAATTCTGGGGTTAAAGCATATAATCTTATTAAATATGGCTTAAATACTCCTGATTTCATTATTATTTCAAGCGAATTCTATCTCTTTTGGCTGACAGGGAATGAATTCAATTCAACATCAGAATCTGTCTTTAACATAGTACTTGGACACTTTCTCAATAAAGATATTAGTTCTATTATTGTCAGATCGAGTGCGGTCAATGAGAATTTTGATGAAAGGGGGATGTTTTTAAGTGAAGTATGTAAGACCAAAAATGATCTCTTATTGCAATCTGTTATCAAGATCTATGAGGATTTTAAGAGAAGAAGTGAAAATACAAATACGATCTCTCTGATCATTCAAGAGTATAGGGAACCAATCATTCAAGGTCATTTATCTAATGAAAGAAGAGTTACATATAAAAAAGAACAATGGATAGTTGAAAGGGAAGTCTTGTCGGATAAAAAAATAACTGTTTCCAAAATAAAGGCTTCAGGGAATGAGGACAAACATTTAGACTATGCTATATATTCATGTTTAAACATAAAGTCATTAAATAATAGTTTAGAGTCGATAGCATCATTGCTCTGCAAAGAAGGGTATCGATATCATATTGAATGGTTATGGGATGGCAAGATGTTCTGGATATTGCAGATTGACGAAGAAATAAACAAAAACAAAAGTACAAACCCTGGCAGCGAGTGGACAAAAGGCAAATGGAATCGAAGTCAATTCGTTTGGGCAGATTTAAAGAGTCTAGAGGTTTTTGAGACAATTGAAACATCAAGAAAAAACTGGCCAAAAATATCTTGTATTAAGTTATTCCGTGAGCTAAAGTTACCTTATTGGCAGATTTATATTCTTGAAAATGAAAATGTTATTGATAAGCTCTCACTCGGGCAGACGGATTTATCCTTAATATCTGATTTGAAAAATCTTTTAGTGTCTCCGATTGTAATTAGGAGCGATGTTAGGGATAATCAAGAACTAATGTTGGCAAGGACTGATACAATATTTGAATTAAACAATGCAATAGATTTTTTAATAAGTGAGACTAAACGCTTTAAGGATGGAGGGTTACGTCCTGACCAGTTCTGTTTCTTGATACATAAATTTATTGTTTCAGTTGCAGGAGTGTTAGCCTACGCTAAGCCCAATTTAGAGAGGGTTCGAATCGATTCAACATGGGGGATCGTGGATGGACTCTATTTTTATCCTCATGATTCTTTTGAGGTTGATATCAGGAAGGAAAAGGTAGCTAAAAAGCTCAGATGTAAGCATAAGTATGTTGACTTTGATGAACATGGAATCTGGTACGCAAAAGAGGCAGGTATAAATTTTGACTGGAAACAATCTTTATCTGAAAATCAGATTTTTCAAATAGCAAATTATACTCAACAAATTGTTGACAAGCTAGAGAAGCCGGCGACTATTATGTTCTTCATAAATAAGAAAAAAGGTTTGCCCGAAATCTTGCCTTGGTTTTATTCAATTGATGAAATATATGATTCAAAAACTGATTACACTAATATAATTTTTTCTGAAAAGAAAATAATTATTAATTCAAAAGACGACTTTTACAGGTCCAAGGCTCTTGACTTTAGTCAACATAAAAAGAACAAATTATTATTGCGTTTAAATGTTGATATTTTAAGGGATAAGGAATTTATAGAGGAAATCGGAGATTTTGCTCATGAAAAAGATTTTGTGGTAGATATGGAAGGGAGCATTCTTTCTCATCCATATTATGTACTAAGATCTAAAGGAGTAATTGTTAGATGTTTAAATCCCTTTGACTTTTCTCCTTCAACTAAGGAGTTTTATAAGCTTGTGAGAGATCATATCCCTATTAAAATCGAAAACCAAAATGAGACTGTAATTAGTACGAAGGTTTTACCTGGGGAGCTTCTGACCTTTCTGAAAGAAAAAGCAATAGAAGAAGCTTTTGAATTATACTGGAGCCGGGATAACGATAATACAATAGAGGAACTCTCCGATTTATTCGAAGTAATTCTTGGAGTTTGTAAAGCATTTGGGATTGACTTAAAAGAAATAGAAAAGATTGCTGAAAAGAAAAGACAGAAAAGAGGCGGATTTAATGAAGGAGTGTACCTTATTGCTACAAAGGAAAACTCTTTATTTCAATTAACAAAACCTGAGCAAAAGCTATTTCCAGAAAATAAGGGAATGGAGGAAATTAATGTTCCAATAAAACCCGTGGTTAAATTCTTTCAGAAAGGTAAAATCAGGAACTTAAAATCCCTATCAAAAATAGATAAGTTTGAATTATCGTATTTGAATAACTACAATTCAATTTCAAACAAATTCAGGTATCTATTGAAGGAAGATAATTATAATAGTATTAGTATAGAATATTTAGAAAAGTGTATCAAAATATCTCTCGAAAAGATCTATTTTGACTCAGATAAGGACCAGCTGAATTTATTCAAAGAGTAACAATTTTGGAAATTGAGCCTGTAAATATTTGAGTGCAAACTGTTAGCTTTAAAGTTTGAAATTTAAACTAAAAAAGCATCTAAACACTTCATATTTCATATTTTACTGAAATTCTGAATCCATCCAATTTTAGTTTTTTTGCATGTTGAGCAATGATTGAATGCGCTTTACTCATTTGTTCTAAGTCATAAGATGGTAAGGAAACTTCAATTGTTTTATTATCCATATCTACTGAATATCCTTTTATCTTGATTTCATTATTTAAGATTTCATTTATCAAGTCAGAAATGTTCATAATATTAAAATTTAAAGACTAATTTATACTTAGTTAATTATTTTGCTCAAATATTACAAAGGTTAACAATAAAAAAGATGGAAACAAAAAAAAATG
>CAIMVD010000238.1 GCA_903844815.1 uncultured Bacteroidota bacterium | reverse complement strand
CTGTGCATCTCTGTGAAGACCTCTGTGTATCTCTGTGTTCCTTTTTACTTGGAATTTGAGATTTGGGATTTTAAACTTGGGACTTTTCACCCTCTGTGCATCTCTGTGAAAACCTCTGTGTATCTCTGTGTTCCCTTTCTTGGAATTTGAGACTTGTGATTTTAAACTTGGGACTTTTCACCCTCTGTGCATCTCTGTGAAGACCTCTGTGTATCTCTGTGTTCCCTTTCTTGGTATTTGAGATTTGGGATTTTAAACTTGGGTGTTAGACCCTGAAATAAGTTGACCGTTTTAAGAGCATAAATATTAACTTTTAAAAACGGGAAAAATGGCAACAAGAGAAGAATTTCAACTGAGTACAGCAGAGCGAAGAAAGCGCATTTTTAGTAAAGAATTTAAGCGACAAAAAGTCCGAGAGATTGAGCGGAAAATCACCACTATAGCTGAAGTAAGTAAAGCTTACCAGGTGAGAGACAACAATGTTAGAAAGTGGATGATTCTATACAGCAGCACTTATAAAAAAGGCGTACGTTTGGTAGTTGAAATGGAAAGCGAAACTAAAAAACTGATAGCCCTTCAAGCAAAAATTGCTGAATTGGAGCGTATTGTTGGTCAAAAACAATTGACTATTGATTTTCAAGCCAAGATGATTGAATTGGCAGAACAATCGTTTGGAATTGATATTAAAAAAAAATTCGAGACGAAACTATCATCTACTTCTGGCAACATCGAGAACAGCTCTGCTGTAGTTTAAATACATTTTACAAAGCAATTTGTATGAGCAAGCAAGCTGTCCATCAACTAATAGACAGGCAATTGAAAATGCATGAAGAAAGCTCCTATCTGATAGATATTATACAAAAGATCAGGGTTGATCATGATACAATGAATTGTAGGTCAATGTATTATATGATCAAGCCAGAAAATATTGGCAGAGACAAATTTGAGAACCTTTGCAATACATGGGGATTTACGGTGCCTAAGAAAATTAATTATTGCCGGACAACCAATAGTTTTGGTGTTACCCGATTTGACAATCTTCTTATAAATACTGTTATTTCGGGAATTAATCAGGCATTTGTTAGTGATATCACTTATTTTGAACTGGAAAGGTTTTATTATTTGACATTCATTCTCGATGCATATACTCGATTCATCGTAGGATATAGCGTATCCGATAGGTTAACCACAGAAAGTACTAGCCTTAGTGCATTAAAAATGGCCATTAAAACAAGAAAAAACAATCTGCCTCATGATATTATTTTCCATTCAGATGGTGGCGGACAATACTACGACAAGGCTTTTCTGGCTCTTACTAAAAAACATTTTTTTAGAAACAGTATGTGTGAATATGCCTATCAAAATGGTAAAGCCGAACGGATAAACGGGATCATTAAAAACAACTATCTAAAACACAAAATCATAAATTGCTACAAAGATTTAGAGAGAGAAGTTGACCGTTCTGTTATCCTCTACAACACTGAAAAACCTCATAAAGCATTAAAATACAAAACACCTTTGCAGATAGAAAAAGAGCAACTATCTTTGCAACAGCAAACAAAGCCGATAATGACAGAGTCATTTGATGCAAGTTCTCAATTAAATGGGGCATCTAGCCCCATCTAATTGAAGCAAACAAAACCTCAAATTCCAGATGTATTATCTGCAAATTTTTCAAGGGGTAAGAGATCAAAAACGGTCAACCTTATACAGGCATTAACACTCCTCCATGTTCTCCGTGCCTCCGTGGTTAGTCTTCCATCTCCACATTAGCAATCCTATCAGGTAATCCGATCAACGAATCAGGAAATCTGATCAGAGCATTTCAAAAATCACATAAATTCGCTTAATTTTGCAG
>CAIMVD010000237.1 GCA_903844815.1 uncultured Bacteroidota bacterium | reverse complement strand
TACCACAGGGACCACTCTACTATTCTTGTGTTTTTACCCCCCAACCCCCCAAGGGGGGATTTAAGAACACCCCCTCTGGGGGGCAGGGGGGTAAAATGTGGGAGTAAGAAACTGATTACCCGGGCTTAACTAAACGACATTGTATTGTAATTTGAAAATAGCCCGTATGGCTTATGGTCTTGTAGAAAATCCACGACCGTGAAACCCATACCTCGCAGAGGTTGAGGAAAATCGAAACGGTCAGTTGTGAATTTTTGTTTTTTTACCCGTTCTCCTTCATGTCAAGAAACTCAAGGTACGATTTCATCGCCTCGATCCGGTTCGGTACCCCCAGCTTGAGATAAATTATGTGAAGAGTGTTCCTCAGAGTCGACTCCTTAATCCCGGTATTCAGGGCCAGCTGTTTGCCCGAATCTCCTTTCATCACAAACATGAGCAGCCGGGCCTCATTGATTGTGAGAGTTTCAACAGGATGAGAAAATCCATGCCGCTTTCTCCGGGCCGGCAGCTTCATCTTTCTCTGCCTCTTTGTACACATCTTAACCAGATTCAGGACCTCGTTGCTGAATTCCGGACGATAACGGGTTACACTGGAAAGGATATTTCCCGACGGTCCTCGAAACTGATTCTTACAATGCGAAGACGCTTGCCAATCTGCGAAAGAGTGCGGAGAGGCAGTCTGAAATACGGACCGGTATAGCAGGACAAAAGAAGGAGGTCAAAAGCAGCCTGGCGGAGCTGCTGATTGTAACCTCGTCGAGACATTTGGCGCTGTCGAGTGTAACGGGCGACATAAAACTAAAGGATGAGGTCGACATATCGCCTTCGGCAAGCACCCACATGACAGATCTTTCGCTGCCGTAATGTCGATGCCAGGGATAGGGATTGCCGGGAAGCGGAGCGCTACCAGGGAACTGGCAGAACTTATCGACAGCGCCGATATGATCCTTAAAAAGCTTGATGCAGTAATAGGTATAGTACGTATGGACCAGAATGTGTTCTACAACAAGTACCGGATTATGAGGAGGATAGTTAGTCGTGGAGGAGGAAATGTTGCAATAAAGGTACAAGTCTCCCCTGTGGGGCTCCGGATCAGAGTGTCGGCCCTATCCCCGGCTTTGAGTTAATGCCAACGGAATTGCTACCTGGGGGGCAGGCAATTTTCAGGCTGATAATGATTTGTGTCTTTCAGGGAATGCATGACCTCATGTTGTAGACGAAAATTGTAAGACTAATCCATACTTTATGATTTGTAAATTCCTGACGGGCTGATGATATTGTTAATTATTTAGTTTTTATGATTAACTTTGAGAATTCATTGGAGACATATGGTAACAATAATAAAAAAGGGAACATCTGGAAAAGAAATCCGCATTGCACTTAGAAAAAGGGCATTAAAACACAAAGGTCCTGATTTAAGGAAGTATTGTGGATGTATAAGACTCGATATAGATGCTGTACTGATTCAAAAGGATATGCGAAATGAATGGGAGTAATATTCTCCTTGATACCAATATTATCTTATATCTTCTGAGTGGTGACGAATCACTTATCCCACTTCTTGAAGAGAAAAACTCTCTGAATCGGAACCCCGGAGGGGTGATATGTGATTGACAGGAGTTGACGATGCTCTCTGATTAATAATATTGTATTAGCAAAGGGCATAGCAGTGATTCCTGTTGTATGTCAGTTGAAATGCCTACCGCATGTTTTGGTGGGAGGCTTAATCGTTATGTCACCCCTTCGGGGTTCAGGATCAGTTTGTCGGTCTAACCCCCGGCTGAAGCCGGGGGTTAGTAACCTAATGTCAGCTCGCGACTCTAAAGCCAGTATAAGTTGATAATACAAGGAGGGTAAAGTGAGCAGGGAGGTATTGGCCTTAAGGTTCTTTTCGACTATGGAGCCGGTTTAAGTTGATATTACGAGGAGTTTTGAGTGATTAGGAGTGATTGATATTATTCGTGTTTAGTCACATTAGCTTATCAAAAACCGATATTGTGTGTAAATGCAGGATGTCGGGCTGAATGCTGTTATTCGTGGACCATAATCTGAAGGAGCAGGATGTTACTAATCCCAGTCTTCAGCGAACCACATACCTCAGCGGGCATCGTGTTTCAGCGAACCCCATACCTCGGCGGGCATTGTGTTTCAGCTAACACCAGCCTTCCGCTGGCCGAGGGTTTCAGCTAACCCCGGGCTTCAGCCCGGGGTATAGTGACCTCTCTGAACCGGAACCCCGAAGGGGTGATATGTCATCAAGGGGAGTTGTTAATCATCTTTCGTCATGTTCTCCACTGTGGAGCGGAGAGGTCATCACCTGCGGCGAAGGTCAATGTTTCGGAATCGAACGGATTGAAATGGGGCTCCATATCTCCCATCTCCCATCCTTATTTTACCACGGAGTTAAAGGGATCGCACGGAGACTCACCTGGTGCAACTACATTGATTCTCACTCTGATGTTCATTCCATGGTCAGGGTCCCGTTGAGTTCCGACTCTACCTTCTATTCAAAAGAAGTTATATTAAAATTAATTTTCCCGCGGAATATAATTTATCTTTGCTATTATAATCAAAAACGCTGGAAACTTATTGCAAAATTATTAGCAATGTTATTTAATTCGTTTTTGAATATGACAAAGATGATACTAATATGTAACAGGCTTACAGGATATTTTTGCTTACAATGAAAGTGTTTTTTTTCGATCTGTCTAACTTTGCAACACATGCCAAAAATCTACGAATATTTTGGTTTTATATTTTTCTTTTATGCTAATGACCATGAACCAGTTCATGTACATGTTCAGTATGCTGAATTTGAAAGCAAGGTTACCTTCGTTTATGACAATGGGGCTTTAGTTGCATTGGAATTTGCTGAAGTGTCAGGTCGCCTTCCAATTCCGAATCAAAAACATCAGGATATCATTAATTTCCTCAAAGTATATCATAACCATATATTGACCAAGTGGCTTCAGTTTTATGTTTATAAACAAAAAGTTAAAAGTGAAAAAATCACAAAAAAAGTCAAACCATGAAACCCAATTGGTTGAGCACAATCAAAAACAATTTTGATTCATCCGGATATCTAAGCTATTCTAAACAAGCAGGAATAGGCATCTCATTCATTTCATTTGGCTTGCATATCATACTTTTAAAATCAGAATTAAATTAAGATGAAAACAATTATTGTTACAGGAGCTGCGTACATACAGGCTTACATTATAAGAATAGATTTTTCCGATAATACATCCAGAGTTATAGATTTTGAACCATTTTTAAGAGATAATCTACATCCGCAGTGGGATAAGTACAATGATGTTGCCAATTTCAGAAAATTCAAGATTGAAAATGGCAATTTAGTGTGGGGTCGTAACTGGGATTTAATATTTCCAATTTCCGGTCTTTATTCGGGTAATTTACTGGATCGGTGCTGCTAAGGGAACAGCTTTTATTACAAGCTTACAGTAATCCACCCCTTCCTCTTCACAAAACTGACCTGTCATTCCGACCGAAGCCGCCATGTAAAGTACTTTAAATGAAAATGAAAGTTGTACCAGGCGGATGAGGGAGGAACCGAGTTCCGCTTCAGCCGGACGAGCTCACCGAAGGTAATCTTATGGTACTTTTCAAATCTCTTCGTATATCGTTTTCAGTACAATATGAAAATGATGACGCCGTGGGTTATTCACATTTAGTCGCGTTCGCGACTGAAAAGCCGTATACTGAATAATCCCACACGTTGTTTTTGTTAAACCTCTACGATGTAAATAACCCCGACCGGTCATTTTCCAGAACCTGGCAATAAAACTTAATATCTTAACCTGCAAGTATATAAGATCCCTCGCTTCGCTCGGGATGACAATTCATCTGGTAGATAAGGGGGAGGGAAAGAGCGGCGAGCTAAGTGAAATTGCAGGACTTAGCGTTCTTCATCAGCTCGCCGCTCTTTCCCTCCCCCTTTGACCCACGAAAACAGTGTCATCCCGAAGCGAAGCGAGGGATCTTAACGTCCAGAATAATAAGCTTATAGGGGTCTGTTTGTTTCCAGAGTTTAGCGGATCGCCTGGGGCGAATTCTATTTGGGGGTTACTGTGCGATATAAAATTTTGACTTGCGGAGTGGATGATATTATTCTTGTATCCGGTTCTGAAGGAGCCTGATGTGAATTACCCCCGGCTGACGCCGGGGGTAATTCACATTTAGTCGCGTTCGCGACTGAAAAGCCGTATACTGAATAATCCCACACGTTGTTTTTGTTAAACCTCTACGATGTAAATAACCCCGACCGACCATTTTCCAGAACCTGACAATATCAACTTAATAGCTTAATCTACAAGTATATAAAATCCATCGCTTCGCTCGGGATGACAATTCATTTGGTAGATAAGGGGGAGGGAAAGAGCGGCGAGCTAAATGAAATTGCAGGATTTTGATTCTTCATCAGTTCGCCGCTCTTTCCCTCCCCCTTTGACCCACGAAAACACTGTCATCCCGAAGCGAAGCGAGGGTTCTTAAAGTTTAGAATATAAAGCTGTTAGTGGTCTATTTCTTTCCCGGGTTTTGCAGATTGCCTACGGATGAATTCTAAAGGGACGGATAATTCAAACAAAAAATCATCTTTGATTTCTATATGGTTCAAAATCAGAACCTGTCGAGCCACCTGTATCGTTTTGAACTGTCGCCGAATTTTAAAGCCAATGTGAATTCGTGGGTGCCATAAGTCACACTTTGAATTTTGTTTGCAGTAAAGTCAAAGGCATATCCGAAAAACATTGCTCCCCGATCTAAACCCGGAGGTATTACACGAAACATAATATTCGCTATTATGGCACCACTTGTTCTGTAAGTTATCCCTGTCCAAAGATGCTGATCATAGATATAGGTGGCTCCGATATCGGCCTGTGGTATCAGATCCAATTCTGACATTTTCAGAAGAAGGGATGGCTGAATAACGGTTTTGAGACCAGTTTGAAAATTGTAGGAGCCAAATCCGTAGAAGTGCCTGTACATTCTATATTCCCTTCCCCCAAGATCGCCTATTATAACAGCAGATCCTATTATTTGCTGTGCAGATAATCCAAGATCATAATGAGGATTAAGAAGATAAACTCCGAAATCAATGTTCGGAACAAAGACCCCTCTGCGTAGATTATTATTAAGCAGAGGTTCATTCGGATCAATAAAACTCCCCTGGTCAACGTCTACGGTAAAGTAGTAGCCATTTGCAGCAAGGCCGAGCGACAGCTGGGTCTGATCCTTCACCCACATGTGGTAAGAATAGGTCATCTGAAAGCCCGTTCGGTGAACTAATCCGTTTTTATCGCTGAAGATATAGGCTCCAAGACCAACTTTCCCATCGGATTTTGGACGAAAGAAATTTTTATTTTGCCTGCTCTTTTGGATAGAATAGTCACTTTTAAGTATTCTTGTCTGCCAGCTTAATGAATAAGTCCTGGGAGCGCCTGAATAACCTACCCATTGTTCCCTCGCGGTAATGTTATAGCTAGTATATCCGTCAGATCCTGCATGGGCAGGGTTGATCAGGAACTTGTTGTAAAGATACTGACTGTAAATGGGTAGTTGCTGAGCAGAGATCATCTGCCCCAACAATAACATCGAAATACTGAATATTAGTCTTTTCATCACTCCTCTGTTAATTGTTTCTACCTGATTATTGTTACAGTTCCTATTATTACTTTAGATCCATTATGAAGATCAATAGCGTAATGGTATGAATCCAAAGGCAGTTCATTGCCTCTGCTGTCATAGCCACTGAACCTGGTCGCATAACCTTTTTCTGACCTCCAAACTGACTGTCCCCACCTGTTATAAACTGTAACGTCGGAATTTGGATAAAGGTCAATGTTAATAATTTCAAAATAATCATTTGTGCCGTCACCATTGGGAGAGAAAGCCTGAGGCATAAAGATGCATATATCACGTTCAGGCAATACTTCAATTGAATCCTTAACAATGCACCTGTTTCTGTCAGTTAGTTCAACAGTATAAAACCCGGGAAACAGATTCGTAATTGTACTTGAAGTAGAATTATCAAACCATCTAAAATAATAGATACCTGAATCATCCCCTCCCGAAGGAGTAATATTAATATATCCATCGTTCTTGTCAGCACATAATGGTCTGATAATATCCGCAGTTATTTTTAGCGGCGACGGTTCAGTTAAAGTAATGGATTCTGTAACTGAACGATGAGTAGTCTTGTCCGTTGCTGTTAGTGTATATATTCCGGCAGCCAGAGATGTTCTGATATTTGTATTTGAATTCGGAGCATCGGTCCAGTAGTAATCTGCGTTGTTAATCTGATTTCCATCGCTGTCGTAAACGGTTGCGATTATTGAGCCTGTTTTTTCGCCAAAGCAGTTGATGTTGTTACCTCCCGAAATACTCAGTGATGGCTCAAAAATGATTGACGGGTTTCCTGGTGAGTCCGATACAACAGGTATCACCATTGAAATTTGGCTGCCACACTGGCCCGGTGCAGGTATAAACGTGAAAGTATTCTTCCCGGTTTTTTCAGTGTTAATGGTTGCAGGACTCCATGTGCCAGTTATGCCATTCAGCGAAATTGAAGGCAGAACTGGCGCTGCAGATCCTGCTAAAATTGGCTTTATCTGATCAAACACCGGCAGATAAGAATCATTTACTTCAATATCAATTGTAAAGGGTTCTGAACATTCAGTCGGATCAGGAGTAAATGTGAAGGGGGTGATTGCTTTTGCTGATGTATTAATTACTGACGGACTCCACGAACCTTTTATGTTGTTCAGGGAAACAGCAGGTAATACAGGAGCATTCTGACCCAGGCATAATTTGTCTTTCAGTACAAAGGAGGGTGTCGTTTTAGCTATAACTGTGGCTACTAAAGTCTGTTCATTTGCGCACTGACCTGAGTTAGGTGTGAATAAATATTTTTCTCCCGATGCTGCAACCGTATTATTTATAATGTCAGGGCTCCAGGTACCTGTGATACCATTTGGTGACTGGACGGAAAGGATCGGAGCCTGTGTGCCCATGCATAAAGTTGGGATTGCAGGAAAGTTGGGTGTCAGGTTTGAATTGACTTTGACAACCACTTCAACTGACTTCTTGCTAAGACAACCTGCACCAGTGGTTACCTGGACTGAATAGGGTCCGGAATTTCTGACGGTTATGGTGGGGGTTTCCTCGCCTGTAGACCATTTGAAGCCGGTGCCTGATGCGCTCAAAGTAACGCTTCCATCCTGACAGAACTCAAGCGGTCCATCGGCTGTGATTATTGGTTGGGCTGCTGCCGCATTAACAGTCACAAACGCATTTGGTGAAGGTTCACTGAAACATCCCGATTCGTTAAATACTTTAACGGAGTATGGCCCTGTCCTGGATACGTTTATGCTTTGAGTAGTTTCGTCTGTTGACCATAAGTAACCTGTTGCGGATGTGGACGTAAGAGTAACGTTTCCGCCTTCGCAAAATGTCAGATCGCCTTGTGGTATAATTTCAGGTATAGCCGGAGCCGGATTAATCGTTACGTTAGTCATTAAAGAGGAAGCACTCCAGCAACCGGCGGAATTTGAAATTCTTACTGAGTATGGGCCTGATATTGCAGCATTTATAATTTGAGTCTTTTCTCCATTCGACCATAAATATGAAAATCCGGGGGATGATTGAAGCGGTACTGTAAACCCGTCACATGCTGATAATTTGCCCGATATTGCGCTTATGCTCGGCGGAGCTATTGGTGCCGAAGCTGTTACTGTTACTTTTTCTACAGAGGAGCATCCTTCACTGGTAGTTCCTTTGATATAATATGTTCCGGCAGGTACTTTATCAGGTGCTGATAGTTGAATAGAGGCCTGGGAATTGATCCAGTATGAGAACGTTAATCCTGTGGATGAGCCTGCGGTTACAGGAGGCAGCATCAGGTCGGCTGTTTCGCCGGAGCATAATACTTTAGGATTGGTAATGATTAAAGCAGGTGCAGGATCAACATTCAGAGTAACAGGTATTGAGTTTACACTGTTAGCTCCGCTGCAATTTGTTATGACACTCCGGTACTTGTAGAATCCCGGATTTGATATTCCTGAGACCTGAAGTGTTGAAGAATTCATCCCGGTATACACAGCGCCTGAAGGGATATTATTATTAACGACAACCCAATTATTGATGCCATTTTCATATTCCCATCTGTATCCGAAGGGGAAGGTTCCGCCAGCAACTACATTTAATTCCGCGCTGCCGTATAAAGAACACATATTGGCATTAATAGTTTGAGAGATTACAGTAACCGTTCCGCAGTTGAGAGAGACATTTACAGTGACTTTGAACGGAACACCGGGACATAAACCAATTGGTGTTACCATATATGTAGCCGTTCCGGACCCGGAAGGAATTGATAAGGCCCCGCTGATAAATGGTTGTGGAAGTAACTGTGGGTTTATGTTTCCTGTCACCCCTCCCACAAATACAGGAGCTGACCAGGTATACATAGTCCCGGCTGGCGCTTCTGCCGGATTTATTACAAATGTATCGCCGGTAAGGATGTCGATTGACTTGTCGGGTATGGCCGGAGTTTCAGGCTGAGGATCGATTGTGACAGAAATACCGTCTGATACACATCCTGAGGAGTTTTTCGCCGTAACAACATAGTCACCGGAAACTACTCCTGTGAAAGTGCCAGTTGTATTCGAATAATCCAGGCCATCGATACTGTAGGTCATTCCCGATTCGGCGGGAGAAGTAACGGTGAATGTGCCAGTTGCATTAATGCAATCAGGTTGGCTTATAGGTCCTATTTCAGGTTTATTAGGTGTTACAGGAGGTGTAATTGTAATATTTATTACATCAGCTGAAGTACAACTTCCTACTGTAATACTTATGTTATTGTAATTACCATCAGGCGCAGTAACAGAAGCGAGTCCTGCAGCGACCACAACACCAGGGAAGGTACCGCCGTCGTAACTAATAGTATAAGTACCGTTTGGAACGTTGGTGAAAGTAAAGTTGATACTTCCGTTAGCCCCGCAAGTAGCAGGATTAACCCCTGTAGCAGATACCGTCGGCGCCAGCGGAGCTGTAATAGTAACATCAACGCCAGTACCTGAAGTACAGCTGCCTGCAGTTATCTTAATGTTTTTGTAGTCACCTTCGGCAGCAGTAACAGAAGCGAGCCCGGCAGCGACCACAACACCAGG
>CAIMVD010000236.1 GCA_903844815.1 uncultured Bacteroidota bacterium | reverse complement strand
GGTTAATTAAAATAGTACAGAAAGACCCATCGGGGCAGTTTTATGTCCGTGAAAAAAGAACTGTCTGTGTCTTTGTCAGCGCTTGTCGCAGTACGGACGGCCATATTGATTATGGATTAGCTAGTTTATAGTCTCCGGGCACTTCCTTGTTTTTAAACATCAATGAGTTATGAGATTCGATGAGTTTGTTACGGATGAGATGATCATTACACTACTTTGCAAAGAGAAGTGCAAAAGAATCCGTCGTGCAAAGATTTCAGGTCTACAAAACATCGATGAAGAACTTAAGATAATAATGCCAACAAGGAATGAATGGCTGAGAGTAAACAAGTCAAAACGGTTTATCAACAATTATGCAGATAATTCAAAGCAGCAAATTCCCGGTTCAGTACTGCAGTTGAAAAGCTTGTTGTATACTGTCAGGAAACACCGTGAGACCAGCACTGATAAGCCTTATGTTATAAACCTGAACAATTATATAGCTCGTATAAAGGGCATCTGTAACGGATCAATAGATTTTTCATTCATAAAACCGGCAATTATTCCAAAACTGAAGGAAGAGACTGAAACGGAGATGATCTATCGGCCAATTAGCAAATATGATTCGTTAGATGACAAGCTAATGCTGAATCTTACCAATCAGTATCTCTCTTTGCTATTTGATCCATATTTTCATGAAGAGATACTTTCATACAGGATAAGGCGCATTTACAAAGGAGAGAGGAAAATAACCAACCAGCATGATGCAATTAAGACAATAAAGAAATACCTTATCGATAATAAAGAAATAGATATTTTTGTTGCAGAGTGCGATATCCGAAAGTTCTTTGACATCCTGAACCACAGGATAATAAAAAGAGAATTCAGTGAGCTTATCAGTAACTTTACAGATACTGATTCAGAACAGATTACCAGGCTATTCTACTCGTATGTCGACTCATATTCTTATATATCAGATGTAGCAAATAAGAATTCAGACCAGGATTACTGGAACATGTATCGCGTTAACCCTCGCAATTCAGGGAAAGCAAGGAAGTTTTCCTGGGTAAGCGAGGAAGGTTTCATGCAGAATGGTATTTATACACGGGAGGAATGGGATAATGAAAGCCTTCAAATTGGTACACCGCAAGGTGGGGCACTATCATTGTTAATATCGAATATTGTTTTGAATTCTGTCGATAAGGCAATTGTGGGTGATAACGATCCCAGTCGGCTATTTGTGCGTTATGGAGACGATATTCTTCTTATGCATACAGACAAGAAAAAGTGTGAAGAACTGATAGAAAGGTACAAAGTATCGTTAGTATCTCATAAACTACTCTTTCACCCCTTCAAACCTGTTTCGGAATTCAAGGAAAATGAGAAGATAACCAAAGAATATTGGAACAATAAATCAAAGTCTGTTTTCAAATGGGGGAAAGGAGCCGGAGATGCAGCACAATGGATCGGTTTTGTTGGCTATGAAATAAGCAGGGACGGGGAGGTTCGAATAAGGAAATCAACCCTGTCCGGCCAATTCTCAAGAATAAACAGGGCCTACCACCACATAAGAAGGCTGAAGGCGCCACAGCGAAACTCTATTATGAGATTTGGCGAGCTGGTAGCCGAAAAACTCGATTTTTTTAACTTCAAGTTCATCAAAAGCAAACTATTTGCGGAATCTTTCAGGGAATTAACCATTAACCGGCATTCTTTAACTCAAATTAAGTCACTGGATAGATACAGGAACAGAAAGTTCCGCAAATTAAGCAAACAGGTCAGACAGGCAGGTTTAAACAGGAGGTTTTATCTTGGAAAGCCTTTTAGTTACTATTACCATTTCGGGAAACTGAATTCACACAGGATTGAAACTATAACACAGGTAAGGAATAACATTGCTTTTGAGTAATTATACATTTTAGATAGTTCAAACAAAATTAAAATACTGAATTCTATGAAAAATGAGTTAACGAACATTAAAGCCTTTCTTCATTATCTCTTATCTAAAGATGAAACAGATAGTACCGATAGGATTGTTTATGTATTTATTGTAGAAAAGCCTGAATTGCTTGAAGAGGCAATGAAGTATGTTTACGCGGATAAAAAAGATCAACCAGGTACAGATGCTGTTGAAAGATTGCTTCAATTTATAACGGAGAATAAGTTAGCTTTTAAAGGTTCTAACATAGAAGTTGATCTTGAAAGTGTTTCAATTGATAAAGTATTCACGGCGCTTTTTCTTTAAACAGGCTAAATCATTTCAATATAGGAATATTACGTCAAATAACTATATTTCATTACTGATCATATAACCCTTAAGATATGTCAAATAACTTTAAAAGAGGCTTGGACCCAAAAGATGCAATGGATATTGGAATGAATCATCAATTAAAGGAAGATGTTATGATCTGGCTTAAATCTTATAATATACAGTTTAAAGAGGATGACTTTAGATATCTTAAAGATGCAAAAAACAATATTTTAGCAATTGAAGTTCCGGTTGACAGGGACAAGATGCTTGATAAATATATTGACCCGGAGAACGATAAGGAAAAGAAGAACATTCCTGCATTTGTTAAAGAGGGGGAGGTGTTCATTACATTTAAAATAAGACGATGACCTATGCTAAAAAAATATGAAATTGCCGCAGCAGCGGAAGCAGTTTATGAAATTATACTGTCAACAGAAGGATGCAGAAGAAACTGGCAATTTGCCTTGTATTATGCAATCCTGAAATCAACTTCTGAAGAAATTGAAATTCCAATATGGAAAAGTAAAGGAGAAATGTACCGGGGAAAAATATGGGACCATGCCTCACAGTGGAATTACGATCATGAATTCCGAAATAACCTGAAATCAAAAAATAAAATCGGACTTATCTGCACAATTGATAATATTTCTAATGCCGGGAATGGTCAATCCACTGTAAGTTTTCAAATAACTTTTCAACATATAACAAGGAATAACGGGTGGTCTCAGAATATAAAACTGACGAGAAATGATTTTATCGAACTTTGCAAGCCTGATGATACCGTTAGGCAGATTTTATATGATGATGAAGTATCAGAAATTCTGACTTCCATTTCAGAGAATGGAAATATTGTTGAAGCTGAAGAGATTCAAGGGTTGAGTTCAAAATTTGGAACCCTTTTTAAGCTAATCCCAGGACTTCAGGAAGTATATAGTATTCATGATGGTATTAATTCAATTTCAAGAGATTACATTGAAACTATAGTTGGGGCTGCCCTGTTCTACCTTCCTCACCCTGTAAATGAATGCTTTAATGGCTATTGTAGTATGAAGTCTCTCAATTATAGAATTAAGAGGAAGAAGACTGTAAAAGAGCATATCTATCCACGTAAGAGGGCAGGTTATAATATTCTAAATAGCGAGATCCACGATTTGCGCATGTTTATAAATGATTTTAAGGTAACCTTTAGCGAATTTATGTACCTGACATCAGATGAAAACAGTGATACAATAAACTTTGAAGGTAATCACGATGATGCCCTAAGAGATAATCATATAGTTAAGTTTCCAGATATTGACCCTAGTCCTTTTTATCATAACCATAAGAGGTTTTTAAGTTTTATCAGGTATTGTAGAAATTCAAAAGGAGAAACCGAAGTAGATATTACCCTTCAAGAGGCAACGGGTTTGCTGAATAGTTTTATGAATAATAATAATAAGCGGTTTAAATTGGAGTAAAATGGGTATTTCTATTGAATCTTAAAACCCGTTAAGGTTATTTGTACTGTTCATGACCAAACCAATTATAAAACTCAATAATCTTAATAATCGAACCGGATTCCTCAGGGTGTTTTTTCTCATAATATTTTATATCTTCTCTACCATTTGGTATCGTATTCATTGTTTTCCGGATTAACCTCATCTGATCACCGGTTAAGAATGGTTGACCATCAACTCCGGGTTTTGTGAGGTATTTTAAAAAGGTGTAATTATCAATTTTCAGAGCACTTTCTAACATGGTCGGTATTTCAAGAGAATCGAACCCCTCCTTGTTTTTTTGTTTTAAAATCATTTCTTCTGTTCCCAAAAACCTGTCGGGAAATTCCGGACATGATAAAACATGAAGGATCATCCATGGTCCGATTTTATAGGAAGCGTTTTTATCCAGTTTATGAAGAGCAGAGACAGGAAACAGTTTTCTGCTTGGAGGAATCTTGAAAACACGTTTGATTTCTGTGGCAAATTCTTTTCTGGCCGATTCCATACTATTAATATAATTACTTCCAATTAAAGTATCGTAAAATTCAGCCAATCCCTCTTTTCGGTAATTTAATAGCTGAAAAAGAAAGCGTTTGCCGCTGCAATTGCTTGTTCGGAAGAAGGTTTCTTCATTGTATTTTTTCAAACTATCATCCATCCAATGGATAATTTCATGTGCCCAGGTAAATATATTATTCGATGAAATACTATTGCTAAAATAACTTGTCAGGGATTCCATTAACATAGACTTGCTTACTGAAAAATAAGGTTCGTTCAAAAAATTTTTCGAATTCGATAATCCGGGATGGTAACAAGCTATCGTTTTAGTGGCAAACATCCTTTCCGAAAGATCTATTCGTATTTTTACCTTATCGATTTTTCTTGTAACAAGGGTTTCTAGTAAGGAAATACCGGCTTCAAATTCATGCCTTATTGATGCACTGGATATTACGGACCATGCTGACCCCCCTCCTCCGGTGAAATTGACTGAGTATTTTACGGATTTTCCTGTTAGTTTTTCATGACAGTCCGGCAGATGCTGACCCCCTAAAGTTGAAAAAGCGGTATAAAAATCCGGAGCATATTGACCCCTCTCGGTAGGCGGGGCGGGGCTAAACCGGAGCATGTTGACCC
>CAIMVD010000235.1 GCA_903844815.1 uncultured Bacteroidota bacterium | reverse complement strand
CTTCACAAAGCTCGTTTCCGAACAGTGTGTCAGGCGTTCTTCAACCAGAACGGCAAATTGTGTTGCAAGGCTCTTTCATCCTTGTAGGTATTTATTTATATTTACGCACGCCTCGTGGCGCACCAGAGAGTCACGGAGGTGTCACAGAGGGCCACAGAGGGCCACAGAGGGCTCTTAAGACAGTTCTTGAATAAATCAGAACAGTCCTTCTATTGACAGGTATCTTTCGCCAGTATCATAAGAAAAGGTAAGAACCCTGGAACCTGCAGGGATGTCGCTTAATTTCTTATTAACAGCGGCAAGTGAGGCCCCGGATGATATTCCGATAAAAAGTCCTTCTTCCTTTGCGGCCCTCTGGGTAAAATGAAAAGCCTCGTCCCTGCTCACCTTAATTATTCCATCGAGAATTCCGGTATTCAGGATGGAAGGAACAAAACCTGCTCCGATTCCCTGAATAGGGTGAGGTCCCGGTGCTCCGCCACTCAGTACAGGCGAAAGTTCAGGTTCAACTGCAAAGACTTTTATGTTCGGGAATGCTTTCTTGAGAACTTCGGCTACACCCGTAATATGTCCGCCTGTCCCTACGCCTGTAATGAGGTAGTCTATCCCTTCAGGAAAATCCTTTATTATCTCCTGTGCCGTAGTCTCACGGTGAACCTGAGTATTGGCAGGATTATCGAACTGCATGGGCATCCAGGAATCAGGAGTTTCTGAAATAAGCTCTTTTGCTCTTTCAATGGCCCCCTTCATTCCCTTTTCCCTCGGAGTAAGAACAAAATCGGCTCCGTATGAACTCATTATTTTCCTTCTTTCGAGCGACATCGATTCGGGCATAACAAGGATTAGCTTGTAGCCTTTCACAGCAGCTACAATTGCAAGACCAATTCCGGTATTGCCAGAAGTTGGTTCAATAATTATACTTCCTGTTTTCAACAAACCCTTTTCTTCAGCATCATTGATCATCGACAGCGCAATGCGGTCCTTAATGCTTGCTCCCGGGTTGGTCTTTTCCAGTTTCGTCCATACCTCAGCCTCTTTTCCGAAGAGCTTATTTATCCTGACATGAGGTGTGTTTCCTATTGTTTCAAGAATTGAATTTGCTTTCATATGCTTTGAGTTAACTTTGTTTAATCAGATTATAAAATTTATTGGTTCCTGGTATCCGCTCTGGTTTCGGACAATTATTTCACTCTTATGATATACTACCGAGAAAGGGGCGATACTGTTTGTCAGCCATACGTTACCACCTATAACACTATTCCGGCCTACTACCGTTTCTCCTCCTAAAATCGTGCAACCGGAGTATAAAATCACATTGTCCTCAATTGTCGGGTGCCTTTTACTTGAAGCCTTTGATTTTTCAACACTTAGCGCACCAAGCGTAACTCCCTGATACAGCTTTACATTATTTCCGATATTTGTTGTTTCGCCGATTACTATCCCTGTTCCATGGTCGATTGAGAATGGTATTCCGATTGTTGCTTTGGGATGAATGTCAATACCAGTAACCCTGTGTGCATACTCTGTTATCATCCTTGGAAAAACAGGCACACCAAGCTCTGCCAGGTAGTTTCCAAGACGATAACAGAATATTGCAAAGAATCCTGGATAGATGGCTATTACCTCAATAAGTTCTTCTGCAGCAGGATCCGATTCCAGAATAAATGTGGCGTCTTTTATAAGAACCTCTTTAATGTTTTCAAGCTTGTCAAAAAACTTCACGGAAACTTTCGTATTATAACCCATAAGCCCTTCAACTATACTGTTGAACCTGTTCCTGAAGTCTCTACGGTTTGTCTCTGTTTCTGACTCTGTAAAAGAATGTGTTGAAGGGAACAGCATTTCAAAAATTGACTTGATCAGCAGTTCGACTTCTCTTTGATTGGGAATTGACCTGGTTGACATAATTGTTGCATTTAAATGATTTTAAAACTAATATACGATTTTATTTCGTCATTAATGTCTTCCTGCATTCCAAATTGTAAATAAAGCTTTTAAAAAATGAGTTCAGCGCCTGATCGAGGTCCAACAGCTAGCAACAGCTCTTGAATTTGTTGTGGGATCAACTACCTCCCCGGCATGCAGCTGAAGCGTTTCGAAATGTAATGTTTCCTGTAACATATTATAAATTATTAACTGTCACAAAGATCGAAACTTGCGTTGATGCAGAAAATACCCTGTTTGAGGCATTTTATATCCCATAAACATGGGATACAATATTCTTAAATATGATATTCAATTGTGTTTATCAACCCGTATCTGATTGCAACCATTATAAGTTCCGAGACGCTTGTGACCCCGAGTTTTCTGAAAATATTCTTGCGATGTGATATCACGGTATGAAAGCTTATGAACTTGCGTGAGGCAATCTCCTTGGTTGTAAAACCCTCTGAAATAAGTCTTACTATTTCAATTTCGGCATTTGTTAGCTGAAAATTATCAGATCCGTGGGCCTGCTTCTCACCAGGATCAAACAAAAGGCTGAGTAAATCATTTGAATAGGATTTCCTTCCTTTCAAAGTTGCATTGATGGCGTCAAAAATCGCGTCGCGCCCCTCTGTCTTAAGCAGCACATTAACGATCCCTGCTGAATTCAATTCATGAAGTTCAGCCCTGGTTAAACTATTTGTAAGGACCATTATCTTCAGGTTCCTGAATTGACTCTTAAGATCCTTTAATTCATTGATCCCTGAAAAATCGATAAGTGAATGGTCAACAATTAGCAGTGAAATCTCTTCAGATCCCAGCAGTTTAATCAGTTCATTTTTCTCCCCTGCTACTCCGCAAACTTCAAAGCGGCCGTCCGCCTGTAGGATAATCTTCAGCGATTCAGTTATAAGGAACTGGTTATCGGCAATTATTACCTTTTCGGGCTTTGAGGTCAGATTCATAGTCAGGAGGTTGGAGCATAAAGTTGCCTTTTTGTCGTTTAGTTCAGGGCATCCTGAAGATCAGCAATCAGGTCGTCGATATGTTCAATACCAATTGAAAGCCGGATTAGGTTTTCCGTGACACCAATTTTAAGCCTGAGATCTGCTGGAAAAGCTTCATGCGTCATCAGGGCAGAATAGTTTGCCAGGGATTCTACACCTCCAAGGCTGTCTGCAAGCTGGAAAATTTTAAGTTTTTTAAAGAAAGTGTTTGCCTCTGCGAGGCCTCCCTTAATCCTGAATGAAACTATTCCTCCGAATCCTGTCATCTGTCTTTTTGCAATTTCATGCCCCGGATGGGTTTCGAGACCCGGGAAAAAGACCTTTTCGACATTAGGCTGTGTTTCAAGGAACCGGGCCACCTTGAAAGCATTTCCCTCATGCTGTCTCATCCTTATTGCAAGGGTCTTGACACCACGAAGAGTAAGCCAGGAGTCGAACGGTGAAGGAACCGCCCCCACCGATTTCTGAACCAGAAGGACCCTCTGGTACAGGGTAGTATCGTTTAATATTACAGCCCCGCCAATAAGATCGGAATGTCCGTTAATATATTTTGTTGTACTGTGAACCACAATATCGGCTCCAAGTAAGAGTGGCTTCTGGAAGTAGGGACTGGCAAAGGTATTATCGACAACAACCAGAGCATTATTAAAGCGGCTTAATTCAGCAATTGCTTCGATGTCAAATATTTTCAATGTGGGATTAGTAGGTGTTTCAATCCATACCATTTTTGTTGATGGAATAAAAGCCTGTTTTATTGCCTCCAGGTCGGTAAAATCCGTGAAGGTGAATTTAATGTTTACAGGATCAAAAATTTCCCTGATCAATCGGTATGTTCCACCATACATATCTTCAGGAACTATAACGTGATCTCCTGGTCTGAGGAGCGACAATACAGCGTGTTCAGCTGCGAGTCCCGATGCGAAAGAGAGTCCGTATTTACCCTCTTCAAGCGAAGCAAGGCATGAGTCAAGAGCAGTACGTGTAGGGTTTGCGACTCTTGAGTATTCGTATCCCTTATGCTTGTTTACCTCTTGCTGGGTAAAGGTTGAAGTCTGGTATATTGGTACAATTGTTGCGCCTGTTGCTTCATCGGCTGCCTGGCCGACCCATATTGCTTTTGTTTCGAATTTCATTGCTGTTTATTTTATACGGCCCAAAAATATATAAATTCAGTTAACAAGCCTCTTCTGATAACAGATTATAAGTATTTAAGCCTAAATAAATCAGTATTTGTTGCAGATATCTGAGTAAATCTGATTTTAATTTTCAAAGGATTGACGATTTCTGTTTGGAGGATTTCGGATTTCAGAATTCGGATTGGCGATTTCGGATTTAATTATCTACACTAATTCAGCAGTAAGAAGACTGCTTTATCATAAAATCGCATGATTTCCATGAAAATTAACATTTTTAACATATCAAATAGTTAACTTCGTCAAAATAAATTTATTTGCATTTACTCCAAAAACGCATCGTAAGTACCAATCAATCTAAGCTTTACTTGTCTTCGACCTTAGATTATTTTAAAGATTCCGGTAAAAACCTATCCGTTTTGACCAACTGCAACTTTTTAGCTGTCAACAGACAAATATCGATGACGGGCGTTATAAAACAGAAGATAATAAACAAAAAAAAAGCAATAGGGATTCAATGGTAGGGCACTGGCTATGTATTGCATATTTTATTAAGCCTATTTTTGCATTGTCATACTTCACCTGCAATTTACTTAAAAATCACTACTCTCCGATTAAAGAAAAAATAAGAGGAGTACTCCTCAAATCCCGATTTCTCGATACCCCAATGTTGTAAATTGGTTTTTGCGAAAACAAGTACAACATGCGTAAAAATACTGAAATAAAATTAGTCGGACAGCCGATTTTCAAACAGATAATGAATTTGGTAAATAAAGTTGATATAAATGGGTTGATACGCAAGCATGAGAGTGATTATTATTACAATTCATTCAAAACGCGGACCCAACTTTTTACCATGCTGTTCGGTATTTTAAGCCGATGCGATTCGATGACTGAGATATGTGTGAGAATACAAATAAATCATCTACTGATTATGAAAAAAATAGTAAAGGGAGATTTTTCGAATGTACTAAAGAAGATCTCAGGAATCATCATTCTTCTGTTTATGTCATTACTGGCGTTTACTCAGAATGCCGGAATCAGCCCTGCTGGTGCTCAGCCACCTGATGTAAATGCGGGATTGGATATAAATTTTGTGGCTAATGGATTATTGATTCCACGGGTCATTCTTACAGGAACAGCTGCCTCTGCTCCTTTGAATGCTCATGTAGCCGGGATGATTGTTTATAACACTGCAACAGCAGGCGATGTATCACCTGGTTTCTATTTCAACAACGGAACAAAGTGGGTTGAAGTTTTTCCAAAAGCCGTATCAGCCGGGCAGATGCAGTATTGGGATGGTACATCATGGGTAAATATTCCTGCTGGAACACAGGGTCAGAGATTGCGGATAAACGCGTCAGGAGTACCGGCCTGGACACATTAACCGGCTCACCAACAACAATAAATGAGCATGATTTGAATTTAAAGAGTTTTAAGAATAAAATGAAGCCTATAATATTGAAAACTATGGAGAATTATACACCAACAACCAAAAACAGGCTAATAAAAGTTCTGTATTTACTTTTTATAGCAATATTGATTTCACAATCTGGTTTTTCCCAGAATGTTGCTATAAATGTATCCGGGGCTCCGCCAAATGAATCTGCGGGGTTAGATGTAGATTTTCCTGATAAAGGGCTTTTAATACCACGGGTAAGCCTTACCAATACAGGCAGCTTTGCTCCATTATCTGCACATGTAGCAGGTATGGTAGTCTATAATAAAGCAACTGCAGGTGATGTTACTCCGGGTTTTTACTACAACAATGGCTCCAAATGGATTCCGGGCTTTTTGTCAGGAAATTCAATTGGTGACATGCTCTACTGGAACGGCACCGACTGGGTAATGATTCCGATTGGCATGCCTGGTCAATATTTGCAAATATCTGTTACTAATATCCCTATATGGGGGGCCGGGGCAGGGACTTTTGCTACCATATCAACCACTGCTGCAAGTTTAATAACTGATGTTTCTGCTGTAAGCGGAGGAACCATTTCAAGCGATGGTGGCTCTGCTGTACTTTCTCGTGGTGTCTGCTGGAATATCTTAGGTAGTCCTACAATTGCAGACAATAAAACAACCGTGGTTCCGGGACAGGCACCTATACGAGCAATCTTACAGGACTTACTATAGGCGTCTTATATTATGCAAGAGCCTATGCAATAAACAGTGATGTTATAACATACGGTAATGAGATATCTTTCTCAACTGCAGGAGTAATACCAACACTTGCTGCTACAACAACGGGCACCGCGATTACACAGAGAACAGCTACAACCGGTGGAAATGTAACGAACACTGGTGGAAGCGCCATTACTGAAAGAGGTATTTGTTATGCTACCACAACAGCTCCGACAATTTTAAGTTCTAAAATAATTGATCCTTAAACCGGCTTAGGTTCATTTGTAAGCAATCTTTCTGGATTATCTGCAAGCACAACATATTATGTAAGATCTTATGCAATAAACTCCAGTGGCGCAGCATATGGAACTCAGATTTCATTTACAACACCTGCTCCTGTATTACCGACCCTCGCACCTACTGCAACAGCAACTGCTATTACCGGATCGACTGCTACAAGTGGTGGTAATGTGACTTCAGATGGAGGCACTATTATCACTGAAAGGGGTGTTTGTTATGGAACTACTTCAAATCCAACAACAACGAACAGTAAAGTGATTGACTCATCTCCGGGAACCGGAGTTTTTGTCAGCAATATAACCGGATTATCGCCGAGTACACTTTATTATGTCAGATCATATGCAATAACCAGTGCAGGTACTGGATATGGCACTCAGGCTAACTTCACAACAAGACCGTTAGTGACAACAACAGCTGCAAGCTCTATTGGAGGTGGCTCTGCAATTGTCGGAGGTGTTCTGACAGGAGGCTCCGGATCGTGGTACTATGGAGTTGCTTATAGTATTGCTTCAAATGCACCTACACCAACATTGGCTCAGGCAGGCCAGTTCCCTGCGACATCTCCAATTACATTTTCTGTCAATCTTACAACTTTGACGCCTAATACGACCTATTATATCAGAGGATACGTTACAGGTTCAGGCTATACAGTTTATGGACCGGAATTGAGTTTTACAACTTTAAGTCCAACTGCACCCATAGTCGCTTCTGCAACCGCAATAACCGGAATTTCAGCCAATACGGCAATTAGTGGTGGTACAATTACTTCAGATGGAGGTTCTTCAATAACAGCGAAAGGTGTCTGTTGGGGAGTTACGCCAAGTCCAACAATAGGTGTTGGTAATTTCACCTCTAATGGAACCGGAAGTACCGCTTTTGTCAGCAACCTTACCGGATTGAGCGGAAGTACCGTTTACTATGTACGAGCCTATGCGACCAATGCTATTGGAACCTCTTATTCTTCAGCGGATGTAACCTTTACAACTTCACCAGCTTCACCTTATACGTTAGGGCAGGATGTGGGCTATGGAAAAGTTGGTTATATTGCTCCCGATGGCAGTGGGTTTATCGTGAGCCCGAATATTGCCTATACCGGAGATTGGGGTTGTAATAACGTCAATGTAGTTGGAGTAGGAACAGCCATTGGAACGGGACAGACGAATACAAATCTGATTATTGCAAGCTGCGGAGTCAATACGGCAGCAGGTACTGCAAAAGCATATGCAGGCGGTGGTTTTAATGACTGGTATTTGCCATCGTCAGGAGAATGGGGACAAATATCTACGCAGATTAGTATCTATAATATCAATACCGGAAATTCTTATACCTCGTCACAGTATGGAACGAACTATTTTTATGCTTCAACCTACAACTATAATGGTCCATCAGGTTCAAGTTATTTTAGTGGCGCCTTACGTGTCAATGGAACATTCATGTCGGGTGGAATACTAGCAATACGTAATTTCGGGCCTGCACCTGCAGTGGCGCCTACCGTTCTTTCTACATCAGAAATTACTTCTGCAACTTCAACAGGTGGAATTACCGGAGGTTATATCTCCAGTGATGGCGGTGCAACGGTTACCGAACGCGGTGTTTGTTATGGAACAACAATCAATCCTGATATTGCCGGCACAAAAACAACCAATGGAACCGGAATGGGTTCTTTTACAAGCACTCTTACCGGACTAATAGCAGGAACTCCCTGCTATGTGCGTGCTTATGCCACTAACAGTGCAGGAACATCCTATGGACCTGAAATTAACTTCACTCCGGTAGTTCCAGGATTCCCAAGTGTTACGTCAACAGCGGTTTCTGCTATTGGTGCAACTACTGCCACCTCTGGAGGAAATGTAACATCAGTCGGTGGTGGAGCCGTTACTGCCCGTGGAGTATGTTGGGCAACCACTTCCGCTCCGGAATTGGGTGTTGGAAATTTCACAACCGATGGAACAGGCTTAGGCATATTTACCAGTAGTATAACGGGCTTGACCACTGGTCAACTTTATTATGTCAGAGCCTATGCCACAAATGCCACAGGTACAAGTTATGGTGCTCAGTCTAGCTTTACTCCTTACACCTTTGCAACCGTAACTACGGATGTAATATCCAATCTTGCTGCCACTTCGGCGACTTCGGGAGGAAATGTGACGAATGAAAATGGCTCACCGGTCACTGCACGTGGTGTTTGCTATGGCAAAACTACCCTTCCGACAATTTCCGACCTAACAGTTGCAGACGTGCCTGGCAAAGGGATAGGTACTTTTGTAAGTAATCTTACAGGTCTTACTAACGGAACACCTTATTATGTCAGGGCATACGTAACTAACGGTGCAGGGACAGCCTATGGAACTGAGGAAGTATTTACTCCATCAGGTCCAACTGTTCCAACTGTAACTACTGATCAGCCTGCCAATGGTACAGAAACAACAGTAACCTCCGGAGGTAATGTAACCAATGATGGTGGTTCAGCCATTATCGCAAGGGGTGTGGTTTACAGTTCAACAAGCTTCCCTCCCACACTAGCCGGCCCTCATACAAGTGATGGCAGTGGTACAGGAACCTTTACCAGCAATATTACCGGTTTAACAACTGGTAATAACTATACTATTATTGCTTATGCGACCAATAGTTCCGGAACAGCTTACGGGAACGAAGTTTATTATTTACCTGTCGGGAAGCCAAATATTGGCCCGGGGATGCTTACTTATAATGTACCTGACGAATTTGCACAAATAGGATTAAATATTCTAAACGATGGAGGATCGTCAATAACTGCATGTGGTGCTGTTTGGAGTACTTCTCCAAATCCAACTGTTGAGGTGAATATTGGAATGTCAACTGAATTCTTAGCTCCGATGCCACCTACTGCTGTAATACAACCAGTAGTACAGTTAACTACTTATTATATAAGAGCATATGCCTCCAACACAAATGGAACAAGTTACAGTCCTGAGATAGTCTTCACCCCAGGTGCATCAGCTATACCTACAATTACTACTGATCCAATTTTAAATAAGATTGGAGCTATAGCCGAAGGAGGTGCTACCGTTCTAAGTGATGGTGGAGATCCAATTATTACTGCAGGACTTGTCTGGGGAACATCTGCTGATCCAACAGTAGACTTAAATCTTGGGATGACCACCGATGGCTTTACTGGTCAATTCTATTCAGTCATGACAGGATTAACAGTTGGAACTACTTACCATGTAAGGGGTTATGCAACAAATAATACCGGAACAGGTTACGGAGCCGATTTGACATTCACTGCTACTGCCGCAACAATAGGACAGGTTATATCTGGTGGTCAACTTATTGGGACTGTATTTTCGGTAGATGGAACTGGCGAACATGGCTTAATTGCTGATAGCTGGGGTTTTGGTATTTCAACTGATTGGGGATGTAGTACTACTTTGGTGGGCACTGGCGCAGCTATGGGATCAGGAAATGCAAATACTGATGCTATCATAGCCGACATTAGCAATAACATTTGTACCAGTACTACTGAAAATGGTTATGCTGTTGATGTTGTAAAATGGTGGGGACCTGATTGGTATTTACCTTCTAAAGACGAATTTGACTTATTGTGGACAAATAGAGTAGCTGCCGGATTAGATGCAACATTATCAGCAGCATTCCCATTCTGGAGTTCTTCTGAAGTGGATGGCACACATGTATGGTCGTTCGACGGTACCAATTGGGTGGATACCAGTTTAAAGACTGAATTGAAAACTCCATGGTCCATTCGATCTTTCTAATCCTTGAGATAAATAAAGATTTATTCATTGAAGCAAAAATGCCAAAACTGAAAAAATAAAATGTGTACAATGAAAAAATATAGTTTAATCCCGGTCATGCTGATGATTTTTTCATCCGGAATATGGGCCCAGGGTGTCTATAACAATGGAGGGAAAATCGTAATTGGTTCAGGTGTATCCCTTACTATCGGTGGAATCTCCGGCAATTTGCAGAACGAAACCAATGGCAGCAATGGTTCCATCGATCTTTCAGGAACTTTAAAGCTTACCGGTAACCTAACCAACAATGTTGCTGGTGCCGATATTTTAACAACTTCCGGAGCTGGCAGTAAAATTGAACTCAACGGTACAAGTACCCAAACTATTGGTGGTTCAACTACCTCCGGTTTTATTTTTCCTGATCTGACCATCAACAACGTAAACGGAGTTTTAATTTCCAAAAACGCCTTGGTTAATGGTACATTGACCCTTACCAATGGTTTGGTTGACATAAGTAACAATGACTTCACTTTCGGTGCTTCGGCTACAATTTCAGGAACCCCTTCAGCCACAAGCATGATCATTGCCACTGGAAGCGGACAGGTAAAACGTGAGTGGTCGGCAACCGGAACATTTACTTTCCCGGTTGGAGATAATACTGTAACACCTGAGTATTCACCTGTAACATTAAACATTACATCAGGGACTTTTGGTGCAGGGGCTTATACAGGGGTAAACCTCGTAAATACTTCTTTCTCCGACCCTTTTATATCCGGATCGTACCTGAACCGATACTGGAATATTACACAAACAGGAATTTCGTCTTTTATGTGTAACGCTTTCTTTAACTACGAAATTGCTGATATAACCGGAAACGAAACTGACATTTTTGGTGTTATGATTCAACCGGCACCGGCTTCTCTGTACGAATCTGCTAACACGACATTGCATCAATTGTCCGCTAATGGGTTAACTTCTTTTGGGACGTTTACTGGTGGATTAGGTCAAAGGACATTAAATCTGACAGCTTTTCTTGAAGGACTTTATAATTCAGCAGGTCTTATGCGACAAGCATCGGATGAGTTAGGAGCTCATTGGGCTGCCGGGATTGCCGATAACGTGACTATAGAACTTCATAGTGCTGTTCCCGGACAATATTCAACCATCAATTTTTCTGCTCCGGCAACAAGTATAAGTACTACAGGTTTGGCTACCATTAAAATTCCAGCAACATATAAAGATTCATATTTTCTGACTATTAAGCACCGAAACAGTATTGAAACCGTAAGTGCTTTACCAATACTGTTTTCAGCAGGCACTATCGCTTATGATTTCTCCACTTCTGCTTCAAAGGCATATGGCAGTAATATGAAAAACATCGGAGGTAAATTTATTCTTTATGGAGGTGATGTAAATCAGGATGGGATAATCGACATCTCTGATATGATTCCTGTTGACAACCTCTCAGCTTCAGCATCAATGGGATATTTACCGGAAGATGTTAATGGAGACGGTCTGATTGACATCTCTGATATGATCATTATCGATAATAATTCGGGTATGGCAATTGGAACAGTAACACCATGATTAAAATGCTATTCCAATTATAAATGAAGAATCCTGGGTTCAAACCTTAGAAATAATAAAAAAAACGAATCATTATGAGAACATTACGCAATAAAATAATCAGAGCCGGATTCGCTTTCAGCTTCCTGATGGCTTTTATGCAGGTTAATGCCCAGAATTATCAATTCACTATTAATAATGATATTCAGGTTTCAGACCGGATATTGACATTTGATCTGAACATTTTAAATACAAACTCAGGAGTACCATTCGAATTGTCCGGGATACAGGCAGGAATACTGGTAAATCCTGCTATTTACAATGGAGGTACGATATCAATTTCAATTGAAGCAGGTTCTTCACAACTGGTTGCTTCACAACAGCCAACCAACGTACTCTGGAGTCAGGCACAGAATACAATAAAATTAACACCTAAAGCTCCTCCGGGAGCAGGAAGCGGAACGATCCTGAGTACAACGTCACCGGGAACAACAGTATGCCGGTTACAAATTACAAATACAGTACCGTTTGCCAAGGCAAAACCTGATCTAACCTTTAACTTTACAATTTCTCCTTATCCTACGAAAGTAGCTGAGTATATCTCTGGAGTAAATACTCTGCTTATTTCTGACGCTGCTTCCTGTTTTAGCAATGCAGCAAACAAAATACTCAATGCAGTCGACGCTCCAACTGCTTATAATGTAACAGGAACAGGTTCATATTGCCAGGGAGGAGCAGGACTCCCTGTTGGCCTCGATAATTCAGAAACAGGAGTTACTTATACACTATACAAAAACAATGTAGCACAGGTTCCAACAATTGCGGGTACCGGTCTGGCCATAACATTTAGTAACCAGCTTTCGGGATCATATACAGTCAGCGGAACCAATTCAGGTGGCACTACCTCCATGACCGGGACTACTGTGATCTCTATAGCTCTGCCACCATCAATACCAACAGTCTCTCTTACTCAGCCTACATGCGTTAGTGCCAATGGATCTGTTGCAATAACTTCTTCAATAACAGGGCTTACCTTCAGTACCGATGCTACTAACTATGCTGCTTATACTGCTCCTTTCACGGTGGCAGCAGGTGCAAACTATTCTATCACTGCTAAAAATACCGATGGATGTGTTTCTGATGCAGCAACAGGAACAATGG
>CAIMVD010000234.1 GCA_903844815.1 uncultured Bacteroidota bacterium | reverse complement strand
CGTCGGCCAGGCAGGATTACAGCCTTCAAGGACTATATCATCTTTGTCAACGATCACTGGTTTAGTCTCGTCGAAGTGACGGGTTACCCTTGTCACCGTAGGCACTGCATTATTGTTGCAGTCATCTTTTACGTTGAAAGTATAGTCGATGTACTGTGTGCATTCGTCGAGTTTTGTAACAGCTCCGGCAACACCATTTATAGTTCCACCTGTGCTGCAGTTATCGGTCCAGGTTGTTGAAACTGAAGCTGGCCAAGAAGGATTGCAGCCAGTTAGTACTATATCAGCCTTATCTACAATAACAGGCTTTTCTATATCCTCTACAGAAACAACCATTTCACAATGCTTTGTTACCAATCCGGAAGAAATATTAGTAACATCAAGGCTAACTGTATATGCAGTACGACACGTACTTCCTGCCAAAATATTTACTGAAGTCCCATCTGTTGCCCCTTGTATTGATGCAAAATTTGTATTGTTAAGTAAAGACCATTCGTAGGTATAACCAGTGGGAATTGGAATAGGGGTCAAATATGTATTTGTAGATCCGGGGCATACTGGCGTTGGACCGGTAATTGAACAACTTAATAAAAAGGTTAGATTCTTGGTGCAGGTGCTCTTGCATCCGTTCGAATTAGTAATTGTAACCGTATAATCACCTTCCTTGCTTACCTGAACGCATTGTGTACTTCCTGTAAATCCATCGGGCCCGCTCCATTCATATAAGGTCATACCTACTGGAGCACACCATTGAGTGCTGGTGCCTGGTGTAATAGAGGTTTCCCCGGTAATGCTGCAAACTGGCAGTTCATATACGGAGGTAGTAGTCGAAGCGCTGTTATTGGTTTTAATCGGGTCGTTTGTAATGGCAGTGACACTTACAGAGTTAGATACTGAGCCAGCTGCCGATGGTGTTGTAACCACTGTCAATGTCTTGGACTCAAATGCTGCAAGCGCTCCAACCTCAAAGGTTACAGTTTGTTCTGATATGGTATTAGGGGCACCGGAAGCGGAAACTATTGTCTGGTTCGGTCCGAGAACATCTGTAACTACGATTCCATTGGCGACAGTATTATATTTATCGGAATTATTCGTAACTACTATGGTATAAGTGAGAGTCTTTCCAAGACACACAGGAGAAGCATTCTTGGTCACCTGTACATCTGCATCGGCTGTAAAGAAGGTCCCAACCTGATTTAGCGGAACTGTCTGGTTACCGGTATTGATACCATCGCCAGTGGTATTTGCCAGCCCAGTATGAGCGTCCTGAAGGTTGGTCTGGACGTTACCTGTTGAAGTGGCAGGGACAGAGCACTTAAGTACGACCCAAAGTTCGACAATGATCCTGTCACCATTATCGAGTCCAGAGACCTGGACCGTTCCTTGAATACTTTCATTACTGGTACCAATTCCCGTAGTTATGGAGGTGTAAGAATCTACTTTGGCATTTCCTGACGGATCTTTAGTTCCTGGATCTCCGAAATCTACGAAGGCACAGTAGAGTCCCCAGGCAGGATCGAATCCGAAGTCTTGTCCGCTTGTGGTTTTTGTAAGCCATTCAGAGGAGAAAGTAATGACCCCATTTTCAGGTGATGTGGAACCATTTACACCAATCTCGAGAAAGAATGGAACTATCTGGCATAAAGCGAGATCCCTAGGCATAAGTGAAGTAACAGCATCAAGGTCCGAAGGATCCGCAGGGGAAGCGTATGCCACTGCATTGGCGAGAGGATTTGAGGCCCGGCCAACTCCACCACTTGGTGTTGAGCAAGAGAGCATTTGGGGCGTTACTTTGGGATAAGTTGGAAGGTAACTCCCTTTGTTTAAAGTTGGATCTGCAGCATACCATTTTATAGTATAAGCGCCGCCTCCATCGGTAAAGGTCGTTGTAGCCACGCGGCCACTTGTTTGCCCGGTAGCCGTCAAAACAAAAGTTTCTCCCAGATCCGACACATCTATTATATAAGTGTTACTGGTGATCTTCCCACTCGCATCAGCAATTGCATACAGGTATTCGTCAGCATGAGCGAATACTGTATGATCAATCACAATTTTTACGGTTTCTCCGGGCAAAAAACCTGAACCGGTTATAGTAACTGTCTGACCAGGCATGTAATCGGCCTTGTCAGTTGTAACTACGGTTTGCCCGTTGATCACATTAATGAATGATCCAAGCATCAATTGAATTAAGACCAACAACGAAATCTTCGTGAGAAGCTTCGTGGAAATCTTAAATCTGCGGGGGGAGTAGATTTGTTTCATAAATCGGGGGTTACGTTATTTTTTTGGTAGATATGTTAAGCTTTGGTTTGATGTTTAAGTAGAGTTTAAATGCCAAGGCATCCACCTCTGTGGACAAATGGTTTAAGAATTGAAAAATAGAAGACTCGGGGTGCATTTTTTTTAAAACAGATGAACTATTGATTGTAAATTTAGGAAATTGAGAATATTAAAATGCAATTAAATGTCATAATATATTGATATGCAGGTGATTGATTTATAAAGGGCATAAAATGAAAATAAAAGGCATGAAAATGGAAATAATCCGTATGCTCTTTGGATAAATCAGAAAATCAGATCAAAAATAATAAGGAAGAATTATTTTTGCATGCTGTCAAGAAGTTGTAAATAAGGCAAATACAAAAGTGCTTCTGTGAATGTTATAACATATTTTATTAACGGTATAAATAATTTGACGAATAATCGTTTTGTTTACACTAAACATTTATTTGCTTTCTGTTTTAGAAAAATTAGTCAATACAAATAATTAACTGGATCGTGTTCTGATCATGAAAATTAAGTTATCGATTAGAAATTTCTCTGTTGTATTTGGATTTTTATAATTCAGATTTAAAAGATTTGCATCAAAAGTCAGATTAAATATCTTTTGTCGCTTCATTCGTAAATGTTATCTTAGTCTACAATAAATATGTAACATAAAACAAAAACTATTTTCATAATTAATAATTTCTCTATGAAAAATATAGCACTAATACTTTTAGGAATTACTGTACTGTTCAATGGCTGTTCCGCCGACAAAAGCAAGCTAAAGCGTAATGAGACAGGCATAATCCTGAATCCTTCGGCTGAATTTACTGAGGGCTCAAATGTAACGGGCTGGAGCTATGATACGCGCGCCAGAGATGTTATTCATTTCTATGATTACATTGCTCATGAAGGGAAGATGAGTTTGTTTATAAACGCCGACAGGTTGGCTCAGGGCCGGTGGTCTTCTAAAGTTTTGCTTAAACCCTGGTCGAAATATCGGTTTGCCGGCTGGATTAAAACTGAAAACCTCGTATCTGAAAGCGGGAAAGGCGCAGGTTTCAGGCTCGAAGGGCTTGAGGTTGAGCCAAAAGGTTTAACTGGCACCAATGACTGGACGGAAGTGTCATATGAATTTGAAACAGGCAATAATGACTGTTGCGTCATCGCCTGTGTTAATGATATCGAAAGTGGAGCAAAAGGAAGGGTCTGGTTCGATGATATGAAAATGGAACTGGTCTCTTCTGAAAAAATTGTAACGGATGTTACAATTAATACTGATAAAAAGTCTGAGCCAATGCCTGTCTATATCTATGGGCAGTTTATTGAACACCTTGGGCGATGCATCTATGGTGGCATATGGGCTGAGATGCTTGAGGACCGTAAATTCTGGTATGTTCCGGGTACACGGGAATCGGCATGGAAGTTATCGGGTGAAAAAGAATTATTTTCGATGGAAAGCAACGATCCGTTCACGGGATCTCATTCCCCGGTTCTTTCCTCTGACGGTGATGCCAAAGCCATTCTTTTCCAGGAAAACCTCGGGCTAAAAGAAAACCTTGCCTATAATGGCCATGTAATACTGAAAGCAACTTCCGGTATTCAGAAGGTTCTTGTAACCCTTAAGTGGGACGATAAATCGGAAGTTGTTGAATTATCAGGTCTTACAGGCAAGTATTCTTCGTATGATCTCAACTTTAAATCAACTGTACTGGTTCATGACGCGGTTCTTTCAATTGAGCCTGTGGGCAAAGGAAAGGTTTGGGTCGGGACAGTTTCTCTTATGCCTTCCGATAATGTCGAAGGTTTCAGGTCCGATGTGCTGAGCCTCCTCCGGGAGCTTAATTCCCCCGTTTACCGTTGGCCGGGCGGGAATTTCGTAAGCGGTTATAACTGGAGAGATGGGATTGGCGACCGCGATAAACGTCCTCCCCGCAAGAATCCGGCATGGCAGGGCGTTGAGGCTAATGATGTTGGTATTAAAGAGTTTATGCGGCTGTGCGAGCTCATTAAAACTGAACCTTACATTGCCGTTAATGCCGGGTTGGGCAACTCAAGTGAGGCTGGGGCTGAAGTGGAATATGCAAATGGCTCTGAAAATAGTCCTATGGGAAAACTGCGGGGCACAAACGGTAATGTTCAGCCCTGGAAGGTTAAATTCTGGTCAATAGGAAATGAGATGTATGGTGACTGGCAGCTTGGCCACATGTCGACGGAACAGTTTGTTTCCAAAAATAACGAATTTGCCGACAGGATGAGATCGGCTGATCCTTCAATAAAACTTATTTCGGTTGGCTACCTTGGCGACTGGGATAAAATGGTCCTTGCTAACTGTTCCGACAGAATGGATTATATAAGCGAACACTTCTACAAGCAGGATTGGCATGGAGGCGGTCTTATGACACATGTTAAACAGATCCCCGATGCCATCAGGGAAAAGGCCGTTGCCCACAGGGAATACAGGAATTCAATCCCTGCTCTTAAGGGAAAGGATATCAGGATCTGTATGGATGAATGGAATTACTGGTACGGTCCTCATATTTACGGAGAGCTTGGTACCAGGTATTTCTTCAGGGATGCGATGGGAATTGCTGCAGGTCTTAATGAATACTCTAAGAATTCCGACATCATCTTCATGGCTAATTACGCTCAGACTGTGAATGTAATAGGATGCATCAAAACAAATACGACACATTCGGTTTTCGATGCAACGGGTCAGGTTCTTAAACTGTACAGGCAAAAGTTCGGGTTCATTCCGGTGGAGATAGGCGGAGAAATTCGTCCCCTCGATATAGGGGCGACACTGACATCCAACGGAGACACCCTTACAATTTCAGTTGTTAACCCAACCTTCGATGCAATTGAGTTCCCTCTTTCAATCACAGGCGCCGAAGTTTCAGGGCAAGCCGAAATATGGAGGGTTATTGCCCCTGATGTTATGTCGGCAAACGAGCCTGGAAGAGAACCAGTTGTTAAAATCGAGGGACCAACTGCTTCAGAATTTTCATCAAAACTTAAGGTTGATCCGGCCAGTATAACAATATTCAGGTTTGGCATTAAAACAAAATAAACGGAAACTTTTTGGTTACACAGTATCGCAGAGCAAAACTCTGTATTCCTTAGTACTAAGGACTATAGTACGCCTGCTTTCCTCTGTGTAACCAGTTTCGGTTTAATGGATTCGGAAATAGTATACAAAAAGGTGAATTTTTAACGGCCATGATAACCGATCTCAATAATGAAATTTTAATTACTCCGGTTGACGATTGTTTCGCTGCCTGGTTCAAAGCTTCACAACGGGTTTGATCTTCTTTCGGATGATTTTGTGACGCTCGATAACCATTCATATCTGGCCTATGAACTGCTATAAAGGGGAGTTTTGTGCCTTCGGTAGAACACCGGATCATTCATAATTTCATTCATACTCATATTAATGACAGGGGATATCTCCTGAGAACAGCATCGATGAGGAGGTATTTGATCTTTACATGCTTTTGCTTAAATATCCCGAATGAGAGGTAAATATTGATCCTTCCCTAAGGGCAAGAGCATCGTCATATTTTGCAATTGCAGGTAAGATTATGGATCTTAAGATAACTGGTGGGCGCCATTCTGTTGCTGCTGAAAAATATTGCCGGTGGTTTGATCTGTTCATGAAATATCCGCTTATTTTCAGGGCTAATCGGTTCTTATGCAAAATAAGGAATGCCCTTTTCAATAAACTGTGGTACCTGCATTCGAAGTATCTGATCGTTCCGGCAGTTATTGCGCTGATTTACGCGTACGGTGTGCTATTGAACCCTGCCATCGTTCCCGAAAACATTGCAGATGTCGTGAAAAGAGTTGCGTTTGTGAGATTACCAAATTGTATTTATATAATGCTTTTTAATATTTCTATCCTTACTGATCAGCTTAGAATTATTTATTGAGGCATCCGAAACAATAATCCTGTCAAAAGGGTCACGGGTAAAGGATAGATGTATTGCCTGTCTTACAATGCTTTCAAAGTTATTATCGCTAAACATTAATCCTATTTCATCAATTAGCGTATCTATGATAAGTCCCGGTTCATATTTTACCCTTTTGATTTCATACAAGTATTGGATTTCCAATTTTACAATATGTGAAATACAAACCTGTTCTGTATTTATCAATTTTAATACTTTTGGGTTAAAAAGCTCAAGCTGACTAGAATATAACCAAATTGCCACATGTGTATCTAAAAAAATCATGCTTTCCACTCCTTCTCCCAATCGTTGTATATTATTTCATCAGGCTTGCAGTTCATAACTTCCCTTTTTTTTAGGTTAGCAAGCTTTAATTTTGGTTGCTCAATAATAATTTTCAAGACCTTGTTTTTTCTTTTTATTTCAACTGGCTTCCCTGTTAAAATCACCT
>CAIMVD010000233.1 GCA_903844815.1 uncultured Bacteroidota bacterium | reverse complement strand
TTGTTTTTGTTTGCCGATTCAATTCCAACCCTGGGTACCTGGGACACAAAAGGAGTACGCACACTCGTACCGCCACCTCCTGCAGCCTATATTGAAGGGGATACACTTTCAATCTACCTTGCCATGCCCCTCTCAAATCTGACAGTACTTGTTATCGATTCAGAAGGAAATATAGTCTACCAGGGAAGCATCACATCAAACATACCGGATTATACCTGTAATATCCAGCTTGCCATCCCTGCAGGAGAATACCAGCTGCTGATGATTCATTATTATGGAACGCTGTCAGGAACATTTGACATCGAGGAGTAAATGCTTAATATTTTGATTGAACATGCTGAATTTTAATCTCAAAATGGCAGAATACATGAATAAATCTGACTCATGCAATATTTTAAGGAGATTAACAACTACCGATTTTGGAAACAATATCGGCATTAGTAAATCGCATTTAATGTTTGACTCAGGTCACTATCCTTAAACTTACTTTTTGACTTTTAACACCTGCCTACTATGGGACCACCCAGACAGGTAAAAGCTTAAAAACCGGCCTTCTCCTCTTGGAGATTAAGGGTAAAGGTACTGGGCCGGTTTTTTAAGACAATTTTAAAATTGATTTTTAATTTTAATACCTAATTAACATGAAATCTATTATTAAATTTTCAAGTTTAGTCGTATTTCTTTGTATTCTAACATTACCTTTATTCTCTCAAATTCAAAAACTGAGGCAAATTCCGAGCGAACAATTTAAGAGCTTGCGGAAATCGGATAACATTCCTATTATAGTAATGCCAAAATTTGATATTAACAAGCTTCTGCTCGAAGATAAAGAATCTGAGGGGCATTTTGATAAGCCTTTAAGATTTGCAATTGCTTTCGATACTATTATAGATATTAAAAAGGAAGGGTTGGCTGAAGTTTTAGATAATAATAACAAAATTTGGAGAATCAAAATATTGTCACAGGGTGCTCATTCGTTGAATGTCACTTTTAAGAAATTTAATGTTCCTTTTGGTGCGGAGTTATTTATTTATAATACTGATAAATCTCAAAAACTTGGTGCTTTTACAGAGGAAAATAATAATGAAGATAAAATTTTGCCTGTACAACCAATAAATGGTGACGACTTAACCATAGAATATTACGAACCGGGAGACGTATCATTCTCAGGAGAAGTTGTAATAGGGAGAGTTGGGCATGCATACAGAGATGTATTTGACAGTGCAGCTAACTATGATGGTCAATTTAGAACCTCACAGTCCTGCAACGTGGATATTAATTGTCCTGAAGGAGTAAATTGGCAAAATGAAAAGTTATCAGTATGTAGAATATTAATAGATAATACATATTTATGCACTGGGTCACTAATGAATAATACTTCAAATAATCGAATTCCTTACGTACTCACGGCTAACCATTGCATAAGCACAAACTCCGAGGCAGCAAATTCTGTATATGTTTTTAACTATGATAGTCCATATTGTAATGGCCCAGACGGCAGTATCTCGAATAGTATTTCTGTATCGACATTGAAATCAACTTGGAGTACTTCTGACTTTACTCTAGTTCAATTAAGCTCTACTCCATCTTTTTGTTCTCCAGCTTATTTTAATGGTTGGGATAATTCAGGAAACACAAATTGTGCTCCTGTCACCTGTATTCATCATCCTTCTGGAGATGTGAAAAAGATCTCAAGAGACGACGAAAATCCGTCAACCGTTTCTCAATATTTCTGGCAGGTTACCGACTATACAGTTGGTACGGTTGAACATGGTTCTTCAGGTGCCCCTCTATATGATCTAAATCATCACGTTATAGGTCAAATTCATGGTGGAAATGATATTTTTTGTAATGATAGTGAAAAAAGTACGTATGGTAAGATTTCTAAATCCTGGTTAGGAGGAGGGACATCAGCTACAAGACTAAAGGACTGGTTAGATCCAATTAATTCCGGAAAATCAGCTTTAGATGGTGCTTTTTTATTTTATGTCTCAGGTTCAACCTTGGTATGCTCTTCTGGAACAACATTCACTGTAAACAATTTACCGACCGGTAGTAGTATATTAACCTGGGATAAAAGTGATAATTTATCTCTAGTGTCAGCTACCGGTAATACTGCAGTTTTCGCATCTGTATTTGCTGCAAATAGCGCAGGTTGGGTACAACCAACCATTATAACAACTTGTGATACTGTTAAAGTTCCGAAATATGTCGTTTGGGTTGGTACACCTCAAATAACAAATCAGAAAATTGATGGAGTCTCTTCTTCAAATATGGCGGTATGTCCTGGTAATCACTATTTAACTGTGACACCAGTTGGAGGAAATGCAGGATCAGCAACTTGGACTGTTCCGGCTGGAATTGTTTATATGGTTGGTACAAACCAGTTAGACTTTACGTTTCCAACAAGTTCGACTGGTTTTAGTATAACTTGCAGATCGACAAATTCATGCGGAACTGGAACTAATGCCAGTTTTTATCTGTCTAAAAAAACCTATGGCTGCCCTAGTTCATTATCCATGGTTTTATATCCAAACCCCGCTTCTACAGATGTTACAATTAATATAAATGAAAACTCTACTTTGATTTCATCAGATAGTACCAATATTGTTGAGAATCAAAATTCTGAATCATTAACCTACAGAATCAATATCTATAATAGTAAGAGTTCTCTAGTGTATACTGCAACTCGGAGTGGAAATAGTTTTAATATTCCTTTGGTTAACTTGCGAGATGGTGCTTATTTAATTGAAGTTAGTAATGGGGGAAATAGGACTACTCAGCAGCTTATAATAAAAAATAACTAATTGTGAGAATTTAAAATCTCAATCAGAATATTTTAGTCTTACTTTTTTAATTAATTTTGTATGAAAACCAACGTGATTATGAAAACAATTATTCCAGTATTATTGCTTGTTTTTTTTACTTTTGACAGTTGCCAGAAGAAAAATGACACGAATACTCATCAGGATTTGATATTAACAAAATGGTTGTTTTTAGGGATTGAAAATACTGATTCGAACACCAAAGAATTTGTCCCGGACA
>CAIMVD010000232.1 GCA_903844815.1 uncultured Bacteroidota bacterium | reverse complement strand
GTTTTCAGGTTGTTGGGCGCCGAAATCCACAATGAAGTGCACATGAACAATGGCCGCATCGATGCTGTTATCGTGAACCGGAACCATATCTATATTTTCGAATTCAAAATGGACCAACCGGCCTCTGTTGCCATTGCCCAGATCAAAGAAAAGGGTTATGCTGCACCTTATCTAACCGATGGCAAGCCCATTACACTTATCGGCATCAACTTTTCGCGCGATGAGAGAAATATAGTGGAGTGGATGGAGGATGAGTTGGTTTGAACTTCACTAAAGCAAAAAATTGAAAGCAAAGGGAATTGCCTTTCGGGGAAACGTGACAGGTTTTAGAAGAAAACAGAGCTGACAGGTTTTGGAAACCTGTCAGCTCTGTTCAAAATATGAATCAGGGACCCTTGCAGTCCATTCAAAATACTTGGAAAGAAGAATGGCGATACCAATAATCCGGTCATACCCAGTGCCGACAGGTCTGATATTATTTGCTATCATTTCTGAAAATTCCGACAGGCGGAACGATGGATTTTTCTGACAAAAAGTGCATAAATATACTTTAGAAGGTCATAAAGGTTGCGATGAGGATTAATCCGATTATATCCTCAGTTTTTTCAGGTTTTCAATTGAAGGGTCAACAGCTTGCGGAATACTTAATTTTGTTGTCAGCGGTTTCAGATCCTTGAGTCCGCTTCCGGTGAGTAACACCACATTATCGGAATCATCACCGATTTTTCCATCCTGAATATATGAGAGCAGACCCGCGAAAGCGGCAGCTCCTGCAGGTTCTGCAAATAGTCCGGTGCTTTTTGAAAGTACGGAGGAAGCCGCAATAATCTCCTCATCCGAGACTGTAATAGCTTCTCCTTCATACTTATGGATAAACTTCCGTGCCATGTGGAAATTTCTTGGCACATCCACAGATATTGAATCAGCGACTGTAACCGATTGTATTATCCTGAAATATTCGCTGTTGAGATTTCTAACCAGGTTGTCGCTGCCTTCGGCCTGAACGGCCACAACAACAGGCATGCTGTCGAACATATTGAGTTTCAGCAGATCCTCAAAACCCTTATAAACTGCAGCTATTATAACACCATCACCAACAGGTACAAAGATCCTTTCGGGTACTTTAAACTGTAGTTGTTCGAAAATCTCGAACGAAACAGTTTTCTTTCCTTCAACCGTAAGCGGGTTATATGCCGTATTTCTGTTGTACCATCCGAATTCTCCGGTGGCTTTAATACTCAGGTCGAAAGCTTCGTCGTAAGTACCTTTTATGGGCACAATTGTGGCTCCGTACATGATTATCTGGGTGAGTTTTGCAACAGGAGCCTTTTCGGGCACAATGACGACTGCCTTCTGGTTTTGAGAAGCACAGATTCCTGCTATTGATGAGCCTGCATTGCCGGTAGAGGCTGTAACTATTGTATCGAGCTTATTCTCCATCGCATAGGCCGAAACCAGCGCCGAAGCCCTGTCCTTAAACGACCAGGTTGGATTTTGCGAATCATCCTTCAGGTGTACCCTGAATGGCAATGGTTTTCCATCGGGTCGGACTGAAGAGTACAGAGGAGTATTGCCGACCCTCAACGATGGAAGGTTTTCAATATTCCTGATCGGCAAGAGGGAGGCAAAATTATTTCTTTTAAGATCGTCAAATTCAGGAGTCGTTTTTTTAATATGGTCATAATCATATAATATTCCCAGGACACCGAACAACGGTGCGTTTGCAGTGTTTTGCCGGCTGCAGGCAGGACAAAGATACATTACCTCTGAGGTGCTGAACTCCTTTCCGCAATCGGTACACTTATATATGAATCTCGGATCATGCATGTTTTCAACGTTTTAATTTCCTGATTTTGACAATAGCCCGGTACGGCTGTTAAAGCTGTTGATCAGCTCATCCCAACGTAAGGTTTGTTTAAAAAGACTGGGCCAGATCTTTCTGTCGTCCCAAAGCTGGTTAAGATCCTCCGGTGATTTTCCCTGTTGCTCCACCCAGGTGAAATACTTAAGGTTGTGAATGGCTTTCCTCTCATAATAAGTCAACTCCTTCATGTTGTCGGTCCTTGTGCCGCAGATGCATTTCTCAAAGTCCCTGGCAGCCTGAAGCGTGGTGTATTCTCCACGTTCCCCGGCAAGTTCCTCAATTCTCGACCGGTACATATCGGCTGAATCGGTAGCGATTGTGAAAATTATATCGTCAGCGGTCATCTCAAAATACCTTGCAGTCTTAATGGCCGATAACATGTTGCCGATTCCGGATATTCCTATCAGATGGAGATTACTTATTGTTTCAATGCCGATCCCTTCTGATTTAAGGAATTCATGTCCCTTCTGCCCGTTGAAAAGCCTAAGTATTCTCATACAATCCTCATCATCGATTGCTGTTACAACATCTGTATTTTTCACATTATGAACCCAGGGAACATGCTTGTCGCCGATGCCTTCGATCCTGTGACATCCGAAACCGTTCATAAGAAGGGTAGGGCACTGGAGCGCTTCGGATGCCACCACTTTCAGGTTAGGTGCAACTGTCCGGAGATAGTCGCCTGCAGCAATGGTTCCGGCAGACCCTGTTGCCGAGATATAAGCCGCCAGCTTTCCGTTTTCTCCTTTCAGTAAGTTAAAAACCTCCTCAACAGCCCTTCCTGTGGTATTATAATGCCAGGCGGCATTGCCGAATTCGTCAAACTGGTTGAATATTATACACTCGGGTCTTGTCTTTCTTATCTCATCGCATTTGTCGTAGATCTCCTTAACATTCGATTCACTGCCGGGTGTTGCGATAACTTCCGATCCGATAACATCGCGAAGCCAGGCAAAACGTTCGCTGCTCATCCCCTCGGGAAGTATAGCTACGGATTCGGTCCCCATAACCTTCGAGTCGAAGGCTCCGCCCCTGCAGTAGTTCCCCGTTGATGGCCAGACGGCTTTTTGACAGGTAGGATCGAACCCTCCGGTGGTAATTCTCGGAGCCAGGCATCCGTAGGCCGCTCCAACCTTATGAGCGCCTGTCGGGAACCATTTTCCTATGAGAAGAACTATTCTGGCATTAACCCCGGTAAGCTTTTGCGGTAATTCAATAAAATTCACATTTCCGAAAAGACCGCCTCTTTCAACGGGCTCATTTTTCCAGGTTATCCTGAAAAGATTCAGAGGATTCACTTCCCATAAACCTATATTCTTCAGTTTTTCCTTAATTTGTGAAGGAATAAGTTCCGGGTTTTGCTGCTGCTCAAACGTAGGAAGGATAATACCTCTTTCCCTGAACCTTTTTACAGCATTCTCCAGCGCCTTTTCATCTGTGACCGCGTCGATAAGTTCTATCATTTTAAATCCTTTGTTGTAATATTAATTCTTCCTGTCAGATAATTTAAGATTCAATGTCGTTTAGTTAATCCCGGATAATTAGTTTCTTACTCCATATTTTTACCCCCCAACCCCCCAGGGGGGGTGTTCTTAAATCCCCCCTTGGGGGGTTGGGGGGTAAAACACAATAATTGTAGAGTGGTCCCGGTGGTACAATACTCGTTCCATATTTGGTAATAATATTCTTTAACTAAACGCCATTAAATTAAGATCTGCTTTTTTCCTATGTTCAGCTGAAAACCAGGTTTTCTGTTCCTTTCAGCAGGATGCTCATTAAGGCTGCATTTTCAAACCTTATTTCTCCTGTAAAACTGTTTTTAATTTCTATCTCCATCATTCTGAAATCATCAGCGTTAAACTTACTTAAAACATTTTCAGTTTCATAGATAAACTGACTGTTTGATTCTGATAAAGTTGCCGTTTCTTCCTGGGTTTTATGAATGAGGGTTCGCCTGCCGGCAAAAGTATCAACATAGTACCCTTCTTTTTCAGCATCGAAGGATGACCTTGTGAGAAAAAAACCTGGTTTGTCCAAATACGGGGCTCCTGATGTCGGGCAGAATGTTGAGCAATTACCGCAACTGTTGCAAAAATTGGCAATATTCAGAATCTGATATTTCTGGGTTAACTTAAAAAAGATGTCATCAACTATTTCATGTTTTCCGGCTTCACCGACAATGACTTTATTGAGCTTGTAGACAACAGGTTTTGCACTATAGGAGTAGTTGGCAAAATTTGGGCAGACCGTGGTGCAGATATTACAAATCTCATCGCAGTAAAGACAGCGTCCGGCTTCCTTAATAATCTCCTCTTTCACGGGACTCTCATTTATAAGCGTAAAAGAATTATGTTCACCGGGAGGAGGTTCAGTAATTGCAGGAGCGTATGCACGTTTGGCACGTTTGATCATAAGATCCTTTAAAGAATGGTTCCTGTCAGATACCTGTTTATCGATCCGGAAATCAATACCCGCAGCCTTCATTATCATTTCAGCTGCCTTTCTTCCATCACCGATTGCGTTAATAGCCGTTGACGCACCCCTCAGGGCATCGCCTCCTATAAATGTATTTTCTGATTTGGTACTGTAGAGAGAAGCCGGGGCATCTTCAATATCCACTGACGCAAAGCCAAGGTCAGGCTTCTGTCCTGTAGCAGGAATTACCGTATCGCAATCAACAGTGAATTCCGAGCCTTCAACCCTTACCGGAGCAGGTCTTCCTTTCCGGTCGGTGCCCCGGAGCTCCATCCTGGACAGAAGAATTCCGGTGACCCTGCCATTATCTGCGATGATCTTTTCGGGTGCTGCAAGTTCCATAATCTCAATTCCTTCTTCGAGAACAGCCTTTATTTCACCCTGATCGGCGGGCATTTCATTTAGTGTGCGTCTGTAAACAACAGTAACCTTCCCATTATTTCCAACCAGGCGATAAGCCGTCCGGGCAGCATCCATGGCGCTGTTTCCGCCACCAATGATAATAACATTTTTTCCGATATTCGTTTCCTTCTTTTCCTTCACTGCAAAAAGAAATTCAAGCGGGTCAATAACACCGTTACTGTCTGATCCTTCAATGTCTAATCCTGAAGTAATCCAGGCGCCTGTTCCTATGAAGACATAGTCGAAATTACTTTTCAGTGACTGATATTTCTCCTTGTCAACAGTGAAGTTATAGTGAATTTTCACTCCGGTTTGTTTAATCCTCTGAATATCTTTTGTGATAGCCCCGTTGCTTAGCCTGAATCCGGGAATTGCAAACCGTACCATTCCGCCGGCTTCTGAATGTGATTCAAACACCTCTGTATCAAAGCCTGCGAGAGACAGATAATAGGCACAGGTGAGACCTGCAGGACCTGCACCTATTATAGCTGCACTTTTCCCGTTTTTCAGTACCGGAAATATTCCCGGTACATCATAGTCCGATACGAAACGTTTTACCTCCCGGATCAGAAGCGATTCATCATAATTATTACGTGTACATTTGTCCTGGCACAGGTGGTCGCAAACCCTTCCTGTTACCGAAGGAAAGGGGTTGGTTCTCAGGATAGTTTCAAGAGCTTTCTCCGGCATCCCCATCGAAGTATAATACATATAGTCTGGAATGTCCTGACCGGCAGGGCAGGTGTCACGGCACGGAGCCGATATACAGTCGAAATAAGCCAGATTGCGGACTGACTTTATATCAGGTTCTTTATAATAGTTTCTGCTGTATCTTTTTGATTCTGAAACGATGGACGCATAATCTGCGAGGTTCTTTTTTGAAGCTTCAATTAAATCGATTCCTCCGGAGGATTTCAGAATGAACTCATTAATGTTCCCTGCCTTTGCTTCTGAGAAATTTTCATTCAGTACATCATAATATTGTTTTATCCTCATGTATCCGCCGGGCTTCAGCAGGTCAGAGCAGACGGTTATGGTCCTGAATCCGCATGATACCAGTTCCGGTATATTGAATGCATCGGCTCCGGCTGAAAAAGAGAGCAAAAGTTCTCCCTGGAAATCATTTTGCAGTTTACTGGCAAGAGATACAGATATTGGATGAAGGGGTCTTCCGCTCATGTACATCATCTCCTGTTCCTTGCCGAAAACGTTCCTTGTGTTTGCCGATTCGAGGGTGTTGGTCAGTTTAAGTCCGAATTGCTTGCCGTTTTTTTGTGCAGTTTCCTTCAAAGACCTGATCATTTCTACGGCATCGGGATACTTAAGATCGTGAGCGAAGGCCGAATCAGGCACAACAGTTTTAAAACCAAGTTTTCCGTTAAGTATTTTCCTGACTTCATCCTTTCCCAGCAGCGTAGGATTGAGTTTCACGAGGGTATGCAGCTTTCTTTTTTCAAGGAAGTACGCTGCAATCTCCTCGATCTCTCCTGCCGGGCATCCGTGCATTGTTGAGAGGGTGATGTTGTCCGACAAGGTGGATGGAATAACGACCCTGTCAACTTCGGGATAGACTGTTTCCAGTTCCCTGGATTTTAATTTGATATCAGTGCCGCAGAAGCTCATTTTATCAAAAAACCACTGAACGTTATCCTGAAGGATGCCTTCCATGTTGTAACCGGCACTCATATTGAAAATGGTTCCTGTTTCGGACGGCCATCCGAATTTGTGGTTCAGGATATGAATAATTATCCAGGCATTAAGATATTCGTCGAAACTCTCTTTTATGGTCAGTTCCTGCGACCATTCACAGTTGTAGCCTTCGTCCTGCATGTCGATGCAGGGTTTTGAAACCTCAATAGTATCGAGAGTCTGAATGGTTTTCAACTCAATATAGCGTGCCCCGGTGAGCCAGGCGCCTGCAATGTTTTGAGTCAGCTGACTGTGGGGACCTGCAGCAATTCCTAAAGGAGAGTCCAGGTTATGGCCGAAAATGTCAGTTGCAAGAGTTCTGTTTAAGTGCGGTTTGTAAAAAAGTTCCTCAGGGATCCCAAATATCGAACCATTGCTGTCGTACTCATTCAGAATGATCTGCAGCAACTGATTAAGAGGGACCGGTTGGAATTTGACGGGCATGGAAGAGGGTGTGTTAATTAAATAACAATATACTAAAAATGCTCAACTATTGTACAGGTTCATTAAAATCTTTTCAGGCGTCAGAGGTGCTTTAAAGCCGATCCCGCTTTTCGGATTAAACGCTTTAACGGCATTGCGCAGGGCAAAATAAGCACCTATTCCATACATAAAGGGTGGCTCTCCTATGGCTTTCGACTTCATGATGGCCAGCCGTGGTCCCTCAGTTTCAAGGGCATGGCACTTTATGGTTTTCGGCGCAGAGTAGATATCAGGTACCTTGTAGTTCGAAAGGCTGTTTGAGAGTAACTTTCCTTTCATGTCAAACAGGATCTCTTCCATTGTCATCCAGCCGATGCCCATTACCACAGCACCCTCAACTTGTCCGGTATCAATCGTCTGGTTCAGGCTGTTTCCGAAGTCGTGTACAATCAGCACCTCATCGACACTATATATGCCTCTCAGACAATCAACAGTAACGGTAACCACTGCTGTTCCATAGACGTGATAGGCGAATGGGTGTCCCTTCTCCTTATTCTTGTCAAAATGGATTAGCGGTGTTGCATAATGTCCGTTTTCGGTAAGACAGATCCTTTTCAGGAAAGCAGCTTCAATAAGCTTTTCCCAATTCAGGTCAGTACTCTTGCCCGATGCAAATACCTTTTCATCAATAATCATTATATCAACAGGATTATATCCCAGAACTTCTCCTGCGGCGGTTTTCAATCTCTCGAGGAGTTCGTTGCAGGCCGACAGAAGTGCATTTCCGTTAAGGTCGGCGCCGGTGCTTGCGGCTGTCGGTGAGGTATTGGCTGTCCTTGTCGTATTAACCGGCTCCATCCTTATTCTTCCGATATCAACCGAGAATACGGCAGCGGCTATCTGCGAGAGCTTGGTGTTTACTCCCTGTCCCATTTCAACGGCCCCCGTGCTTATACTGATACTGCCATCCTGGAAGATGTGGACCAGGGCACGTGCCTGGTTCATAGGAGTTTTCGTGAATGAGATCCCGAAGCAGATTGGCATTAAAGCCATTCCTTTCTTTGTCAGATGGTTGTTCTCGTTAAAAAGGTCAATTTCTCTTTCCAGAGTTTCAGTTTCGAATAACTTATGAGCTGTTTCCCAGCAGATTCCAATATTTACATCGGTTGCAGCCTGTCCATATTGGAAGCGATCGTTTTCAGCAAGGAGGTTTTTCTCCTGTATCAACCTTGCCGGGACATTCAGTTTTTCTGCTGCCATTGCTATTGCGGATTCGATGACAAACATTCCCTGCGGAGCTCCGAAGCCCCTGAAAGCTGTGTTGGGAGGCAGGTTTGTCCTGCAGCTGAAAACGGTTACCTCACTGTTCGGAATGAAATAGGCGTTTGTTGAATGCAGAAGCGTTCGTTCCATGATTGCAGGGGAGAGGTCGGCCGCGGCACCCCCGTTCTGATAAAGTGCAGCTTTGTATGCTATGATTTTAAAGTCCTCTGAGAGTCCTATTTTGAAATCGGAGCTGTAAGGATGTCTTTTTCCTGTCATTAAGATGTCTTCCCACCTTTCCGGAACGAGTTTTACGGGCTTGCCCGTCAAAAATGAAGCCAGAGCCGCCATGGCAGCAAATCCCGAAGCCTGATCCTCCTTGCCGCCAAAAGCGCCACCAAGCCTTTCCACGTCAACTTCGATTCTGTGCATGGGTATCCCAAGAACTTTCGCGATTGTCTTCTGTACTGCTGCAGGACCCTGTGTGGAAGAAAAGATCTTCAGACTGTTTCCGTTAACCGGATAGGCATAAGCACCCTGCGTTTCAAGGTACAGGTGCTCCTGACCGCCGGTTTCCGTTCTTCCTTCAAAAACATACTTGCACCTGGCCCAGGCGGATTCAGTATTTCCGGTTCTGAATGTTCTCGGTGGTATGAGCAGCATCCCCTTTTCCTTCGCCTCGCGGGGATCGGTAAGAGCTGCTTCCTCTTCAATATCAAGTTTTATAAGATTGCAGGCTTTTCGGGCTGTACTTTTATCTGAGGCAACAATAAGCAAGACAGGCTGGCCGCAATAATCTACCTCATGCTCAGCGAAAAGAGGTTCATCTTCGATGATCCCGCCGATCTGGTTTTTGCCCGGGATATCCTTCCACGAAAAGATTCTCTCTACTCCGGGCAGGGCAGCTGCGGCAGAAAAATCAATATTCCTGATTTTCCCATGGGCAACGGGAGAGGTGACGACAACGCCATAAAGAGTGCCTCTGAGGACAGGGATGTCATCGAGATAAACCGACTTGCCGGTCACGTGTGATGAAGAGTCGATGTTATTCATTATAAACAAATTGTACTTAGTAAGACTCTGTGTCCCTCTGTGTTCCCTCTGTGCCTCTCTGTGTAAGTTCTTCTAAATTAAAGATTCCGGGGAAAAATTTAATGAAATGAGCAAAGAAGAGCTGCCTCATTAGTAGTCTCTTATATTCAAGGCTTCCCCTGATATCGCTTATAGGAGATATCTCTTCCTGAATTATTGAACCAGCCGCAACAATATTCTCAGAAGTGAGTGTTTTACCTTCAAGAAAAGCACAGGTTCTTTCAAGGAAGAGGGGAACAGGAGCTACACCACCAGCCGAGAGTAAGCATCCTGTAATTAATTCTCCTTCTGTAGTAATGCTTATGGCGCTGTTTACACTTGCAATATCGAGATGAGTACGCCGGCTGACCTTTTCGAAATTAAACAAAGCAGGTTTCCCAGGCAGTCTGAAGCTGATACTGCTGATATATTCATCCTTACCCAGATCTGTAATTTTGTAACCCTTAAAAAACTCTTTCAACTGTAAAATGCGTCGCCGGTCATTTTTTCCTGCAATTGTCAGAGATGCTCCCAGCGCAAGAAAAATTATTGTCAGGTCGGCTGCTGGAGAGGCATTTACAATATTGCCGGCTAGGGTGCCTGTATTGCGGACTTGTTCGGATGCAATTAGTTTCATGAAAGAGGCAAATCCGGGAATATTCTCAGTTATTAGCTTCGAATCTGCAATTTCTGTAATGGTGGAAGAAGCTCCGATTTTACACCTTCCGGCATATGAGGTGATACCCTTTAAATCTATTCGGTCAGACAGTGTTGTGATGTTTTTTTCTAAAAGTTCTGAGGCTCTTTTTACCATGAGGTCGGTACCTCCGGCTAAAAGCAGACTTTCCTGTTCTAAGTTAACTGTACTGTGAGGAGGAATAAGAGTTAGTCTTTCTGTTATAGTAAGAAAATACTCCGGAAGGAATTTATTTCCGACAAGCCATGCGACAGGATCGGTTATGGATTTGTCGTGAATAAGACCTGATATTTCGGCGGCGGCTCTCTCAATCGACTTGTAGCCGGTGCATCTGCAAATATTGCCGCTGACAGATGCCACAGCTCCTGCAAGCTCAGGTTTCGAGGATGAAAGACAAAATGAAGTTAATGACATAACCACTCCCGGAGTGCAGAAACCGCATTGGGTTGCAGAATTCATTACAACAGCATTTTGTATCGGTGTGAGATGCTGCATGTTTAATCCTTCAATTGTGACGATATGCTTACCGTGCACATTTGCAAGAGGCGTCAGACACGAAACGATACTTTTATAACTTAACCTGCCATTGGAAAACGTTCCTTCGAGAACAGTACAGGCACCACAATCCCCCTCCCGGCAACCACATTTTGTACCCGGAAGATCCATATCATACCTGATGAAATCAAGCAATGAACTTCCTGAAAGTAAATCAGAAAGTATAAGCTGGTTATTCAGAATAAAGGATATCATATAACAAATATAAACCTAAAACAAGCCTTTATGAAATCTGAGGGACATAAAAACTAAGGAATATTTGTTTCTAAAGGCAATAAGGCAGGAATGTTTGAATAAAAGCAGGGATTAATACCAAATTGAGATCCCTCGCTGGTGCTGTTTCAGCTTTCTAAGACAGCACAAAGGAGGAATCTCATTGTATTTCAGGAACTGAGATATGACCTTTTTTAGTGGGGTATCGTAAGGAGTAATTCCTGATAGTATTTTTTATTGAACTTCTCGGAAAAGTCTTTTTTGCCACCAAGGCGCAAAGGCACGAAGACATGCCAAGGTAATTCGTTTATATTAAGCTTTTTGTGAACCTTAGCGTCTTTGTGTCTCCTATATAACTCTTTTCAACATCTTGATTATCAACTGGACTTTTCACCAGCCTCATGCAGCTTGCTTTAAACGGGCTAATTGTTTTTCAAGGTTTTTAATTTTTTCTTCCTTGAGT
>CAIMVD010000231.1 GCA_903844815.1 uncultured Bacteroidota bacterium | reverse complement strand
CAGCAGAGGAGATCTCCGGAGCGTTGTCGCAGAATCTTCCGGGTTACATGATACCCTCATTTTACCAGTCGTCGCCGGGTTTCCCGAGGCTGCCGAACGGAAAGATCAACAAGAAAGCCCTCATCCTCGAAGAAGGTGAAAAACAAAAGGAGTCAGAAACAGAATTCTTCGATCTGACGCCTACTCAGCAGAAACTGATGCGTATCTGGGAGGGTATCCTTAGAACAAGGAACCTCTCTCCATCGAGGAGCTTTTTTGACATTGGCGGCAACTCCCTTCTTGCAATCAGGATTTTGAATAAGATCAAGGAAGAGCTTGGACTTACAATGACATTCAAGGCTTTTATTGGTTATCCGACAATAATTCAACAGGGGTTATATATCGACAGCCAGACACAGACAATAGGAAAAGCCATTGAACTGGTTCATCTGACCCAGACTACTAACCTTCCTCTGACATTCAACCAGCAGAGGCTATGGCTTATCTCGGAATTAAGACCGGATATTCCTACCTATATCATACCTTTCAGTTACCGGTTCTCCGGACCGCTTGATGCTGAAATTTTCAAGAAGAGTTTAGACATCCTGTTCCATCGTCATCATGTTTTGTTCTCGGTGATCAGGCAGGTCGATGGTGAGCCATACTGCGAAATAGTGCAGTCAGAAGTAAAAATTACATCGCTCGACTTCTCTGCTTTGCCGGAGAACGAAAGAAGAGATAAGGTATTGGAAGTCTTTAATAAAGATTCTGTTCAGCCTTTCGATCTTGCCAATGGCCCGCTTTACAGGATCTATCTCATTACCGGGGGGCAGAATGAATACTATTTCAGGATAAGTATCCATCATATTATTTTCGATGGCTGGTCGTGGGGCGTATTTGCAAATGACCTGAATGAAATCTATAACAGTCTCACTGGCGGAAAACAGCCTGCCCTTAAAGCATTGGAATATCAGCAATACGACTATGCCGGGTGGGAAAAAAATTCAACTGGATCACTGCAGGAAGCAGAATCAAGGGAGTTCTGGGAAAGAAATCTTGAAGGATCTTCACCAATACTCGGATTCCCGTATGATTTCCAGCGAACCAACGAATCATCCGGTCGCGGGGATATTGTTTCAGTCAGGCTTTCATCTGCAACATCAGATAAGCTGAGGCAACTATGCAAATCGGAAGGAGCTTCAGTGTTTACAGGAATCCTTAGTCTCTTCGGATTACAAATGAATAAATATTCGGGAGAGGACGATTTGAATATCGGATTGCCTGTTGCTCACCGGCCTCATTCAAAACTCGAGAATATCTTCGGGATGTTCGTCAACACAGTGGTTGTCAGGATGCAGTTTGAGAACCAGCTGACAATCAGGGAGCTTATCCGGAGGACGAATGACGCTGCCATGAACGCGATGGCTCACCAGGATCTGCCGTTTGAAAAAGTAGTTGAAATTGTGAATCCCGAACGTTCAACAACTGCAAATCCATTGTTCCAGGTAGCTTTTGACTGGCAGAATAATCTTGGTGAACCGCTAAAGCTGAGAAGTATTACTACTGAGAGTATAAAAGTAAAAGACAGAACCTCAATATTCGATATTACTCTGTACTTATGGGAAGAAAACGGGGAGATTGAAGGAGAGATCGAATTTAATATAGACATCCTCAAACGAGAGACCATCATCCGATTGAAGGATAACTTTGTACATCTTGTTCAGTCGGCAGTTGCCAATCCCGGACTTTCGATATCGGAGCTCTCGCTGATTTCGTCCGGAGACAAGAAGCTGCTTTCGGATTTTAATGACACTGTAACAGCTGTTCCGGCTGGTTTTGTACAGACCTCTTTTGAAGAGCAGTCAGTACTTCAGTCTGAAAGGACTGCCGTTATTTCGGGTAGTTCATCGTTGACCTACAGAGAGCTTAATGAGAGATCCAATCAGCTGGCCAGGCACCTCACTTCTCTT
>CAIMVD010000230.1 GCA_903844815.1 uncultured Bacteroidota bacterium | reverse complement strand
ATTTTATCGTAAAATCGTTGAACAGTTTCATCTTATTCCTATTTTTGACCCTAAGTTAAAAATATCAGGGTAAAGTACTTTATCTACTTATCAAAGTATTGAACTTGTTATCAACAGTTTAAATTTAAAGACAGACACTAAGTATCCGTCCTGTGATAAAATACAGGGATAAAGTGACATTAAAAGTAATAGTGTACAAAATGTTGTTTTCATGGGAGGTAAAGCTTATCATTCATAGCGGAGTGCTTCAACCGGATTTCTGTTTGCTGCACGCCAGCTTTGTAAATTTACAGTTATTAATGCAATTCCAAAAGCAATTATTCCTGATAAAGCGAAGATCCACCAACTGAGATGGGTCTTGTAAACAAAGTTTTGGAGCCAATTATTCATTGTGTACCAGGCAATTGGCGACGCAACAAGAAATGCTGCCACAACCCAGATTATGAATTCCCTGTTAAGCAATAGCAATATCTCTGAATTTGTGGCCCCTGCAACTCTTCGGACCCCGATCTCTTTTGTTCTTCGTTCTATTGAGAAAATAGTCATTCCAAGTATCCCCAATATTGAAATCATTATTGCCAGAAGTGCGAATGATAAGGTTATGTTCCGGAGTCTTGTTTCAGACTGATATTTTTCAATTTTAATATCATCAAAAAAGCGATATGAAAACTCCCTGTCATCACGGTGTTTCTTATATGTATCACGAATATAATTGAGAGTTTCAGAGGTATTGCCTTGAGTGATAAGTACATTCATTGTGCTTATTGCTTCCGGATTGTTCGACATTATCAGCGGTTCAATTGTGTAATGAAGCGATCGGAAATTAAAGTCCTTTACAACGCCTACTATCAGATCATCTCCGATCCTCTGACCGACCGCTTCATCGAAGCCAAGCATCTTTTCAGCTGTTTCATTTATTACAATAGGTATTGTGATGGCGTAATCGCCCTCATTCTTTTTGTCTTTCTGAGTTTTCCCGAGTTCATCCCAATAACCGGCGGAGGTCATCTCGAGAAACTGGCCCTTAATCATCGTCAGTTTATAAGTTTTTGCAAAGTCCTCATCCACAAAAAAGTGGTTAACCTGAATAGTATCAGTGCGCCCAAGATGGCTTAATGACAAACCTCTTTTAAATCCGCCTTCAATAGGAGCATTGGTACTGGCTGAAACTCCCAGAATTTTAGGATTACTAAGTAGTTCCTCTTTAAATTCCTTATTGTCGTACCAGAGTCCGGTTGAAATTACAATCACATTGTGACCATCAATTCCAAGATCCTTATTCTGAATGTAGTTTAACTGTTTTATGAAAATTGATGTCGAGATGATAAAAAAGATAGCTATTGTGAACTGTACAGTGACAAGCAGTCTGATGAAATTGCTTTTTGAACCGGTTATTGAACCACCTCTGAATATTCCGATTGGGTTAAAGGAGGAAAGATAGAGTGATGGGTATAAACCGGCAATTATTCCAACTATTGAGGTAAGAAGGAATAGATTAATTACTAATCGAATTGAAAGATTTATTGTCAGCTCTTTTTCCGTGATTGAATTAAACAGCGGTAGGAGGAACCATACAATGATTAGTGCGAAGATAGTAGCTGCAAAGGTCTGAAAAACCGACTCCGCCATGAACTGACCAAAGATGCTTCTGCGGCTTCCTCCGGTTACCTTTCTTATCCCTATCTCGACCGACCGTTCTGATGCCCTCGCCACTGATAATACAGAAAAATTAAGTGATGCCATGAGAATTATGAGCAATGCAAGTCCGGAAAATATCCAGACGTACCTGTAGCTTCCGGGATTTCTGGTAATAGAGTCACCCGCGTAATCAGAATAAAGATGGATGTCGGCAAGAGGCTGGAATACAAGTTTATCAGTAATCCTGGAGTAGCGTTCTATGTGGTTTGAAAGTGCGCTTTTAAATTCGTCATCTATTTGCGCATCCTTCTTAAGCTTAATATATACCCTCACCCAATAACTGGCGCGCCAGTTATTTGAATAGACTGAGTTACGGCTGTTCAAATCGGAGAGCATATATCCGAAGTCGATATGACTAAGCTCCGGAATTCTTACAACGCCGCCTACCATATATACCTCTTTGGAAAATTTGTCACTAATAAGTATTTGTCCGAGCGCCGGTTTATTACCGAATATCTTCTTTGCAGTTTTCTCAGAGAGAATAATATAATTTGGTTTTGCGAATGCTGTTTCAGCAGAACCCTCAATAAATTTGAATCCGGCGAATATTTTAAAGAAATCCTGATCAGTCCAGCAACCCAGGGCTTCTATTTTTTCACCTCCTGTTTCAGTATGAAGGGGAGAGTCTTCAGAATCGTAGCTGATGTAAGTTGCATATTCGATCTGGGGATAATCCATCTTCATTGTTTTAGGGACGGGTCGGTAGCAGGAAGGGGACTTCACTACCTCGTCACCCTGTTTTGACAGGGTCAGCACCCTGTAGATCCTTTTGTAATCAGGGTGAAACTTCTCATAACTGAGTTCATTGAAGACCCAGAGATAGATCATGAGGCTGGCCGCGATTCCCAGTGTGAAGCCTGTGAAGGTGATCAGGGAGTAGACCGGCTTTGCTGTGAGATTGCGGAAGGTTAGTTTGATGAAGTTGTTCATATTGGCATTATTTTAATCATCTATTCAAAAACGCACAAGGCATTATGGACTAAAGTCCAGATTAACAATTAGATCGCTAACCCCGGACTGAAGTCCGGGGTTAGTAACTGGGTTCTCTAACCAGACTTTCCAATTCTACAAATAACAATCGCACTAACACCTGCGTTAAGTCCTTATCATCAGCCTATCCTAACCCCAGCCTTAAGTACGGAGGTAGTTGAGGGACTAAAGTCCACATACATAGCATCATCGCTAACCCCGGACTGAAGTCCGTGGTTAGTATCGGGCTCACTAACCGGACTTTCCAATTCTT
>CAIMVD010000229.1 GCA_903844815.1 uncultured Bacteroidota bacterium | reverse complement strand
ATCCTATCTGAGCTTCTTTACCTTTAACCCTGTTTTTGGCATTCCGGGCATTGGCCATAGGACTAAGCTTTATTTTATTAGATAAGTCCTTTCGGGATACAATTATGTGAATGTGGCTTTGCAGACCCTCCTTCCTGTCACCGCATTTATTAAGTCCTTCTCTTACATCCTCGCTATCCCTACCATAGTACCGATTGTGCTCAATTTTTCCGAAGTATAAAATATTATCCCCTGTTAACCCTCGGTTAAAATTCTTTGCATACTCATTCATTACAATTCTGGAATACCATTTTAGCGCTTCCTCAAACCGTTTAAGTTCTCTCGTTGTAAGTTGAGAAACGTTTCCAATATTCCTTCCGGATACGGATCGGCAGATATGTTTTTGTTCTATCGGGCTCGGATTTACTGTTAGCATATAAAACTTTGATTCATCCTTGCAAAGCTTTGCACGATTGGAGTCAATAGAGTTCTGAACGGTAAAAGAAGAAATATCATGATTCTCCTGATTGAAGAACTTCTGATGATCCAGAACGTCATTCTTTTCAAGGTTCTCCTTCTCTAAATAGTTAACCAGGTCGTGACTGCTGTTTCTGTTATTATCCTTCTTATCGGAATGTATCTTTATGTACATGGGATAATTTTTTTGTGTATTCTTTATATTCTCTTATATCGGCCATAGGCAACTCGATCACAGGCATTTTTCTTAGTCCGGTAGATTTTTCTTCTGTCTTGGACAGTACGTTATTGAAATATTTCAGAGTTGTGCTTTGAATCAGCTCCAACTTCTCAATTTTATTTTTCAGATCATTTTTCTCATTTATAGCTTCCTTAGTGGTCTTAGAACCTTGGGTGTTTATGAAGTCCTTTTTTTCATCAAAATTGTCGTTAAGTAGCAAGGATTTACTTTTGGTTTGCGCTCCGATATCTCCTCTCCTGGGAGCTTCATTATCGATATACTCCTTCATCCGGACTATTAGCGTATCCATTTTCCCGAAAGTGGGAAGAATGAAATCCTTCTCCTGTCTTCGCATGAACGATATTATGGTATCTCTGAATTTATTCAACTCTTCAGCGACAGTTAAAACCTTTACATCCTGCGGATTTAACCCGGTTTTCTCGAAGTAAAAAACCATTTTTTCTACAAGATCTACCTTGCTCATTTCAAACTTATTGGCAAGTCGATCAATAGATATTTTACTCTTTGGATTTACATTTAATGTCTCATATTTTGCCATAAATAGTTATTTTATAGTAATGTTTTTGATTCAAAAGGGCCAACTCTATTGAGAGGTGATAAATAAATAGTTATTTAAATAGTTATAGTTATTTTTCTAATGTATTTATAATCAGTCATTCTTGGGCAAAGCCCCAAGGTCGATTCGGGCTCTGCCCGAATCCATCTTGCTTTCCTTTGGAAACCTTTCTGTTATCAAACAACTCAATGAATTAAAGGTATTGTCAAAATAAATTAGCATTAGATAATATTTTTATCTGCCATGTTATATCCGTAAATCCCTTTTTGCTTAATGCGTTTATACCCCATCATTTTTAATGCTTTTCCAATTTGGATATGATTAATTCCGAACTGACTGCCTGTAGCGCGATTAATAATTTGCATTATATCGGTTGGTGTCATGAACTCTTTACTTATCGTCCCGTTATCCAGGTACTTTCTTAAAAGCTCTCTTTCAGGAGTTGATAATTGAAAATCTCTGTTACGTTTTTCATTATCCCGAATTTCCTCTCCAGTCATGTTGTAATTAAACGTCCCGCTTTTTAAAAGATAATAAGCCTGAGAATATACTTTGTCGATTGAAATTCCTGTTTTATAGTCCCAATCAATTGAATCAATCTCAAAACAAAGCCAGCGAACCGACCCTGTCTCATCTGATAGAAATTCATTTTGATTTGTACTACCAATAAAGCTGCATCTTCGGAGTATTATCGTTGCATTTCTTCCCCAGGGAAGTCTTTCGTTTATCATTGTTTTACTGAAGTAAGCTTTAAGTGAATTCAAGTCGCTACGACCCATTAAAGCAAGTTCATCCAGATTTATTAGAATATTTTTTGCTAATAAGATTCTTGAATCCTTATCGGTAGAAATATTTTCAGCAATGTATTTAGATAAAGTAGGGGGGCATAAAAATCTACAAAAAGTGGATTTCCCTGTATTTTGATTTTCTCCAATTAATATAAGAGCTTGTTTGTTATAATAATCAGGCAAAAGTGCACAAGCAACAACCCTTACAATCCATTTCTTAAAGTGATTATTAAATGCTGCCTGGTCTTTAGCTTTGATGTGATTAGCAAGTTTTTCAATATAATCTGTACCATCCCACGCACTTAGATTTTTGAAATATTCTTCGAACGGATCATATGAAATGATAAAATCAGATTTGAGTAAAGCATAAAGAGTATTAATGCTGAGTGAGAATCCCTTTTCAAGTAACTCTATGAAAAGTGAATTTTCATTCAGAAGTTTGAATTTACCTGAATTATCTTTTTCTCTGTATTCGATTTCAAGACTAACAGAGTTGAAGCGAACTTCATATTTTGAGGCTATATAGTCTTTGATTCTTGTAATTTGAGATATTTGACCAACTTCTTTGTTCTCTTGCTTTGTCTGCTTTATTGTAAATCCATGCAGTTTGGCAAAGTGGAAGAAGGTTTTACCTGTAATTCCATCACCATTTGATTTAAAACAAGCTTCTATCTGGTTCTCTGTGTCGAGATATGAATAGGCATGATAAAAAATACTTACGCGATGTATATATTCCTTGCTCTCATCACCAAAAATGCATCTTAAAGAATAGATAATTTTGATCCAGTTATTATAATTTTCGGTGATGTCAATACTCTTTTTCTCTATTTCTTCTATTACACAGATAGCTTCGAGTTGTTGCTGATTGTAATTATTTTTTCTTTTTGGATAACTGTCTATTCTGTCAAAGACTAAAGAATTTGGATTGAAGCGAAGATCCTGATCAAAACTCATGAACATTAACCTGGTAATATCCTTACATGATAAATCAATTTCCTGCTTGTACTTTTCGTGAAAATATTTTGCAATTGATTCAGCTTGCAATGCCTGAAGCTTGATGTCAGGAATAATTTTTATTGTACCCTTAAGCTTCTCACTTGGAGATAAAAAACATGAATGAATAAGAGGATCCCTCGATAGTTCTTCTTTTAAATGATATGCATCAGTAGGTTTAATATCATCAATATCGACTTGTATTAATCCGGAATGGCATAAGACATCTGACGCTTTATGTGAACCATTTGTGGTGCAGCTAATAGTAGATGCGGGCAACTTGCGTTTAAGGAAATCCCTTTCTTTCTTGTCAGTCGTAGAACGGATTTTAAGTATTTGCTTTGCCCATTTTCCGTTCCTTATGTCATTCAAAAGAATTTCAATTGGGATATCCTCTGTCTTTTGTTTTGAAATAACTGAATCGAAGAAAGATACAACATGCTCATTCATAGTTATAAGGTCGATTTATTGGCTTCAAGGATTTGATCAATATCAGCACTTGAATAATAAATGGTTTTCCCGATTTTTGTAAATGGTAGTTCCTTGCTGTTCCTTAGCTGCTGCTGTTTTCCTTTAGAAATTCCAAAAAGATCTTCAATATCTTTAGTCTTGTACAACTTCCTGGAGAATTCAAGAGTTTTACTGCTTATAAGTTGT
>CAIMVD010000228.1 GCA_903844815.1 uncultured Bacteroidota bacterium | reverse complement strand
GTATCTATTCTCAGTTTCAAAAGGGATGGAAGCAAATGAAGGATTATCTCGAACAAGGGTATATTCCTGCCAAATTAAGTCTTCTTGAGAAGCAAATGTTGAAAAAGACTGAATATAATAAGGAGCTGATAAAACAGGAAAAATTTCTTATTGAGGATCTGGCGCTCGCCAAGAACAGTTTCGATCGCGATTCAATGCTTTTCAATAAAGACAGTTACTCGCTTTCTGCAAAGGAATTTAATAAATCGAGGCAGGTTTATATTCAAAAGCTTTACTCGTTCAGTGTATTTAATGCCTCACTCAGAAATAACGAATCCGATTTTCTGAGGATGAAAGAAAATAGGCTCGATCTTCAGGTTCAGTACGACAAGGAAGTGAGACAGTATATATTAAGTATGGAGGAGTCACTGCAGTTATTACGTTATTCAATCTCTCAATGGGAAGAGAGGTATCTAATTAAGAGTCCTGTGGCAGGGAGTATTACACTAACCCGTTTCAGAAGCGAAAATCAGGTAATTAAGCCGGGTGAAATACTCGCGACAGTAATTCCTTCGAGCACTGTAAACATTGTTGTTAGAGCAATAATTCCAATTTCCGGTTTTGGGAAGATTGAGATTGGGCAAAAGGTTAATATTAAACTCTCGGGATTTCCCTATATGCAATATGGAGTATTAAGGGGAAAAATTTATTCAGTATCTCAGGTACCTGGTGAGGGAGGATTCAGTGCTGATATTGAGCTTACTGAAGGAATGACATCAACCTATCGTGAGAAAATCAGATTTATACATGAAATGGATGGGACTGCAGATATAATTACCAGAGATACCAGGCTGATCAATAAATTTTTAAATCCAATAAGAAGTACGATTAAGAATTGAAGATAACTATATTTTAACATTAATTGAAAGAGAAGGGCAGGAAGTTTTCTCTGAGCTCTGCATTGTGAGCCGAAGCCTTGCTTTGCGCGACGAAGTTTCAGCGAAGGCAGTGGCGAAGGCTAGAGCTCTGCGCTCTGTGCCATGACTTCCTGCCCGGACCTTTATAAAACAAGAAAGGAGGTAATATGGCAAAGATAGAGTTTTAACCGGATGGGCAGCCAAGCCATATAATGGTATATGAGGTTGAAACCAACAAAAAATAGTAATTATTAACATTTAATTTTTATTAAAATGAAAACACTTAAAAAAATGAATATTAATTCAGTACAGACCCTAAAGAATGAAGAATTGTTAACATTAAAAGGAGGAGTACTCGGAAGTACCTTTTGTCTTTGCAATTGTAAGTATATTATTGAAGCCTGGTCGGGGTGCTATAGTTCTGGGACAGCAGTGACTCAGGCTATAGCCTTACATTGTGGATATGGGAGTGGTTTTTGTGATTGTGGTAGTTCTTGTTAATGAAGCTCTTCTGTATCTAAAAGGTTCAAAAAATGCTTATTTGATAGTCTTATATCAAATAAGCATTTAAAAAATAATATCATATTTTTATTTGGTTCTCAGATACTATTATTAACTATACTTGATTATTATGAAAAAGCAATTTATTTACGTTTCCCTTTTTGTTATCGCTTGCCAATTTTCTAGTGTATTTTGCCAGCAGATCCCTGTTTTAGATCTGTCTTCAGCGATCGAACATCCCGAGAATATTTCACTAAGTGACTTCGTTGAATCTATTACATATATTCCTCTTGCCACCACTTATGATTGCCTCATTGATAAATTTCCTAGAGTCTATGTTACAAAAGAATTTATAGTAACAATTACTACTTATAAATGTCTTGTTTTCAACCGGAAGAATGGTGAATTGGTCCGTGAGATTGGTCGTAGTGGCCGAGGTCCTGGTGAATACCAATCAACTATAGGATTTTTTAATGACATCTTACCAGCATATTACTTTTCTGGTTGGAATGGGAATCTTGTCAAGTATACAATGGATGGAGTTTATAGGGGAGAAGTAAAGATACCTGGTTTTGAAGATAATTTTGTTTCTCCTTCTGTTCCTATGAATTATTCGTTCATTAATGATTCTTTAATAGTATGTGATTTTCTAATTGCCTTAGGAACTGAACCTAAATCATTAATGATATTTAATGAGAATGGGAAGGTATTAAAGATTTTCCCTAATAAAGATATTTTAAAGACGAAACAACATTATGTCATTACAACAGGCGAAAGCAGTTTTTACCGTTTTAACAACAACTTGTTCTTTCAGAATATGTACAATGATACTGTATTCCAAATCACTGTCGACAAAATATTCCCATACTTTTTGCTCAACCGAGGAAAACACAGCCCCCCGTTTGAATCAAAATGGTGGTCATACGGAAAACAACTGCAGGCAAATTTTATTTCTTTGCCGCAATATTGTGAAAATAAACGATTTATATCATTCAATTTCTACTTAGGCAGAGATAAATATTTTGCTCTTTATGATAAATCTCTAAAAATACTTAAGGTTGTTGATAATAAATCCGGAATTAATAATGATATTGATGGATTCATCGATCTTTCATTTGACTATTTGAATTCAAGAGGAGAACTCATAGGTCTCATTCAAGCTAATGATTTGGTAAGTTGGTTAGAAAAGAATCCTGAAAAATTTAAAATTATGAGTCCTGTCCTACATAAATTTCAAAATATCAAAATGACAGATAATCCTGTAGTTGTTATTGCAAAATTTAAGAAATAATCAACATTTTAATAAGCTATTGAATCCTTGTGTCAGCTTCCATATTATTCGGTCCAATCAAAATTCGAATTTTTATTACCTTAGGCATCAATAGATTCGGCCATCCGAAATATTTTTTTATATTTATAACGATGTAATACAAACCTTAATAAAGTACCTGCAATAATGAGTATAAGATATCCTGTTTCCTGTGTAAAAAACGGACAAATTGACCATCTAGCGCCGGTTTAACATGATTTCTATTTTAAAAGCTTTAAATTATTATTCTCAGTGCTAAAAAGGAATATTATTAATTTAAATTGGAATCTTGTTTTATGAAAACACTTATAATTTTTTTTCTGATTTTCCTGACTCTTAATTTCTCATTTCAGGGTGAAATAGGTAACCATGATCTAATTTTAATACCATTAGCAAAGAAAATTTCAAAATCAGAGAAGATTATATGTTCACAATTCATTGATGAATTTGAATATGTTCAACTTGAGACCAACGAGAAGTGCTTTATTAACAATGATCCCAAGATTTTGATTCTTAAAAATTTAATTTTGGTCTATGAAATTAGATATTGTTTTGTATTTGATAGAAAATCAGGAAAATTCCTTTACGAAATAAGCCATTTTGGCAGAGCTCCTGGCGAATATAATTCAGCTATGGAAGCATATGACTATGAGAGGTCAATTCTTTATTTCCGTGGATGGAATAATAATATGTTAATGTATTCTTTGAATGGGGATTACTTAGGATCATTCTTAATTCCAGAACAGCGCGGAGGAATGGACGCATCGCCTTCAATGATGTTTCATTTTAGTAGCCTGCCTAATTCTCTTCTAGTTGGATATTCCATAAATCTGATAGGATCTGAAAAGAAATTATTAAACGTTTTTAACCAAAACGGTGAAATTGTAAAAGTCTTCCCTAATAAGAATATTTTGCCAAAGCAGAATATGACACTTAATCTTCTTGAGGATCATTTTTATCAATTTAATTACAAAACATATTTTAAGGAAAGGTACACGGATACTGTATTTAAGGTAACAGAAAATGAAATGGTACCTCATATTGCATTTAATCTGTCCGAGTATACAGTGCCCTATATTTCAAAATGGTGGAGTAGTGAGAAACAAAATAAAGCTAACTATGTTGTAATTAGCAAGGTTTTTGAAAACTCAGGTTATATTATTTTTCAGGCATTTAAACAGACAACTGACTATTTTGGATTGTTTTATAAGAAAGAGGAAAAATTATTTGTTAATGAGTTTAAATCCGGTCTTCCAAATGATGTTGATAATTTCATTCCTTTCTCGCCAGCTTTTATGGATAATGATGGAAATTTTATAGAGATTATTAACCCAATAAAAATTGTAAATTGGGTTAAAGATAATCCATTAAAATTGAAAGATTTGCCCGATAAAATACAAAAACTTCTAACAATGAGAGAAGAAGAAAACCCAATTATAATGATAGGTAAGACCAGTTCAAAATAAAAAAGTATAAATAATTCTTTTAGTGTTAATATATTGCAATAATGAAAATAATATATCCGCTTGCCCTGCTCTTATTCTCTTTAATCGTCTTTTCCTGCAAACCAAAAAAGGCTGAAAATCTCGAGGAGATGGCCCGCCTTGCTGCACGTCCCGAAGCGGTGCTTGTTAAAACTGTAAAGCTTGAAAAATCCACATTCTACCACGAACTTATAAGCAACGGTAAAGTTTTCTCTTCAAATAAAGCAGTTGTCCCGTTTAAAATAAATGGTATTATAAGCGAGCTGAAGATTCAGAACGGTCAGAAGGTAAAAGCAGGCGAGCTGATGGCTGTAATAGAGGACTTCGACTATAAAACAAAACTTACCCAGGCAAAACAGGGTCTCGAAAAGGCGGAGATCAACTTTAAAGACGATCTGCTGAGTAATTTCACAACTTCCGATACTACAAATCTTTCTCAGGCCAAAATTAAAATCTCACGGATCCGCAGCGGACTCAACGATGCCATAACCGCACTTGAGGTAGCTGAATACAATTACAATAACACAAGGGTATTTTCTCCTATTGATGGGGTTGTTGCAAACCTCGAGGCAAAACAGTGGAACCCCAGCCAGAACTACAAAAACCTCTGCTCGGTATTCTTCGACGAAATAATGGAGGTTCAGTTCAGTGTTATCGAATCGGAATACAGCTTTCTCTCGCGCAACATGCCTGTGGGTATTATCCCTTTTACCGACGACAGCACCCAGATAAAAGGAACCATTTCAAATATCAACCCGCAGGTTGATGAGAACGGTATGATAAAGGTTACAGCCACTCTTAATAATAACGGCAGGCTTATCGATGGCATGAATGTAAAAGTTGTTATCCGCAAACCTGTTCCTGATCGTCTGGTTGTTCCCAAAGAGGCGCTTGTTATCCGCCAGGGAAAGGATGTGATCTTTGTAAGGCAGGATTCACTGGCAATCTGGAAATATGTTACAGTTGAATTTGAGAACAGCACAAGCATCTCGCTCAAAGAAGGTCTCGAGCCGGGCGATCTGGTTATTATAAGGGGCAATGTTAACCTTGCACACGAAACAATAGTCCGCGAACAATAATGAAGAACGAACCGGGACAAAGTTCATTCTTATCCACATTTACAGTCAATATCTTTTTCGTGATGCTGATAATTGTGGGAGGGGCAATGATCCCGCTTCTCTCGCTGCAGCTTAATCCCACCCGTTACCTTCCTTCACTTACTGTAAGCTGGAGCTGGCCCGAGGCTCCGGTAAGGGTTGTTGAACAGGAGGTTACAACAGTGCTCGAAGGGATCTTTTCGACAATAACAGGTGTGAAAAATATTTCTTCAACTACAAATAATGAGTCGGGGCGCATAAACATTGAGTTCGACAAAAATGCCGATCTGGGTGCCAAGCGTTTCGAGATTGCCGCGTTGATAAGGGAGTCGCGCAGGAAGCTTCCCGAGGGTGTTTCTTACCCGCAGATAAGCGTTAACATGCCCTCGAACCAGACAGGCTCCACAATACTCAGCTTCCAGGTTAACGGCAATGCTAGCCTCTCATATATTTATACTCTCGCCGAGGAGCTTATAAAACCAAGGATCTCTCTTATTGAGGGTGTTTACAGCGTAAATATCTATGGCGCTACCCCTCAGGAGTGGGAGATAACATACGACCAGCAGAAGATGTCGTCGGCAGGTCTTACCTCTTCATCAATAGCCTCTTCAGTAAATTCATATCTCCTTGAACGTGAGCTTGGCGGGGCAACGGAAACAGCTTCTTCGGGATCAGTAAAAAGAACTTACCTTACTCTAACAGGTCACTCCACGGAAGCCTTCCGCTGGGAGGATATTCCGGTTGGGAAAGTGACGGGAAGGATAATTCATCTCACAGATATTGCAACAATTAAACTGAAGGAGCAGAGGGCAAGAAGCTACTACAGGATAAACGGACTTAATACTGTTAACCTTACAGTGAGCGCCGGCAAAAATGTAAACACAATTAAAGTTGCCGATGATGTTAAACAGGAGATTGAGTTAATAAAAAAAGAACTGCCCGGGGGTTATACAATACGTACATCGCTTGATAACACAACATTCATAAAAGAGGAGATCTCTAAGAATATCTACAGGGCGGTACTCTCGGTAATCCTGCTGCTGATCTTCATACTCCTTATAAGCCGCGAATTCAAATATCTGCTTATAATTACTATAAGCCTTATAGCCAACATCTTCATCGCCTTTATCTTCTACTATTTCTTCAAGCTCGAAATACACCTCTATTCTCTAGCGGGCATCACGGTATCGTTTGGTCTGATAATAAACAATACAATTGTTATGACCGACCACCTGCGGTACCACAAAAACAAAAAAGTGGGACTATCGCTCCTGGCAGCCACACTCACAACAATCGGAGCACTGGTTGTAATCTTCTTCCTCGATGAGACATCAAAAGTTACACTGGCAGATTTTGCGGCTGTTGTCATTATAAACCTCTGTGTTTCGCTACTTGTGGCACTGGTGTTCATACCGGCACTTCTCACAAAAATTAAGCTAAAGCCAAAGTTTAATGCTATAATAATAAAAAGGAAAAGAAGGGTTGTAAGGTTTTCAGCAATCTACCTGAGGTGTATAAACTTCATAATCCGTTTTCGTACCGCGTTTATTGTTCTTGCTGTCCTTATATTTGGTCTGCCAATATTCTATCTGCCCGATTCGCTTCCAAAAGATCGAAGGAGAGATTTTAAAGAAGAAGATCTTACTGAATTTCAGCAGTTTTACAACAAGACTCTGGGGAATACAAAATATGTGCAGGATATTAAACCTGTTATAAATAAACTGCTCGGAGGAAGTTTCAGGCTTTTCAACGATAAGGTTAAGAGCAGCAGCTTCTATTACTATGGCGGTTCCGACGAGGTTCAGCGAACGAAGCTTACTGTTAATATCGGTCTCAGCGAAGAGGGACTAACAATCGAAGATCTGAATACAACATGCATGGGTCTCGAGAATATGCTTGCCCGGTTTAATGAAATTGAAATGTTTACAACGAGCATATACAGTGCCGGGGAGGCAACAGTTTCAATAAGCTTTAAGCCCGAATTTGATTTTTCGATATTCCCTTTTATTCTGAAAGTGAGAATTGAAGATTATATGAACGGCATCGGAAGTTACCACGCCTCGGTATATGGTGTTGGCAAAGCTTTCAGCAACCAGGTTTACAGCGATTACATTCAGGGCTCGTACTCTATATTAATGACAGGCTATAACTACGATGAGCTTTCAACTTATGCTGAGGCACTTAAGGAGAGGCTGATAGTTAGCGGAAAACAGAGAATAAAGGAGGTCTTTATATTAGGCGGGGGCAACACAGGTTATTATTTCGGAGGAAACAGGAAGAGTTACAGGAACCGTCTGGAGATGGATAAGTACTACCTCACAGAAAACAATTCAGATATTGCCCTGGCATTTTCGCAGGCTGCTAAATATTCGAGAAGCATCTCACTCTCGGGTAATGTTTATGTAAATGGTAATCTTGCCCCATTATCGGTCAGGGCTTTGCAGTCGGAGGAGTACGATTACTGGAGTCTTGTTAATGCACCGCTCGCAACACACACAGGTTCGTTCGTGAGGATGAAGGATTTCTCAACTGTCTCGCACGAGATAACAAACAGCACAATAGGACGCGAGGACCAGCAGTATATTGTAAATGTAATGTTCGATTTCATTGGCAATTATGAGCTTGGCAGGCTTATACTCGAGAGGAACGTAGATGAGACAAATGCGCTTCTTCCACTTGGCTATTCGGCTAAGATCTCGGGCTACTCTTATTCATGGAACGATAAAAAGAACAATTACTACCTTATCTTCCTTGTGATACTCATAATCTATTTTATCTGTGCAATACTGCTCGAGTCGCTACGGCAGCCATTAACAGTTATCAGTCTTATCCCATTCTCATTTATAGGGGTCTTTGTAACATTTCATCTTTTTAATATTGTCCCCGACGAAGGGGTCTTTGCAGCCATGATACTGCTGTGCGGTATTGTCGTCAACGCTACACTCTACATTCTTAACGACTTTAATGCTCTCCGCCGTCTCAAACCAAATATGCCCGAAAGGACGCTCTACATAAAAGCCTTCAACGGAAAGATCATCCCGATATTCCTCACCAAGCTCTCGACAATAATCGGACTCATCCCATTCCTCTTATCAGGCAGGGATGAACGGTTCTGGTTTGCGCTTGCTGCGGGCACGATTGGAGGTTTAGTGTTTAGTTTGATAGGGTTGTTTGTTTATCAACCAATAATGTTAAGAAACAGTAAATTAAAATTATTAACCACGGAGAGCACGGAGGAACACGGAGAAAACACGGAGTAATCACACCGTGAAACTCCGTGTTTTCTCAGTGTAACTCCGTGTTAAAAAAGAAAATAGAAGAAAGTAATAGTCCAAAAATATGGTCAAATTCCTAATTACAAGACCCGTTGCAGTTATAATGACCTTTCTGGCCGTTATAATGCTGGGTATAGTTGCCTCGGGAAGGCTCCCGGTATCGCTGATGCCCGATATCGACATCCCCGAGATAACAGTTGCCGTTTCGAGGCCTGATGTGAGCTCACGTGAGCTCGAGAACTCCGTTGTGAGTGTCCTACGAAGGAACCTCCTTCAGGTACCCGGACTAGACAATATCCAGTCGGAGTCCAGAAATGGAAGTGCCCTGATACGTCTGACCTTCCAGTTCGGGAATGACATTAACCTAGCCTTCATGGAGGTTAATGAGAAAATCGATGGTGCAATGAATTCCCTGCCACGCGATCTGGAACGTCCGAGAGTAATAAAAGCCAGTGCAACTGATATTCCTGTTTTCATGCTTAACATCACTCTTGCCGATAACAAGGCAGGCGATGAGAAGTTTACAGAGCTCAGCGAGTTTGCCGAGACAGTGATAAAAAAACGTATCGAGCAGCTGCCCGAGGTTGCAATGGCCGATATAACCGGGCAGATAAAAAGGGAGATCTACATTCTCCCCGATAAGAAAAAAATGCAGAGCCTCGGAATAAGCGAGAATGATATTACACAGGCTGTTACACTCAATAATATCAACATTGGAAGTATACTGGTAAAAGACGGCAAATATCTCTATAACCTTGAATTTAGTTCTTACCTCAAGGAGACTGAGGACATCAGAAATATCTACCTGAAAGCGGGCGACAGGCTGCTGCAGCTAAAGGATTTTGCCGAGATCGGAGTAAGGCAGGAGCAACCCCGCGGACTCTATTATTCAAATAATAAAAGGGGAATATCGCTTGCAATAATTAAGGAATCAACAGCTAAGATGTCTGGACTCGAGTCGAAAATGACAGAGATGATTTCACTCTTCAGAAAAGACTACCCGCAGATGGAGTTTGAGATCTCACAGGATCAGACAAGGCTTCTCGATTATTCTCTTTCAAACCTTAAACAGAGTCTTCTGGCCGGAGGCATACTGGCCTTCTTCATTATGTTTTTCTTTCTTAAGGATGCCAAATCGCCACTGATAATCGGTTTCAGCATTCCAGCCACACTCGTGATAAGCCTTCTCTTTTTCTATCTCGCAGGACTTTCAATAAATGTTGTATCTCTTGCAGGACTCATCCTCGGAATAGGGATGATGATAGATAACTCAATTGTTGTTATCGAGAATATAACGCAGTGGATCGACAGAGGACTGTCGCTTACCGAGGCATGTGTAAAAGGAACCAACGAAGTTATTACCCCGTTAATATCGTCGGTATTAACAACATGCGCGGTTTTTATTCCACTAATATTTCTGAGCGGGATCTCCGGAGCCTTATTCTACGATCAGGCCGTTGCAATTGTAATTGGTCAGGGAGTATCGCTGCTTGTGGGTATAACACTTCTGCCAACAATTTACTATCTGCTCTACAAAAACGGCAAGGTTGGAAAGATGACGAAGTTTGTGCAGAAGATAAACCTGAAGGGACTAGAGAGCTGGTACGAAGGGGGAATGGATTTCTTCTTCAGGTACAGGACTGCAACCATGATTACCTTCCTTGCAATAATATTATTAATGGTGTGGCTGTTTGCTACAATGGAGAAGGAGAAGTTTCCGTCAATCAGGCAGGATGAGCTTATAATTGCAGTTGACTGGAATGAGAACATCGATGCGGCGGAGAACCTGAAACGTGTGAAAGAAATGCTTGAATCATCAGGCAATGTAATTGTTCAGTCAAACTCGTTTATAGGGGAACAGCAGTTTCTTTTTAACCGCGATTATGACCAGTCGTATACTGAGGCAAAGATCTATTTAAAAGCCACAGATTATACAGTTACAAAAGAGATTGAAAAGAGTCTTCACAGGTTTATGTCAGCAGGTTATCCGGGAGCCGTAATAACTGTTTCTCCCCAGCAGAACATTTTTGAGAAGATCTTTTCGGCAACCGAGTCACCGCTTGTTGTTGAGGTTAGCCTGATGAAAGAGAAGGAAGTGCCTCCTGTTCCGCAGATGCTTGGAATTATTGACAGGCTGAACAAGAGATGGCCCGATGCAGGAATCTCGCTGCCCCCGCTGGAGGATAAGATACTACTTAAGATCGATCCCGATAAACTTTTGTTATATGATGTAAACCCGAACACCCTCTACAGCACGCTTAAAACATCACTCAACAGTAATAATATAGGAGAGCTGAGGGCATCGTATGAGATACTTCCTATAGTTTTATCGGGAAAAGAGAAGCAGATAAGCGACATACTCTCCTCTGAGTTTGTGCCAAATAAAACAGGATTGTCAATACCTGTGAGTGAGATAGTGAATATACAGAGGGTGCACGATTATAAGACAATTAAAGGAGGGCTTCACAGCGAGTATGTGCCTGTTGCGATGAATATAAGAACAAATAAACCTGCTGTGCTAACTGCTGAGATCAGGACAATGCTCACGGCAGACCGTACGATCGATGTGAATTTTGGAGGTGCGCTGCTTACCGGTCAGAAGCTGTTCAGGGAGCTTGCAATAGTACTTATTGTAGCGTTGCTGCTGCTTTACTTTATTCTTGCTGCTCAGTTCGAATCGCTTACCCAGCCGATAATTGTACTGCTTGAGATCCCGATAGATATTGCAGGAGCACTGCTGCTTGTCAAGCTCTGGGGAGGTACTATTAACCTTATGGCAATGATCGGATTGATTGTGATGTCGGGGGTAATAATAAACGACTCAATTCTAAAGGTAGATACAATCAACAATCTGCGCAAGGAGGGGATGAAGCTGAAAGAGGCAATCTACACGGCAGGATCGAGACGACTGAAGCCTATTATTATGGTTGCTATGGCCTCGCTTGTTTCAACCGGACCAATATTATTCAGCTCGGGGATTGGTGCAGAGCTTCAGAAGCCTATGGCCCTTGCATTAATAGGAGGAATGTCGCTCGGAACAGTTGTGAGTCTGTTCTTTATACCGTTGGCGTACTGGTATATTTATAGAAATAGTGAAAAGGGATGATGATTATTCTGATCTGGCTCAGAGCGCAGAGCTCAGGGCAAGGCGGGGAGCAGATAACTTTTTAAGACTTGCAAGACCCTTCTGCGCTAAAGCTTCGAAGGGCAAAGCCTGCACGACTTATTTACAGATAACAAAATTAATTTTCTATGAAACCTATTAATTTTCTGTTTTGCATTTATATCCTCATTTCTCAATCAGGTATGGGACAGTCAATTAATGAGAATTTAATCAGAGTCAAAGGTGATTTAACTAAGATTGGTCCTAAAAAAATGTCTGAAATCATCTCAGACATCAGATATCTGCCTTTAGAGACAAATTCTGAATGTCTTATCGGTTATATGAATGTGAAAGTTTTTGATAAAAATATAATTATCAAATGTAACGATGAGGGTGATGGGATTTACAGATTTTCTGATCAGGGTAAATTTCTTAATAAAATTGGGAACAAGGGCAGAGGACCTGAAGAATATGTCGATGATAAGGAAGTACATTTAATCCGGGATACCATATTTGTAGTATCAAATTTTTCAAATACCATTATTTGTTATTCCCTTGAAGGCAAATTTTTAAAGAGATATCATTTAAACTTAAATGGAGACCCTGCCAGTATCGTTAATCTTCCAGACAATTCATACATGGTCGCTTTAAGTTCTACAAGCAAATCTGGAAGATTGATTAAAACTAATAGTTCATTTCAGTCTATTTCTGGTTTTTTTAAAGATTTACCTGTCAGGTATTCTCCATACCCTCTGCCATTAACAAAATCGAACAACAGGATTTTATATTTTTATACTGTATCTGATACAATCTATGATGTCTCATGCGGGAATCCACTTCCATATATTTTTATTGACTTTGGTAAAAATAAGAAGCCCAATGGATTTGTTTCTAAGCCCGGCGATAGTAAAGATGATTATGAATATCCTATTATAACAAACTTGGGAGCGAGTAATGATTTCCTGAATCTTCTTTATTTCTATATGCCTGAAAGATTAACCTGGAATGTTTTATATAGATTCAAAGATGAAAAAGTGGTCCAATTCACAGATCTTATTAATGATGTAGATAATGGTTCTAATATTGAAGGGTATGTTAAATTAACCAATGATAATCAGATTATTGTCCCTTTACATGCCACAACAATCATAGACCGGTACTCAAAAATGACAAAGACTGAGAAATCAGATCCCAAAAGCAGAAGGTTTATTGAAATAGCCTCTAAGATCTCACCGGAATCTAATCCTGTTCTGATGATTTGCAAGCTAAAATAAAATTCGGATTTCTCTGTGACTCTGAGTGCAGCTTGAGTCGAGTATTGCGTTACGAAAGCCTCTGTGTAACTCTGTGTAAGTTCTTCTTTGGTAACAGAGAGATAATCAGTAGATTTATAAAGAAAAGGAATGATACTTGTTTAAGATTTTTGCGACTTTAGCGTAATCCAGAGTAATCAGAATAGCGCCCTTTGCGGTTAAATAAGAATTTAAATACTCCAGAAAATGAAAAAAATATTGTTGTCAGGTTTAGTTGTACTATTGCTTCACGGGTGTAGTAATAGTGGGGGAAAAAATGTCAGCATAGAAACCGATTCATCATTGATAAAAACAATTATTAACGATCAGGCAAAATCGATTCTTCCACCTCTTGAGCCTGGTGAAATACACATTACAAATGATGCCTTTGGCCCCACAATTGACCTAAAGGGCGAGGTTTTGAATATAAAAGAAAACATTAAACCCCAGCAGCTCTTTGTAAAGGATAAATATCTGATTACAAATAATCAGCGAAGTGATAGTATCTTCATGATATTTGAACTTCCGGGAATGAAGTGCGTTGCGTCTTTCGGGGTTAAGGGAAACGGTCCCGATGAATTTAATTTTCCTCAGATAGTTGAGACAACAGAAGATTCCGTTCTTTTCTACATTTATGAAATGACAAATGAAAAGATATACAAGGTCTCCGCTGCAAGGATTCTTCCAGAATACTATCTTACCCTTTCAAAAGCCAACCGTTCGTTCGGTGATAAACAAATTTTTTTCACCGGCATCAGAACAGCATTTTATGCCTCCTCAACTGCAAAGGGGAAGATGATATATACTTATAACACAGATAGTATTCCACAGGAAAGAGTTCTCTGTAACCTCTCCATCAAAGGGAAGAAAGGTTCATGGACAACCTGGATCGGCGACTTCGGAGTAAACAGAAACGAGGGTAGGGCAGCCTATGCCTACAAGTATTTCAAACGGCTTAAGATTATTGATCTTGGGACTAAGAAGGAGAGGGAGATAATATTTGATTCAAAGGAACTTGCAACAGGACAAAGCGATATCGCCACCCTTGAGCCCACCAACATTACCCATTTCTGGGGAATGTCGGCAAATCAGGAATACTTCTGGATGCTCTACAGCGGCAGGACCCCGGTTGATGTAATGAACGATAACCGCAATAAAAGGAAATATATCTATGTTGAGAAGTACGACTGGAATGGTAATCCCGTAAAAAGGTATAAGTTAGATGACTGGGGTTATTTCTGCGTTGACAAAAAGAATGAAATGCTTTACCTGGCATCAACCGCCAGTGTTTGGGCGCTTGTGAGGTATAGTATGGCTGATACAATGAAAAGGTAGAATGGCCGTATTTTCCAAGTGACAGATCAGGACTTTATGCTATTTGAATGATAAATAAAATTTCAAAATTCAAATCTCACAAAAACAACTTTGAAGACAGTATTAATTCAGGAACTGGTCGAAATCTTATACAGCACAAAAAATCAACTTATCGAGAAAACATTACCTTAGCATGTGGAGCTTATTGAAGAAATACTGTTTTTATTTGGGTTCTCGAAGAATAGGCTTCATTGTGTCTCCTTCAAACTGAGCAATAGCTTTTTCTATTTCATTTGCATCCAGCGAATTTAGGTAGCCAGTGATGGCTTCCTCAATAATATCCTTAATTTGTCTGCGCTGCCAGTAAGCAATTGCTTTAATTGCTTTATATGTTTGTCTACTCAACAAAAGGGTCGTTCTTTGTACTATATCATCATTATCTTCCGGCGTTTTGATAAATTTCTCTTTTAACAAATGTATTTCGGTGGGAGAGAAGATATCCTGAAAGCTATTAGTAAACTGTTTCTTTGCCATTAGTTCATTTTATTTGGTTTTGTATTATTCATATTACTCATATTACTCATATTACTGAGTAACATGAGTAATATTGATAATATTAGTATTAGAAATAGACATTACTTTTCAAAACGGTTGAAGAATTCCATACAAAGATGAGAGTAATCCATTGCACCTGATGAATTCTTAGAATATCGAAAGATATCCTGTCCTGATGCCGGGGCTTCAGCAACCGCAATGTTATCCCTTATCTTTGTATTGAAAACAAGATCTGCGAAACGCGAACTGGTGAATTCTACCACATCACGACTAAGCACTGTATTCTTTTTGTACATGGTAATGATAATTCCTCCAATAGCGAGATCCGGATTTAACCTCTCTTTGACCTTGTCGATTATCTCCATCAGTTTTGCTAGGCCCTGACTTGCCAGGTAATGAGCCTGTAAGGGGATAAGCACCTTATCAGCTGCATTTAGAGCATTCACAGTCATCAGCCCCAATGAAGGGGGACAATCACAGAAAATGTAATCATAATCATTTTGAGTTTTAAGAAGTAACCTCTTAAGAAGATTTTCTCTGCCAGGTTCCATTGAAAGTTCTAATTCTGCTCCTGAAAGATTCATATTTGAAGGTGCTAACCAGAGGTTGTCGATTATTGGTACCTCAGGGATTGGACATTGACCTTTTAACGCATTATACATGCTTGGCTCAGCTTCCTTAATCCCAAAACTATGTGATAAGTTACCTTGAGGATCAAGATCAACCAGAAGCACTCTTCTTTTCATCAAGGCTAATCCTG
>CAIMVD010000227.1 GCA_903844815.1 uncultured Bacteroidota bacterium | reverse complement strand
TTAAGATTTTTGATAGCCTAAATTTAGCAAATATTTCTATTTCTTGGAAGCTTTGTTCTCTTTTTCTTCCATTTCTTCCTTTAAAGCTGCAAGCTGTGAAATATCACCAAGCGTTGTCTTCTCAGAACTTGTTTTGGCTTTCTTCGGAGCTTTCTTTAATGCGGCTGCGGCTGCGTCAGGTTTTTTTGCTAAAATCTCAGCTGCTTTCTTTTCGTCTTCATAAACTCTGCTGTGCGAAAGAATGATTTTCTTAGCTGATTTATTGAATTCGATAACCTTGAACATCATTTTTTCATCAACTTTGGCCATTGTTCCGTCCTCTTTTACAAGATGTTTCGGAGTAACAAAACCTTCTACTCCGTAAGGAAGAGCAATAACTGCGCCTTTGTCGAATACTTCCATTACAGTACCTTCATGAACTGAATCGAGGGTAAAGAGGGTTTCAAATACATCCCAGGGGTTCTCCTCAAGCTGCTTGTGGCCAAGGCTGAGTCTGCGGTTTTCTTTATCGATTTCAAGTACAACAACTTCAATCTCTGCGTCAATAGAGGTAAATTCTGCAGGATGCTTGATTTTCTTCGTCCATGAAAGGTCCGAAATATGAATCAGTCCGTCAACACCCTCTTCAATTTCAACGAATACTCCGAAATTTGTGAAGTTTCTGACTTTGGCTACATGTTTTGCACCAACTGCATATTTCTCATCGATATTCTGCCATGGATCAGGCTTAAGCTGCTTGATACCAAGCGACATTTTTCTTTCATTCCTGTCGAGGGTAAGGATAACGGCTTCGATTTCGTCGCTTACTTTCAGGAACTCCTGAGCACTGCGAAGATGCTGTGACCATGACATTTCCGATACGTGAATAAGACCTTCGACGCCCGGGGCTATTTCTACAAAAGCACCGTAGTCAGCCATAACAACAACTTTTCCTTTAACCTTGTCGCCGATATTCATGTTCGGATCAACTGAATCCCAAGGATGTGAGGTAAGCTGCTTCAGGCCAAGAGCAATTCTCTTCTTGTCATCATCGAAGTCGAGAATAACGACATTGAGTTTCTGATCGAGTTTAACGATTTCTTCAGGATGATTAACCCTGCCCCATGAAAGGTCGGTGATGTGAATAAGTCCGTCAACACCGCCAAGGTCGATAAACACACCATAAGATGTGATATTCTTGACAGTTCCTTCAAGAACCTGTCCTTTTTCAAGTTTCGCAATGATCTCTTTCTTCTGCTGCTCAAGTTCAGCTTCGATAAGGGCTTTGTGAGATACAACAACGTTTTTGAATTCCTGGTTGATCTTAACAACCTTGAATTCCATTGTCTTGCCAACAAAGATGTCGTAATCGCGGATTGGCTTGACGTCGATCTGTGATCCTGGAAGGAAGGCTTCGATGCCAAATACATCGACAATCATACCACCTTTTGTACGGCACTTGATGTAACCGGTAATGATTTCGTCTTTTTCAAGAGATGCATTTACCCTGTCCCATGAATTGATTGCACGTGCCTTTTTGTGTGAAAGCAGAAGCTGACCTTTTTTATCTTCCTGGCTTTCTACATAAACTTCTACTTTATCGCCAACCTTAAGGTTAGGATTGTAGCGGAATTCGTTAAGACTAACTACGCCTTCCGATTTGTACCCGATGTTGATCACCACTTCACGTGATGTCATCTGAATTACGGTACCGATAACTACTTCATCCACAGCAATCGTTGAGAGAGTTTCGTCATACATCGATTCATACTGCTTGTATTTAGGCGATGTACGCTGCTCTTCACTTTCGTATGCTTCCCAGTCAAAGTCGGCAGCCGATGCGGTGGATTTAATTTCTTTTACAGTTTCTGCGGGTGTGCTTTCTGTGCTAAATGAACTTTCATTTGTCTCAACAGCCTGATCCCCTGTTGAAATGTTTTCGTTTTCAGTCATGATCTTAAATTAGTGTTACAGTTAATAAATTAGACATTATTTTGCTTAAAAATGGCTGCAAAGATATTACATTTTTTTATAAATAACCATAATAAGCAGGTGATTTTCACCCTTGCAAGTAAGGATTTAACAGCCTTTAAGTTCAGATTTTTATTAATACATTTGTTATATTATATTTGCGGATAAGATGATCGTTTTACAAATAAATGCGTAAGCTGGCTAACTGACCTGTTCCAGGAAAACGACAACAAATAAACTAAAATATTGACCATGAAAGGAATTATTCTTGCAGGTGGTTCAGGCACAAGACTTTACCCGATTACCAGCTCTATTTCGAAACAGATTCTGCCTGTTTATGACAAACCGATGATTTATTATCCTCTTTCTGTACTTATGCTTGCAGGCATAAGGGAGATTCTTATTATTTCCACTCCGCGCGACCTGCCGGGTTTCAGAAACCTCCTCGGCGACGGGAAATCACTCGGAATGAGCTTTAGTTACAAAGAACAACCATCTCCCGACGGTCTTGCCCAGGCGTTCATTATAGGTGAAGAATTCATTGGCGATGACACAGTCTGTATGATCCTTGGTGATAATATCTTCTATGGTCACGACTTCGGCGATGTCCTTCTTAAAACAGCTGAGATTCAAAAAGGAGCCTGCGTATTCGGTTATTATGTCACAGATCCGGAACGTTATGGTGTTGTAGAATTCGACAAGGAGAGGAAGGTAATAAGCATCGAGGAGAAACCTGCCAATCCAAAATCGAATTATGCCGTTACCGGGCTTTATTTTTACGATAATTCCGTAGTTGCTAAAGCAAAAGCTCTAAAGCCATCACCCAGGGGAGAACTTGAGATTACCGATCTTAACCGGATCTTTCTCGAAGAAGGAACACTGGAAATAAAACTTATGGGAAGGGGCATGGCATGGCTCGACACAGGAACCTACGAAAGTCTTTTGCAGGCAGCCAACTTCATTGCCACCCTTGAGCAGCGTCAGGGTCTTAAAGCTTCATGTATCGAAGAGATAGCATATAAAAGAGGATTTATTGACAAGAATGAACTTCTTAAACTGGCCGAACCCATTAAAAACAGCCAGTATGGAAAATATCTCTTAAGAATTGCCTCTGAGGAAATCAACGTAATTAATTAACTGAAAAATCAGATTCCATTAGATGAAGATAATAGAAACCGGATTCAGAGACCTGATTCTGATAAAACCGGCAATTTACAGTGACAGCAGAGGCTACTTTTTTGAAAGTTTTAACCAGTCGGTATTGAAAAATGCAGGAATCACCTTCATTCCTGTTCAGGATAACGAATCGAGATCGGTTAGAGGAGTCATCAGGGGACTGCATTACCAGCTTGATCCTTTTGCACAGGCTAAGCTTATCAGGGTAGTCGAGGGCAGGATACTCGATGTGGTGCTCGATCTCAGGAAAGGTTCTCCAACTTTCGGAAAATGGTTCTCGGCAGAACTGGATTCCGAAAACAAGGACCAGCTTCTTGTTCCAAAAGGATTTGCCCACGGATTCTCAGTACTGAGCGATATCGCTGTAATCCAGTACAAATGCGATAATACCTACAGTCCTCAGAATGAAAGGGGAATTTCGGTCAATGATCCTCAGCTTGGGATAGACTGGAAAACCACCGATTCCGACAAAATAATCAGTGAGAAAGATTCCAAGCTTCCTTCATTCCGGAATGCCGAATACAATTTCCTGTTTTAAACCAATATCAACATGCCAGTAATATTAATCACAGGAGCGGGAGGCCAGCTTGGTAACGAAATCAAGGTCGTTTCGAAGAGTTTCTATGGCTACGATTTCATTTTTACTGATGCCGATACACTCGACATTACCAATCCTGAGGAAACATCTGCTTTCATTGCCAAAAACCGTCCCGACTGGATAATCAACTGTGCGGCGTACAACCTGGTCGACAAGGCCGAAAGCGAGCCCGAAGCTGCAATGCTTGTGAATGCCACCGCAGTTAAAAATATCACTGATTCAATAAAGGGATCTGAATGCAGGTTCATCCATGTGTCAACCGATTATGTATATGGAGGTACCAACAATATTCCTTACAATGAGCTTTCTCAGGCAAATCCTCTTTCAGCATACGGTCATTCGAAATTAGCGGGCGAAAAATATGCACTCGTTCACCACGGCTCCATGGTCATCAGAACTTCCTGGCTATATTCCTCATTCGGAAGCAATTTTGTCAAGACAATTCTTCGCCATGCCAAAGAGAAAGAATCCCTTCGCGTTGTTTTTGACCAGACCGGAAGCCCTACTTATGCAGCCGACCTTGCGGAAGCCATAATGCACATTGTGTCATCGGTCATCAGGAACCATTTTGCCCTTAATGCCGGAATTTACAATTATTCAAATGAAGGTGTCTGCTCCTGGTTCGATTTTGCAACTGCCATCGTCAGCGAAGCAGAACTCAAATGCCGGGTTGAGCCCTGTCTTTCAAAAGATTATCCGTCAGCAGCAGTCAGACCGTTCTATTCAGTTATGGATAAAACCAAAATAAAAGAGGCCTATGACCTGGTTATACCCCACTGGTCGGTAAGTCTCAAAAAATGTATGAAATTGTTGAAATAAACCTACCATTATGTCAGTTACAGAAGAAATCAGAAAAAAAGCCACCCTCTGGCTTGGTAAAGAGTTCAATGAAGAAACCCGCAAAGAGGTTCAGGATATGCTCGTAAACGACGAAAAGAAACTTGTCGATGCCTTTTACCAGGACCTTGAATTCGGCACAGGAGGGTTGAGAGGAATTATGGGCGCCGGCACTAACCGCATGAATATCTATACTCTTGGCATGGCTACCCAGGGACTTGCAAACTATATTATTCAGCAGTGCGGAAATACGGGTATTAAAGTTGCCATAGCCCACGACTGCCGTAATAACAGCAGCTATTTTGCAAAGACCACTGCCGAGATCTTTGCTGCCAACGGTTTTGAAGTTTACCTTTTCGAGTCGCTAAGGCCCACACCCGAACTTTCGTATGCAATCAGACTTTACGGCTGCCAGAGCGGTGTTGTAATTACAGCTTCACATAATCCCAAAGAATATAATGGGTACAAAGCTTATTGGGATGATGGCGGACAGGTTGTGGCTCCCCACGACGAGGCAATAATCGACGAAGTTCGTAAGATTACTTCCGTTAGCGATATCAAATTTACCGGTAACAGCGAAAATATTAAGATCATCGGCGCCGAAACCGACGAGGCATTCCTTGCAGAGGTAATTAAAATGCGGCTTAATCCTGAAGTAATAAAGGAAGCAGCCAATATGGGAATAGTCTACACCCCAATACACGGTACCGGCATAAAGCTGGTCCCTCCTGCCCTTAAAATGTTCGGCTTCAATAATATTATTAGTGTTCCCGAACAGGACATTAATGACGGTAACTTCCCGACAGTGAAGTCGCCGAACCCTGAAGAGCCGGATGCTCTCAGGATGGCAATTGAAAAAGCAGTTGAAACAGGTGCAGAACTTGTAATGGCTACCGACCCCGATGCCGACAGACTTGGAATAGCAGTAAGGAACAAAGAAGGCAATTTCATTCTTTTGAACGGCAATCAGACCTGCGTCCTGCTCATCTGGTATATTCTTTCGCAATACAAAGAGAAAAATAAATATAAAGGCAATGAGTATATAATCAAGACAATTGTTACCACCGATCTCCTTCATAATATAGCCGACGGATTTAATGTTGAATATTATAATGTACTTACCGGCTTCAAGTTCTTTGCTGAACTCATAAGAAAGAACGAAGGGGTTAAAAAATATATCGGCGGTGGTGAGGAGAGCTATGGTTTCCTTCCGGGCGAATATGCAAGGGATAAGGATGCCATTGCCTCATGTGCGATCTTCGCCGAGGCTGCTGCATGGGCAAAGAGCAAGGGGAAGACAGTTTATGATTTGCTGCTTGATATTTATGTTGAATACGGATTATATAAGGAAAAGCTTATTAACATAGTCAGAAAAGGAAAAGAGGGCGCCGATGAGATAAAGGCAATGATGGCAGGCTACAGGAATAATCCTCCCGCAACTATTAACGGCAGTCGTGTTAAAACGCTAATTGATTATGACAAACAGGTGTCACGCGATTTGATTACCGGGAAGGAATCTCCTACCGGGCTTATCCCGTCGGATGTACTTCAGTTCATTCTTGAGGATGGCTCGAAGATTTCAGTTAGGCCGTCAGGAACAGAGCCGAAGATTAAATTCTATTTCAGCGTGAATACAAAACTTGAATCGGCAGAAAAATTTGAGGCAACTGAGAAGGAACTTGATCAGCGGATTGCAGATATTATCTCTGACATGAAACTTCAGTAATTTTTTTTACCACGGAGTTGCGCGGAGTAGTACGGAGTAGCACGGCAATAAGTAACAGTGTAACTCCGTGGTAAAAGATTTCGCTCGTTTTTATTCTCCCCTGAAAGTGTCAGGGAGAGTATTTTGTAATAATATTTTGAAAAATGTCATATTTTAAGTAAAGCTAAAAGTGAGTATTATTCATTAAATATGCAGGAGATAAAACAAAGAAGTTATGAAAGCAGTCGAGAAAAGAGACTTTATACATAGCCACCTACATAATGCAGATGAAAGTATAATAAATGAGTTTTATGAGATTCTCAAAAAGGAAGAAGTATTAAGAGAAAGGCTTACACGGCGGGCTGAACAGTCAGAAAAAGATATCCTCTCAGGGAAATTATTTACAAGATCTGATATTGAGCAAAATACCTACAATACAACCCGATGAAATTGGTATATACTGCCCAGGCCTTACGAAGCCTGGAAGAAGTTTTGGAATTTATTGACCCTGAAGTATCATTATTAATTTTACTGTGGGCAATTATTTACAGGCCAATTGTTGACGGAATTAGACTCATTAAGAAAGGGATTATTAATAAAAATGAGTTTGTGAAGCTGTTTATTCCAGTTTGGAGAAGAAAATGGTTTAAGGAACTTTATTTCGAGTAATTTCATCCGTAAATAATTTTGATTTTAAAGGCCGGATGGAACCGCACATGATTGACTACGTCCAGCTCGCTGCGCTCGGTTGAAAATTATATTCAAACGTGTTTAGCTTCGCTAAGCGAGTATTTTAAAAACCAGCAGAGTGGTATTTAATATATGCGGCAATAAGTACAGACTGATTACACATATCAACTATTTGCGGCAATGGATTTTTATCAGATTCATTGGTACGCATATTGATTATGATAAAATTGATGCAGAAAAAATTTGATTGTCATGGATATTAAAGTGATAAAAACAGAAGAAGCCTACCAGCAAGCATTAAAAAGACTTGAGGTGATTTTTGACGCTCCGATTGATTCAACTGAAGGAGACGAAGCAGAGATTATGAGCATTTTAATTGAGAAATATGAAAACGAGAATTTCCCAATTGGCCCACCTGATCCTATCGAGGCAATTATGTTCCGAATGGAGCAAATGGATATGAAAAAAAGTGATCTTGCAGAAATTATTGGATATAAAAGCCGTGTCTCAGAGATTCTTAGTAAGAAACGCAAATTGACATTGGAGATGATACGGCGATTGCATGATAAGCTTAAAATTCCATATGAGACTCTGATTGCAGATTATTAGCAATTTTTTCACTCATCGCTTTTCACCCTTCAGTCTTCTAAGCCTTATTTCAATCCCGGTTTTCCGGATTTCACGAATAAAGGGTTCTCAGAATTCAAATCCTGCGTTGATAATGGATGGGGTTCAATCCTTAAATCAAACCTTGAAGCCAATAACCTTTCCTTCCCCGTTGCCGGTTATGTAAACTTTTAACCCAACTTGCAGTTAATCTGAACGGAATTGTTGCTTTTCAATGAATTGGCAGTTTTCGAGTTCTGATTTGTGTACTACAGATTTTCGTTTTACGAAGGGTGCGTATTTGAATTTTAGGGCATCGTAAAGTTTTCTCA
>CAIMVD010000226.1 GCA_903844815.1 uncultured Bacteroidota bacterium | reverse complement strand
TATCCAGGATGCATTCCATTGTAAATTCAACTGAAATAAATAGGATTATTACTGATTCGGTAGAACTTGAATTAAGTCAAATTTCTGAAGAGCTTCAAATCGTTCGCCTTGAGACTTCAGAATCTGTCATATTAGGAAACATATATACTGTTTTAGCAGGAGATAACCATATTATTATCGGAACAGAAAGGAATTTTTATCTATTTGACAGGAAGGGAAAATACATCAGAAAGCTTTTCCTCACTGGAAGAGGACCGGAAGAATTCATCGCACCAATATTTTCAAAAGTTATACTAAATGATATTTTGTATATATCAGACTATCAAAAAAATAAAAAATATGTCTACTCTTTTAATTTAAACACCGGTATTCAAAACAAAATATTGAAGGCAAATGAAGAGCTAATCACTTCATTAATTCCGTGCCACGATAGTTCGCTTTTAACGATCACTTTAAAATCAATCTCATTTAAACCGCCATATTCCTATTCGCATGGATTTACCCTTATAAAACAAGATTTAAGTGGTAACATTTTATCTGAGATCCCTTTGGGTGTTCATACAGGAAAGTGGCCTTTTCTGTTTTCAGATTTTTCAATTCTAAAAGATAAAGACGGAATTCTGATCACCAGTCCTGAGTGTTATTCCGTATTGCGATTGTCCGGTAATGAGCTATTTCCTGTCTGGAGAAACTTCTTTAAAGCAAAATATGGTGATGAGCTATCAGAAAAAAAATCTCTTAAAGTAAATATGGTGAATTATTCAGAAGATACTATCCTTCTTTCAGAAAGTATTTCAGAATATCGGGGTAATACCAGATTCTGGGGTAAAGTTCACCTTTTGTTGATGGATAGAAGCTCGAATAAATTGTCGGTTGTAAAAAGACTTTATTTTAAGGAGAATTGGTTTCCAATTAATGTTCTAGGTTTGAATCTGATAAACAATGGTAAGTTTGCTGTTGTACTGCAACCGGCTGATGTTGATCGTATTTTGAGAAGTAAACTATACCGGGAATCTGTATTAAACATAATGTTTCCTGATTCTTCAGCAGTAACCCGATCAATTTCTGATTTTGACAATCAGTTTGTTTTATTAGGCAAATTCAGATAGATGAATAAATGAAATTGTTTTCACTAAATTGAGAATTGTAATAAGCAAGTTACCTGGATCGTAGCCCATGGTTCTTCATACTTTTTCTTACCACAATGTGAAAATAAAGTAATAAATCGAGGTAACAATTCGACCTCAATCCTGACTAAGCAGAAAATTGAACCCTGGAAAGGCAAACTGTATAATGGAAGAAATCCAAAAAGGTTTAATTATTAAACAGATAATGATAGTTATGTATTTTAAAAACACAAGACAGCTATGCTATTAGACTCAATGTCCAGTGACAACGTAGTTTCGGTGGTTTACAGATTACTGACGATTAATGGTGTAAAAATTAACCTGAATTCCGTTAGTGACTGGCTTAAGGCACACCCTGATTATCCTTCATTAAAGTGTGTCTGCGACTATTTTGAAGAGATCAATGTCAG
>CAIMVD010000225.1 GCA_903844815.1 uncultured Bacteroidota bacterium | reverse complement strand
CCCTTTCCACTGTATGCCTCGAAGCTTTTTTTAATGTTATATGCCTGATCAAGTGCATTTCTTGCAGCTTTTGAGCTTTCATCGATAGCCGATATTGGTAGTATATTAAAAAGTCTGATGCGCTTTACTAAAAGCACAGCATCATCCTTTTCAACATGATACACTGAAATTACGGAATCAATAATTTTGTCATTTCCGTTATCTCGCATCAACTTGTCGACATTACTGAATAACTTAAGCTTGTCATTTGCTGCGGTTATTTTGTCAATGGCAGATTGTAATTTAAGGCTATCGTTAAAAGCGTGGTATTGATAAAACAATTCGAGACTTTTGTGATAATCCATCATATAATCCCTCTGCGCTATCAGCATGATATTAACCACCTTAGTGGTTTTAATAAAGTAGTTTGAAGTCAGTCCTAAAATGATCAATGCCATCAGGGCAACTCCGATCATCAGGTTCAGTTTTCCTTTTATTTTGAGATTTTTCAACCAATTTTTCATAACCGTTTCAGCTTACAGATTTAACCTGAATAATTCATAAAAAGAAGAAAAGCTCATGGAATTGTAAGATAAATTACTATCTTACAGCTGATTAGACATTATTCCGTATGAGCTTTTCAGAAAATAAAATTACAGAAAAAGTATTGACTGCCCAAAAGGATGCATCAATAAATTCACGTAGATTATTTGATTTACAACCCATTGATAATAAAAGAGTTGAAGCCAGTTTCACAGCTTCAGAGATTTCTTCGGATGGTGGATTGCTATTGTTTAGAGACTTGGAGCGACAGATCGGTATTATCAAAGCCATTGTTTCGTGTATTGAGGATCCCCGGCATCCCGGCTATATTCAGCATACGCTGGAAGAAATTGCTGCCCAACGTGTTTATCAGATTGCTGCTGGTTATGAAGATGCCAATGATTGTGACCTGCTGCGTAATGATACGATCCTGAAAATGAGCATTGGGCGTCTGCCCATGACCGGTAAGGCATTGGCATCGCAGCCAACCATGACCCGTTTTGAAAACACCCCGACTGTGAAAGAGCTATACAATATTGCATATGCCTTCGCGGACAAGTTTATTGAATCCTATCCAACGGAACCTCCGGTCATTATCATCGATTGCGATGACACCAACAGTGATACCCACGGGGCTCAGCAATTAACTCTGTACAACCATTATTACGGTGAGCATTGCTACATGCCACTTCACATTTATGAAGGGTTGTCAGGAAAGCTGATCACGACCATTCTGAAGCCTGGAAGGCGCAGCAAAAGTGCCAATGTGTTTGGAATACTCAAAAGACTGATCACCCACGTACGTGAATCGTGGAAGAACACCGTAATCATTGTAAGGGGTGACAGCCACTTTTGCAGTAAAGAGCTTATGGACTGGTGCATTGACCAGGAACAAGACAAAGCCAAAGTCCACTTTATAACAGGACTGACCGGTAACAGCACGTTAAATTCCATGGTCAAGGACCTTGTTGACAGTTGCGAGCGTGAATTCAATCGCTATGGGAAATTTGTAAAACGCTACCATTCATTTAGCTATAAGGCAGGAAGCTGGAAAAACCAGCAGCGGGTTATTGTTAAGGTTGAGGTATCCGATAAAGGAACCAACGTACGGTTTATTGTGACCGATCTGTTGGAATACCGGGCCAAAGCGCTTTATGAGCAAGGCTATTGTGGGCGAGGAAATATGGAACTCAATATAAAAGACCATAAAACGTATCTACAATCAGACCGTATGTCCTGCAATAGCTTTCATGCCAATCAGTTCCGGCTATTTTTACACTCCGCCGCATACGTTCTGATGCACACTTTACAGGGGAGAATGCTCAAAACAAAAGGATTGGGATCGGTAACCATGAAAACATTCCGGGAAAGGATTATCAAAATTGCAGCACAGGTCACGGAACTGAAAACCAAAATCAAAGTGGAATTCCCGGCTTCGTGTCCGCAAACTGAACTGCTGGAAAATTATTTTCTGGACATCGGGCAGCTCCGCTGTTAGTGTCACGGAAATTGCGTGATTAATTATTGAATATCAGGAACTTATGAAACATGAGATGGGAAAAGTATGATTTGTTGCATGTAAAAAGCCATTTTTTCGCAAAAAACGAGTCTGAGAATCAGCCAGTAAGCCAGATCAGCAAACCCGGCACCGTGAAAACTGTTTAAGTCAGCAATGAAATTTCTAATCCTGAAGGCTAAAAATTGTCCGGATTCGCTAATTGGCGGTTTATGAATTATTCAGGCTAAATAATTGAATTTGTACTGGCACAAAGATTACCATTATTGAATTCAGTGATTGTCAAATAATTGTTAATTTTCAAAACTTTTTTCAAATGGGGTTTACCTGACATGAACGATACAATTGCTGCAATTTCAACACCTTCCGGACAGGGAGCCATGGCAACCATTCGTTTATCGGG
>CAIMVD010000224.1 GCA_903844815.1 uncultured Bacteroidota bacterium | reverse complement strand
TGAGAAAACTTTACGATGCCCTAAAATTCAAATACGCACCCTTCGTAAAACGAAAATCTGTAGTACACAAATCAGAACTCGAAAACTGCCAATTCATTGAAAAGCAACAATTCCGTTCAGATTAACTGCAAGTTGGGTTAACAAGACACGAACGCACAACAGGCAAAAGGAGAAAAAAACAAAATTGACAAATAGAAACTTTTGTATCCTTGTTTTGAGACAATTGAGTGAATACAGACGTATGAAAAGGAGTAACGTCATAAAGATCTGCTTACCCCGCCACCCCATTAATAAACGTCTCAACAAAATCCTTAATCCTCGCGAGTATTTTATCTCCCGTTTTCTTACGGAGCAGAAGAGTTGGCTTTTCACCTTCGAGTAATTCGAGTATTTCATCGCGCATAGGCTGTTCTTCGGAATATAAAAACCTTTCTATTAAAGCTTGTGTCCTGGCTTTCGAGAGTTTTTCTTCTTCAACAAGCTGAAGGAAGGCCTTATCCTGCTCGATTGTCCAGTATTTCTCAAACTCCTGAGCGATATCGTCAGCGTCGGCAATAATGGGCATATTCTCCCTGATGAACTTCTTGATCAACTCTTTCTTGCTGCGTAACTGGGTTTCTGTATTGAGAAGATTATAGATTTCACTCTCAACCTGCTTCGTATCTTTCTTTTGATTCGATTTCAGCTTTATCAGCAGATGAATTATATAGCTGACATTTATTTCATCGCGGTGAATCAGTTCCAGTTCAAAGTCAACATCCTCCAATATTGATACCTTTTCCTTTGCAAGATCACTCTTTACCTTATCGTGCAGGTCGAGATACTTACTCTTGTAGTCCTCAAACTGCTGCTCGGTCATCGACAGATCGTGCCATTTGAAGTCGGAGAAGGAGGTAAGAACATTCTTTACCCGCATCAGCTCCCGGAATGCCTTTATGAATTCAAGTTCTTCTTCTTCGGTGAGCAGATCATTTACACTATTTACGGTTGGCGCAATATTCAATAGTCCAATGAACGCCTTGTTGAACGACTTTACATATTCGTCATAAGGCTTCATTATGACTTCCTCAATGGCTTCCTTGTTGCTGAAGAGGGTTATCGCCTCGTCGGTGGCATCTTTCAGGTTCCTGAAGACAACAATATTGCCCTGCGATTTTAATTCATTCAGGATCCGGTTTGTCCGGGAGTATGATTGTATAAGACCATGATACCTGAGATTCTTGTCAACATACAGAGTGTTGAGCGCCGGACTGTCGAAGCCCGTCAGGAACATATTCACAACGAGCAGGATGTCGATCTTACGTTCCTTTACCTTCTTGCTGACGTCGTTATAATAGTTGTAGAACGACTGGTTATCCCTTGTTGAGAATGCTGTTCCGAACATCTGGTTGTAATGACCAATATATTTATCGAGTTTCTCACGGGTATGGGGATTGATAGTAATTGGTACCTCTGGTTCGGCTGCGATTGAAAGTTCTTCCGGAATGAACCCGTTTGCATCTGCATCCTCTTCATTAGCTGTGTAGGAGAAAATTGTTGCAATTTTCAGATCGTGCTTACCAAGCGCCTTCCTGCTCTGGAACAGTTCGTAATACCTTATAAGCGCCGGAATGCTGCTGATGCAAAACATCGCCGTAAACTGCCTGTTATGCGTTTTCTTGCCATGATAGGCCAAAATGTAGTCAGTGATTTTTTCCAGACGCTGCGGAGATTCAAATAGTTCTTCAACATCAATATCCTCAACCTGGATATCAATTTCGGTAGCGCTTTCTTTGTTTTTATACTTTCCAACGTATTCGACGCTGAATTTCAGTACATTTTCATCCCTTATAGCATCGGTGATGACGTACTTGTGCAGACATTCTCCGAATAATTCCTTCGTGGTCCTTTTGCCCCTTTCGTTTTTAACTGCATTATCGACAAAGATCGGTGTTCCGGTGAAACCGAACATCTGGGGATTATTGAAGTAGGATGAAATCCGCTGGTGAGTTTCGCCAAATTGTGAACGATGACATTCATCGAATATGAATACTATGCGTTCATCCTGCAACAGCTGCATCTTATCCTGAAAGTGAAGCTTTGTAATTGCACTGTTGAGTTTCTGGATTGTTGTTACGATAAGTTTTGTATCGTCGGTGAACTGCCTCACAAGCTGCCAGGTATTATCGGTACCATCGACACTGCCCTTGCTGAAACTGTTAAACTCTTTTGTGGTCTGGTAATCAAGGTCCTTCCTGTCGACAACGAATACAACCTTCTTAATTTTTGGCAGCCGCATAAGGATCTGGCTTGCTTTGAACGCAGTTAATGTCTTGCCGCTGCCTGTTGTATGCCAGATATAACCGTTCTTCTTTGTGGTGATGACAGTGTCGACAAGAGACTCAACTGCGTAGTACTGATATGGACGAAGCACCATCAGGATCTTTGATGTTTCATTCAGCACAACGTATTTGCAGATCATTTTTGAAAGGTGACAGGGCTCCAGGAACTCAGTGGCAAACCCGTTTAATATGTTTGTAAGCCTGTGATTTTCTTTGTCGGTCCAGAAAAAAGTCTGCTTGAATGACTGGTACCGGTTATTTGCGTAGTATTTTGTGTTGACCCCGTTGCTGATAACAAAGATCTGGACGTATTGAAACAGGGCAGAACTTGCTCCAAATGAATGGCGCTGGTAACGGTTTATCTGATTGAAGGCTTCCTTTAGTTCCAGTCCGCGGCGTTTTAGTTCTATCTGTACAAGAGGAAGTCCGTTTATGAGTATTGTTACATCATAACGGTTTTTGTATTTACCTTCCAATGCAACCTGATGGGTAACCTGGTATTCGTTCTGGCACCACTTTTCGGTGTTTATGAATTCGAAATAGAGGTTTTCACCGTTGTCCCGGATAATATGTTGTTTTTCCCTTAGTGTCTTTGCCTTTTCAAAAACGGAACCCTTGCTAAGGATATTCAATACCCTTTCAAATTCCTTTTCAGTGAATAAGATGCCATTGTGTTTTTCAAGCTGTGATTTGAGATTACCAGTAAGATCGGCTTCATTACTGATTGAAACAAGAGCATAGCGCAACTCCTGAAGTTTTGCGATCAGTTGTTCTTCGAGGATTTGTTCGGGTTGTTTGCTCATTTATATGGTATTGAACTATTTATACCGGCAATATTATGTTACTTTATTTGCATTAATGGAAAAATAAGTCTTATATTTGTATCGTTCTTTACCATTGGTATGGAATCTACAAAGGTTTCGAACGCTGAACCAGCTAATCAGCGTTTTTTTTATGCCCAATCGGGACTGTTTTTTATCTTATTCAGGTTATAAACATCATTCACTTCATAAGCTGTAATAAATCTCGCTTTTTTTTCCTTATAAAGAACAAATACAACAACATAATTGTCCTTCACCAGGGTAACCCGTCTTGATTTATCATAACTTTTAGATTTTGCATCCCAACCTTTTTTCCGTATAGATGAAGGGTCTTCCAAAGCATCTTTAATCCAATAAATTTTTTCGAGTCTATTATATGAAAGGATAGATTTGTCACCTTTTTTCCGTTCATGACTCTCAAAAAAACAATGGTCGAACATATTTGAATAAAAATGGACTTCAATCTTATCAAAGGTTATTACAGGGGATTCACAATATGTATCTGACCAAATCTTTCTCAATTCTTCTATGGTAGAGTTATATGGTTTAATCTTCCTGTAAGCCATTACCATCCCCCCTGTAGATTTATTTTAAATACGTTAAATTTCTCTACCCATTTTGGTGTGGAAGCAATTTGTTTGCATAGTTTAGTCTCTGCTAAGTCAATCAGACTCTTTTTCGCATTGCTTGTAATTTCTTTATTGAATTTAGCCGCAACCATGCCCGTCAAAATATCTGCCAATTGAATTCCAAGAGATTGGTGTGAATGCAAAGCCTGAACCTGATTTATATCTGAAGTCAAGTTTGAAGCATGGAGAACCTTTTTTAACACATTTACCCTGCCCTTATTGCGATTAACCTTAAAATCAATAAAAACATCATAAGTGTTAAAATCGAAAATCCAGTGATGCAGAAGTTGGTAATAAAACTTATAGAAGCCCAATTCGGCATCCATTTCATTAAAGCGAAAATTGTCGACAGTTTTAGATTCAATTAAAATCACCCTGAATCTTAATTCTGGTTGATTGAAAAAATAGTCGATTATTTCCAGGTATAAATCATTGAATGATGGTGACACTTTGTTCCATTTTAATTCACCTTTTACTCCATACTTTTCTTTAATGGCAAGCATAGAGGATTTAAAGGAATCACGAAATTCAGAAGGCATCCAGATTCCACCGATGGCTGTGAAATTGTGTGCATCTTTTCGCGTTAAGGCTTCCAGCCCACTTTCATCGCAATATACTTCAAAGTTCATAGTCTAACTTTTTAAACAAACATTTGTTGCATCAGACCTTTCTTCCAAATCTCGGCTTTTTCTATCTGCTTTTGAGTATGGTTTATTTTATCATCAATTGCAGATAGGAAATTGGCGATTTTGGTTTGTTCTGGAATAGTGGGGATATCTATTAGTATTAGTGCAAATTTTGAAATCCAATGTCTCTCATGTCCCCCAATATCATATTTTAGAACTTGCATTAATTCATACATAAATTTTATATTCATATCGGATTTTGATACTAATATTTTCATTGCAGATGATTTTACTTTAAATGGGAAATCTACAAATTGTGTTGCCGTAGTAAAATCATCAAAAATAATTACAGGTAAATCAGTATTAAAAATATCGTAACTAATCAGTGATCTAGAGTTAGGAGTGTCTAGAGTGCCTAAAGTTAATAATAATAGAGTGAATCAGTTGGTTTTATAAGCAGCTACAACACTTAAAGCTTCCACCACATTTTGATTATTTTTTATGGCAGTATCAAT
>CAIMVD010000223.1 GCA_903844815.1 uncultured Bacteroidota bacterium | reverse complement strand
GCGGAGGAAGGTTCTTCGACAGCTTCCGCAGACGGGCAAGGCTAAGGTAATTGTGATAGATCCGGCTGAACCGTCTCGTCTCCGGTGTAAAACTGTTTGAATAGACAAGGTTTCTTTCCTCAATTACGAAAAGAAAGAGGATCCGGTAAATGATGCGCAGCTGGTGAATATAGTATGATTCCGCATTCAGCTTTCCTTCGCTTAAAGCCTCATGCAGGTCTTCATTGGCTGGATGACTTATGAACCCGTTTGCAAGGGTTTTTATAGCCTCCTTAACTGCATCGCCAAGCTTGTCGCGGATCTTGTTGCCGGTTGCAAGACCCTCCTGGTGGTACTTTTCGATTATGCTCTCGGCGCCGCCATCGATCTTCGAAGGCATCCTGCTCGAGTGAAGAATACGGTATAAAAGTACGAAATCGGAATAGAGGTCCTCCTCCATCATCTTCTGAAGGTTGAACTCGAGGTAGCTTAACCTTGTAATACGGTTTGCATCCCTGAGCAGCCTGAGCTGGCGGCCGTTTGTAACCAATCCGTATAGATGTTCGCTGTGGTTAAGGTATTCCTGCACCATTGCATGCGGTGATACGCGAAGCAGTTTGTTTTCTGGCCTCTTGTCGAGCGATTCGTAATAACCGCCTGAGTAAACCGGGAAACCATCTAACTGGTTATCGCGGTACGATATAGGGAAGGTCTTGCCTGCAAGTTCTTCAGCCTGCCTGCTGTATACAAGATTATAACCAAGGTTGGTAAGGAGCGGCATTATCCAGAAATTCCGCGTTTCGGTAGTTCCGGCATCATCATCCTTAAGCCGGGCAAGCTTGTTTTGAAATATTGTCCACTGTCCTTTTGCGTCCTGCCATGCTGAACTTATTTCATCCTTCAGCCGGGGGTTAGTGAGATCGCCGCCGAAATCCTTACCCTGCTGGAACTGACACTGCTCTGACCGGATGTTTCCGAGAAGTTCAGCAGATATTATTGAGCCTTGTATATCGATTGAAGGGAAGTTCATATCTTCTTATACTCGTTATAGATCAGTTCACATTTATCGAAACCAAGGTAACGAACATTAAAGTCATCAATCCATTTCCGCAATGAACCTCTTGCGTCATTTCTTATAGATTCTGTCATGGATTCAAGTGAAGTGTAAAAGAGCCGGTCAGTGAATTCAGGATTCATCAGGGAATGGAAATCTTTAATTTCCTTATCTGAGGAATCATTGTCCTTTGGAGATATTACAACCGCAAAAGCCTTGTCGAGCCTGTTATAAATCCGGAACTTTTCAGCCAGAAGGAAATTCCTGCCCAGCTGTCCGAATCCTTTTAAGGCCTCCCCCCTGCCCAATTCATTGAATATAATGCCCTCATTTACGAGATTGATCTGGGGGCTAAGTCTCGAAGAAGGATTTTCGCCCAGTTTTTCAACATACTTGGTTTCAATAGCCAGGATGTTCATCTCTTCAGAACTGTTTTTGTATATCACCATCGCATCGAATGCAGTGAGGTCATCGAGGTATTCTTTTGGGGGATAAGGAAGATACTCAATTTCCACAGCCAGTATATTTTCAATTTTCAATTCAGGGAAGCAGTTTCGAAGGATCTGCCCCGCCTTCCCATGATCATGTTCGAACAGTCTCTTTAAAGGAAAGAAGAGGTTGAAGCACATTGGCTGGCTGCTAAGCATATTATTGAAAAGCCGGTAATCCTTAATTGTCTCACCGCTTTTCAGGAACCTTAACCTGTATTTTGCATATTCAAAAATATCGTCGTTAAGGAAATTACTGCCAGTGATTTCGCCACTGACGAGAATATTGCCATAATTGGTTTTACTTTCCCTGTCGGGACCGGGTCCGAAGTTGTCCTGTAACAGCACTGATTTCCTGTACCACGACTGCAGGAACCTTGCTCTGGCGCCAAATGAACTGTCTGATGAGCTCTTTGGCCCGTAAATATTTGTCAATGATTTATTATCTTTCATAACTTCGGATTTGGGATTAAAACATACACACCTAAGATATCGGGAGGCAGAACAGGTGTTACGGCCTCATATCTCCTTGCCCCAAGATATTTTGCAAACCTTGTGTGGGCGTTTACAAGCTCTTCGGAACGTTCAACCACCACCTTTATAAAATCGGGATGAAGCTCTTCAAAGTGCTTCAGTTCTTTTTCAAATATAAGTTCCTGCCGCTGGGTACTTATATCGAAGGCGCTTGTTGTATGAAGGAGCCTCTTGCAATCATCGATCCCGAGGATGTTTATTCCGTCT
>CAIMVD010000222.1 GCA_903844815.1 uncultured Bacteroidota bacterium | reverse complement strand
CCACAGGGACCACTCTACTATTCTTGTGTTTTTACCCCCCAACCCCCCAAGGGGGGATTTAAGAACACCCCCCCTGGGGGGCAGGGGGGTAAAATGTGGGAGTAAGAAACTGATTACCCGGGCTTAACTAAACGACATTGATTCCCAATTTTTCCGTCAACCTGTATAAGGGTGTTTAGCTTTTACAGGAATGCGCCTACGACAAATTAAGCTTACATATCTTCCATCGACAGGCCACGCAAACTGACCGTATATTCTGCCAGATCCTTATTTATCGTCTTTGCCTTTTCCTCAAGGATTGTCATATTGATTTTTTTATGATTACGTTTGACCTCAGCGATAATAGCCTTTTTATCAAGGCTATTGAGAGCAACAATATTTATTTCGTTTTCCCCCTTGTTGTTCCAGTAGCTACCGATTTCAGTTATACGCTCCTCGTCAGCAATTTTATCACGAAAATATTTTTCAAGAATCAAACCACTATATTGCTCATAGTTTTTTCGGATATATTCACGCAATATATTGTGTTTCCCTAACTCAACTAATGACTGATTGGGGAAGATGAACCGAAACCAAAATCGTAAATAATTATCGGAAATACTCCAGCGGGCCTTCCTGCTTTCCGGCTTTGCGAACATCGGCTTGTTTTTAGTAATAAGCGAATACTCTTTTTCGAGATTGGCGAGGTAGGCTCCCGTATTTTTACCGATAATTGAATCTATTTCACTTTGCATTGTTTTACCGGAAGCGATCAGTTGCAAAATCGAAAAATAAGTACCATAGTCTTTGCCAAATTCCGATACCAGAAGATCTTTTCCTTCCCCCAGAAATGGCGAATCAGCACGGGTAACCATTTCTAACATAGTAGTAGCGGTTACCGCACCGGCCTCGGCAAGCAGGGTGATATACTTTGGTACGCCTCCCGTTATCAAATACAGGCAAAGCAAATCTTCAGAGGTATAACCGGAGTTATAATCACCGAGAATTTCCTTCATCACACTCACCGGGAAAGGTTTTATTATTAACTTTGAAGTAAGACGACCGAATAACGCTTCTTTTCTGTTCTCAAAAATTTTCATCATCAGGGAATAAATCGAACCACAGACAATAAAATTTATTCTGGCACTATCCTTATACTTGTCCCATACCTGTTGTATATCGCTGAAAACAGTTTGATTTACATAATCAAATTCCTGAAATTCATCTATAATCAATGTAAAATGTTCCTTAACAGCATAGATCATCAACTGCTCGAAAAGATCGCGGAACGCTGTAATCGTTCCAAATATCCGCAAATCCAAAACCGCCATTGCCTCCTTCTGAAATTGCTCACAAAGCATTTTTTCACTTTTGCGTGAAACAAACAGATAAAGATATTTTTGCTCTTTCACCGACTCCAGCAAAAGTGATGTCTTGCCAATACGGCGCCGGCCAACCATTACCGTAAAACAAGAGCTCCTTTCAGATTGCTCACAGATACGCTTAAGTACTGCAATCTCCTCTTTTCTGTCATAAAATTTCATTTCTCTGACATTATGTAATAACCATTATCTTAATAGTCATTACAATAATACGCAGGATTTTCGGGATAAACAAATATTATCCAAGGCCGTCAGGAAAAAAATTATCAGTATAATTTTAAAAAAGTACGGATTGATTCGGTGAAGTTACAATCGCGAAATCCTTTTTTTTACCACGGATTACACAGATTAACACAGATTAAGAACACGGAAAATCAGCTTACGGTAATCATTTTCCTTTTGCAGCAACTAATCCCCTGACTTTTTTGTAACCAAGGTAAACAGCTCCTGCCAGCAGTAGCTCCAGCACCCCGCCGTCGAGAGGAACTCCGCTGCTTCCGCCTCCCACGTTCTGACTGCCAGTGGCTCCAACAGAGGGATCACTTCCGGGAGCGCCGGGATCGGCAATAAGAGGGACTGAGAGACTAAGGGACAGAGAGATAAGAAATACATGTGCGAGGATTCTCTTATGTAGTTTTTTCATTGTATTGAAGGTTTATCGTTTATCGTTTATCGTTTATCGTTATCGTTATCGTTTATAGGAAGAACTTACACAGAGTTCCACAGAGAGGCACAGAGAGACACAGAGGAAGACCTCTGTTCCCGAGTACCCGGGACTGTGCTTCTCCGGATTTCCTCTGTGTAACCATTTTTAATAAAGAACTATCTTACTGATTTGAACCTGTTTTGTG
>CAIMVD010000221.1 GCA_903844815.1 uncultured Bacteroidota bacterium | reverse complement strand
GATCATTAACATTATTGTTTCATTTGGATTAAATCCGGTGTCAAATATACATCTTCACCTTCTATTTACATTAACCGACAATATTGAATGATACTAAAAACTGAATAATCCTGATTTATACACACCTTTGCCCCTTCTGCCTCCTTCAATATTATATCTTTACACAATAAAGATATTTTCTGATGAATGTTATCGGTGAGTGTTTTATAAATGCTGAATCAAATGAAAAAGCCCGAAGCGCTATTAATATTTATACTGGCTACCGGCAGCCTGTTTTCTTTTTTAATTATGGGTTGTAAAAAAAATAATGATGACCCTCTCCTTCCTGATACCGTCGGAAAGGTTGAAGTGTATGCGCATCGCGGAGCAAGAAGCTATGCACCGGAAAATACAATCCCTGGTTATGCTACCGGATTGGCTATTGGAGCGGATTGGGTGGATATGGATATAGTAATGTCAAAAGAGGGTGAGATAGTTGTATCACATGATATCATGCTAAACCCCGATATAGTCAGGGGTGCTGACGGGAAATTCATAACAGAGAGATTGATTGTGAAATCATTAACACTGGAAGAGATAAAAAAATATGATGTTGGACGCATTAATACATCCAGCGCCTACAGTAAATTTTTCCCTGCCCAGATCGGTATGGATGGAGTAAGTATGCCCACCCTGCGCGAAGTGATCCGTTATGTGGTCGGCAAAACCAATAAAAAAGTGGGTTTCCAGATCGAATTTAAAACGGATCCGGAACATCCCGACTGGACCTATACACCGGCAGAGTTTGCCAGTGCGCTTTCAAAGATCCTGAAGGAGGAAAATATTGAGCGAAATTGTGAGATCCAGTCGTTTGATTGGAGGTGCCTTTACGAACTCCAGAAAATAAATCCGCTTATCAAGACTGCCTATCTGACCGAATGGGACAACGAACCTGATACTCCATACAGTTTCTATGATCCGGATCCTGCCATAGCCGGACTATGGACAGGGGGCGTCCTGGTTAAGGATCATAGGAATTCGATTCCTCAGATGGTCAAAGATCTGGGCGGAACCTGCTGGGAACCTGAAGATGTTGAACTTACAAAAGCAACGCTGGATGAGGCTCACAGTCTCGGACTGAAAGTTGTAGTCTGGACCTGGCCCGAACACAGCGGTACTATATTTAATACCGATCTGGTATCGAAACTTATCGACTGGGGAGTGGACGGGATTATCACTGATGATCCGGGAATGCTCATTTCAATGCTTGCTGCCCGAAATTATTCGATTCCAGCCAGATATTAATTCCTGGTTTTATTTCATGCCAAATATCAAAGGAAACCCCAATATTACAAGAAGTGTCCAGACCAGGTAAACAGGAAGGTATTTTGCAATTGTCAGTTCAACTTCGCTGATGAGTGCTTTTTTGAAATTAACTTTGTACAAATCAATAATTATCAGAGTAAGGTTACCTAAAACAAGGATATTTGAACCAAGAACAGCTAATCTGTTTGGAGTTATGCCAAAGGTACCCAGGCGATAAAAAATTGCAGATAAGGCAATTAAATCAATAATCACCGTTGTAATCGAAAGAACAAACAGGATCATCTCTTTGAATTTCTCTTTACTTGTTGTTGAAGTTTCTGAAACCGAGAAGACGATTACGGCCATAACACCCAACAGCATGGCATTAAATAAAATTAAGAAATCACGGTCGCTGTAGGGGTCTTTTCCCGAGATGGTCAAGGCCACAAGAAATGCTACAGCAGTAATCAGGACCAGAGGACTGAAAAGACTTGCTATTACAGGGGCGATTTTATTAGTTAATGCAGGATAATTCCTGATAATGAAAGTTGCAACTATTGGCACCGAAACTGCACCTACGATTCCAATGTTTTTAGTGTAAAAGTCTTCAATGTTAAGTCCGATAGCACCAAATAAGTTAATGGTAATTCCGGTCAGAATACCCCCCGAAATAACCAATACAGCCATCAGAATTGCCAGGTCGCCATTATACCTGATAAACCCGATACGTTTTGTTTTATCCGCTAAATCGAAACCTATAAAAACCATGCCGAATATGACCCACATCAGCAGGGGAAGATGAATATAGACAAGATTTATCGAATCCCTGTCTGTTACAGCCGGCAGCAGATTTACATACAAAGTCAGTAACAGAAAAGCAGCAATGACAGGGATAAGTTTTTTCAGATCAGTAACTGTATTTGACAAAAGGGTGAAAAGTGTCAAACCGGAAAAAACAATTATACCTGCATTTTTCGCGTAAAACACCTCCATATTCTGAAAATTTAAAATATATGGAATTTTAATCAGAATCCCGGTTACAACACAGGCAAACAACAAGATGAGAATATCCGGGAAACTTATTTTTTTTACCTTGTCCTGCAGTTTATTATAATCAAGTCTGATTTTCCAGAATTTTGACAATTCCGATTTTTCAATTTCTGAATAAACCTCTTCAAACCCTGATTCAAAGGCTTTTCTGTCATCATGAAACAGCTGTTCGAGTCTCTCAGGATCATTAATGTTTTCCTTAATTATTTCTTTCATTTTCTTAGTTGTTTATTTTTAAAAGTACTTTCCATTACAAAGTACGCATATAAAAAAATTACTGCTCCCTTATAAGGTTTTCAAGAGCCTTCAGATGCAGTCGGAATTCGGTCATACCGGTTTCAGTTACTGAGTAGCTTGTATTGGGCTTACGGCCGATAAATTGTTTGTTTACCTTTATCATCCCCTTCTCCTCAAGGGCTTTAATATGGCTGGCCAGATTCCCGTCGGTCACATCAAGTGTTTCCTTGAGGCTGTTGAAGTCGTAAGATTCATTTACCATCAGGACTGACATGATCCCCAATCTTACACGGCTTTCAAAAACCTTGTTTATATTGGAAATGAGATCTTTCATACCCCGAGTTTTCTGTACATTACCACACCATAGCCAATGTGCAGTATACCGAAGCCGAAAATCCAGAATAACAGGCTCCAGCCCGGAACAAAGGCGGCCACGAGACCTGTTATCATTTCAAGAATTCCCAGATAATACACCTCCCCCATCGTGAACTTTCCTGCATTTACAAGAGCGAGACCATAAAAAATAAGGAAACAGGGGATTATAAAATGTATCTGGTTGTTAATCATCAATGCAATAATAAGAACACCTCCTGCAAACAAGGGGAGGAACAGGTTAGCAAGGAGTCTTCTGGATACAGAATTCCAGATGCTCTTTCCATCCTTCCCTGCCTTTTTTATTGAAAAACAGAAGGCAAAAAACAGGGACAGTAAAAGTACCACTCCCGCATCTGCAAGAAGTTTCCACTTAAGGGTGATTGCAGCCCCCGAAGTCATACTACCGAAATAATCACCAAATCGAAAAGGGCCTGTACCGAGAATAAAAAACCAGGCAACCAGGGCACCCGTTATGGCTAAAATACCGGCAAAAACACCTGAAAGACCGCTCAGGGAAAGGAATCTGGAAGAATCTTCCATTATTCTCCTGATTGCCTTTATATCTTCTATGGATTCTTTTTCGCTTTTCATATTATAAAAGTACTTTGAAATGCAAAGTAAGTATAAAATTTATTTAAATGCAAATTATTTTAAATGTCTATCGGGAATCATGCACAAAAAATCTTTTTATGCTGGAAAATAAATAAATTTACGGCAACTCCCAGGGGAGTAAATTGATTTTGGCTGCGCAGAGCTCACCAGCAGTGACGGCTAGTCATAACTCTCCCCTCCTTTTGAAGGAGGGGAGAGTCATTGCCTTATAGTTCTCCCTAATAATGTGGTTGCCTTATCTAATCCTGTGATAAGTATTCTTTTCATGATTCTTAAAAGAGATTTTACTTATAATTTTAATCCTGATTTAAAACGCCGGGACTGAAAAATAAAATATGCAGAATATCGAATCTTATTGCTTGTAAAACAATTTAATCCCTGAATACCACCCCTGAAAAATTCTTAAGACTATTCTTCAATATTTTTCAGGTTTTTATTACTTATATTGCATGTTTTTAAGTAAATTAATATTAAATGGGGCATCTGAACCTATTATTACATTTAATGCGCAAAAAGGATTGAAGCTACCCTATGTATAAATAAAAAAGACAAAATATCATAAAATTGCTGACTCTGATGATATTGGGGATAAAAGACAGGTATCATGAAAAGAAATGACGAATCAGAAGCAAATAAACTTCGCAAAAAGGCCGAAGAAATTCTGGATAACATTAAGAATAAGGAGCAACGTGTCAATGAAGAACATGATATCCTGAAGCTCCTGCACGAGCTGGAGGTTCGTCAGATTGAACTTGAGTTACAGAATCAGGAGCTGCTGGAGGCAAAAGAGGAAACAGAAACTTCGCTTCAAAAATATAATGACTTGTTCGATTTTGCGCCAACGGGTTATCTGACACTCTCCCACGCTGGCAGAATTATTGAACTTAACCTTGCCGGAGCAATGATGCTGGGCAGGGAGCGGTCGGCTTTGCTTAATGTTGATTTTGAAAGTTTTATTACTTTCGAAACAAGACCCCACTATAAACAATTTCTCCAAAGGATATTTAAGCATAAATCAAAAGAAACCTGCCTGTTAACCCTGGCAGGAGAGAGTCCTACTCCCATCAGTCTCACAGGAAAATGTGAAAACGATGAAAAACGGTGCCGGTTGATTATGGTGGATTTATCAGAAATTGTTAATTCAGAAAAGCAACTGACTGAAAGTGAAAAGAAATTCAGACAACTTGCCGAAAATTCGCCCTCAATCATCTACCGGCTGCTTCTGAAGCCGAAGGTCAGATTCGATTATGTAAGCCCTGCTGCGACTGCCATTACAGGTTATACGCCCGAAGACCATTATAATGATCCTGATCTTGGATTCAAATTAGTCCACCCCGATGACAGGAAGCTGCTGGAAGATTCTACCCGGTACAGTAATGGAGAACCGCTTATACTCAGGTGGATAAAAAAGGATGGAACAATTATCTGGACGGAGCAAAGAAATACTCTCCTTTTTGACGGCAACAATGAACCTTACGCCATTGAAGGCCAGGCAAGGGATATTTCCACAAGCAAGAATGTGGAAATAGCTTTTCTTAAGGAAGCTCAACGAAATTCCCTGCTCCTGGAATTATTTGCAACGGCACCCTCTCTTACCGATAAGCAGCTCTATGATAAAGCCCTTGATATTGCAGTTAATATTACTGAGAGTAAAATAGGATTCTTTCATCAGGTTAGTGACGACCAGAAGGAAATCATTCTTACTACATGGAACACTGAAGCTAAGAAAAACTGCACATCGGTTTTTGACAATCATTATCCTCTTGAAAATGCAGGAAACTGGGCTGATTGTGTGAGACAGAAAAATCCGGTTGTATTAAATGATTATCTGACCTCGCCAAATAAAAAAGGTCTTCCGGAAGGACATACTGCTGTTAAGAGAATCATGAGCATTCCTGTTATTCATGATGAAAGAGTAAAACTGATTTTTGGTGTTGGCAATAAACTATCTGATTACACTGATCTTGATGTAATTCAGATACAAGCTGTAGCAAACGAATTACACAAAATACTTGAAAAACGTAAAATAGAGAAAGAACTTAAGAGAATTGAAGACCGGTGGCAGTTTGCAATTGAAGGAAGCAATGATGGTATCTGGGACTGGAATTTAATAACTGATGAAGTATACTTCTCAAACAGGTTGAAAGAGATGCTGGGCTTCCATTCTGAAGAGATAGAGGGAAAATTGAGCTTCTGGAAGAACAGCTTGCACCCGGATGACGCGGAAATGGTGATGCTACAATTGCAGAATCATTTTGAACACAAAAGTACAGATTATAAAACCGAGCACCGCCTATTATGTAAGGACGGATCCTGGAAATGGATTCTTGACCGGGGCAAGGTACTTGAATGGACCGATGATGGCAAACCTGCCCGAATGGTGGGCACCCATACCGATATTACAGATAGGAAACTGGATGAGAATAAACTTAAGGAGAGCGAAGTTCAGTACCGTAATTTAGCAAACGCGGGTCTGGCCCTAATCTGGACATCGGGGACTGATAAACTTTGTAATTATTTTAATGAAACCTGGTTGAAATTTACAGGCCGTACCCTTGAACAGGAGATGGGCAACGGGTGGGCAGAAGGAGTTCATCCCGATGATTTTGACATGTGTCTTCAAACCTATATATCAGCATTCGATAAACAGGTGCCCTTCGAAATGGAGTACCGTTTGCTTCATTCAAGCGGTGAATATAGGTGGCTAGTGGATCTTGGCACTCCAAATTTCAACAGCTCAGGTGAATTTGCAGGTTATATAGGGCATTGCTTCGACATTTCAGAACGCAAGCAGACTGAGTTAGCAATACATAAAAGCGAAGAAAAATACCGCAACATCTTCGAAAGTATTCAGGATGTTTACTATGAGGCCTCCCTGGAAGGAATTCTCCTTGAAGTCAGTCCTTCTATCGAAATACTTTCCAAAGGACAATACAACCGGATTGAAATGATTGGAAATCCCTTTGACGAGATTTATGCAAATTCTGGCGAAAAGGAAAGCTTCTTTTCAAAATTATATGAGCAAAAAAGAGTATCCGATCATGAATTGGTTCTTCGAAACAGGGATGGTTCAATTATTTCTGTAGCGGTTTCTTCGTCACTTTCGTATGATGTCAACGGTAACCCTACGAAGATAACGGGAATCCTCCGTGATATTACCGAGCGTAAAAATTCGGAAAATAAGCTGAAAGAAACACTTGAACAATTAAACCAGGCCAACCTGCATCTCGAAAAAAGAGTAGAAGATCGCACCAGGGAGATACTTGAAATTTCAAATCTTCAGCTGGCCATTCTGCGCCATGCAGGTATGGCAATAATAACCACCTCCCCCGAAGGATTGATAGAGGTATTCAATACCGCCGCCGAAGAAATGCTCGGCTACAAAGCTGAAGAAGTAGTCGGCCGGAAAACTCCGGTCCTTTTTCACGACCCCGCGGAACTTGAAATGCACGCCAGTGAACTAACGCTGGAAACGAAAGAGATTGTTACTCCTGATTTTCATTTGTTCAAGACTATTGTGAAAGGATTAACAAATAAAACCGGGGAATGGACATATATAAGCAAGGCTGGAGAGAAAATTCCCGTAAAACTCAGCCTGTCCTCCGTAAAAGATGAAAACGGCAGTCTAATCGGGTACATAGGCATAGCAAGCGATATTTCAGCTGAGAAGAAAGCCACAGAAGCCCTGCGTGAAAGCGAAGAGCGTTTCTATAACATGTTTTTGAACCATTCGGCGGTAATGATACTGGTGAATCCTGATACCGGTGAAATAATAGAGGCCAATAAGGCTGCAGAAAAGTTCTATGGTTATAATTTTAAAACAAGTCCCCGGCTCTTAATTTCTGATATCAATTCTTTATCAGCCGATCAGATAGAACAGGAAATGGAGCAAGCACTCCGGCAGCACCAAAACTATTTTGTTTTCTCTCACAAACTTGCTTCAGGTGAGGTCAGAACTGTTGAGGTTCACTCAACGCCAATAGAAATGAAGGGTACTAAAGTTCTGTTTTCGATTATTCACGACGTCACCGAGCGCAGAGAAATGGAGACAGCCCTTACAATGCAAAGCGCAGCCTTCGAATCATTTTCTCTTGCCATTATCATAACCGATGTCAGCGGTAAAATACAGTGGGCAAACAGCAGTTTTTCGAAACTTACAGGGTATTCTGTCGACGAAGCCATTGGAAAAAGGCCGGGAGACCTGTTAAGCTCAGGCAAACAGGATAAGGGATTCTATAAGGATTTCTGGGAAACCCTGATAAGTAAAAGAGTTTGGAGCGGAGAGCTTATAAACAGGAGAAAAGACGGAAGCCTTTATGTTGAAGAAGAAACCATCACCCCTGTAACGGATTCCCGGGGCAATATTTCCAGTTTCATTGCAATAAAAATTGATATAACCGAACGCAGGCAACTCTACCAGGAGCTGGCTTCTGAAAAGAGAAGGCTTTCAGATATCATAAAGGGAACCCACATGGGTACCTGGGAGTGGAATATTCAAACTGGGGTAGCAATATTCAATGAGGAGTGGGCTGAATTAATTGGTTATACACTGGACGAATTGTCACCTGTTAGCATCGAAACCTGGTTGAAGTTTGCACATCCCGAAGATTTAATATTATCGGGGCAATTGCTCGAAAGGCATTTTAATGGAGAACTTCCGCATTATTCCTTTGAATCGAGGATGAAGCATAAGAATGGAGATTGGATTTGGGTTTTGGACAAAGGGAAAGTTCATGGTTGGGATAATGACGGGAACGCCCTACTGATGTCAGGAACACATCAGGACATTACCGAACGGAAAAAAGCTGAAGAGGAAATCAGGAATGCAAGGACGGAGGCCGAAAACGCCAACAGGATAAAAAGCGACTTTCTGGCTAATATGAGCCATGAGATCCGGACACCGATGAATGCCATTCTGGGATACTCGGAACTGCTTGGATCAATGGTAAAGGAGGATCTGCAGAAAGACTACCTGAAATCAATAAAATCAAGCGGAAGGACTCTCCTGACACTTATCAATGATATTCTTGATATTTCTAAAATTGAAGCCGGCAAACTGGACCTTGAATTTGACTTTATCGAAACAAGTACATTCTTTTCAGAGTTCGGAAGGATATTTGCTTTTAAGACCATGGGAAAGGGGCTGGATTTCAATACAGAAATATTGTCCGGAACGCCTGAGTATATTTATGCTGATGCAATAAGACTTCGGCAGGTAATACTCAACCTGGTTGGCAATGCTGTAAAATTTACTGAAAGCGGATCAATAACTCTGAAAGTTTTCTCAAGAAACCACAACCTGGTAACAACTCCTGAAGGTAAAAAGGAAGAACGGATCGAACTTGTAATCGAGGTAACTGATACCGGAATAGGCATACCTAAGGAGTTCCAGGAGGATATTTTCAAATCGTTTATGCAGGTCAGGTCAAAGTCGAGTAAGGGAGGAACAGGTCTTGGCCTTGCTATCTCAAGAAGGCTGCTTGATCTTATGAAAGGAAAGGTTGAATTGGATTCCGAACCAGGACAAGGAAGCACTTTCAGGGTGATTTTCAATGAAGTTACCTTCCGTGGAAACTATATTAATGAAAAGGAGAAGGCTTATATAAATCCCGGGAACATTATTTTCGATACAGGTCTGATTCTGACTGTGGATGATGTTGAAGAAAACCGGAAATTAATAGTAGACGCCCTGAGGGAAACCCGGCTAACAGTAATTGAAGCTGAAAACGGCATCGCCGCTCTTGAAATAATGAATAAAATGATCCCTGATCTTGTTATAACCGATATCAGAATGCCTGTAATGGACGGATTTGTATTGCTGGAAAAGATTCGGGAGAATGAAAAATTAAAACAGATTCCTGTCATCGCTTACTCTGCATCGGTAATGAAGGAGCAGAGAGAAAGAATCTATAAATCAGGCTTTACAGGTTTGCTGATCAAGCCGGTTAGTATCCAGGAACTCTATGCCGAACTGATCAAGTGTCTTCCATATAATATTCAGGAAACTGAAACTAAGGAAGCACAATTCAGAAAACAACATTCAAACACTGGGATAACCGATCTTGCAGGTCTTATTCAGAAACTGGAAGGAAGTTTTCTTGAGAAAAGAAAATCTTTTGAGTTGAGACAGCCTCTCGGAGAAATAAAGAAATTTGGAAACAGCCTGATAAAACTTGGCAATGACCATTCCTGCAGCCTTATAATTGAGTATGGAGAAAAAATTGTGTCTGCTTCTGATAATTTCAATATCACCAGCCTCCTGGATTTATTAAAACAATATCCACGGCATATCGAAAGCCTGAAAAGCATCTGACAGACTGCAGGGGATCGGGTAATGTCATAACCTTTTTCCCTGCAGCTCAGTTAACTTTATTCAGTGGTTATCACCAATGAAGCCTGAGATAAGCCTTCAGCAGTTGCCTTAACACCTATTTTTCCCGGGCTGGCTTCCGGCTGTATTATTGCCAGACAAATCCCCATGTAGGTTTTCTTCAATGGCTGCCGGAAACTTGACATATCACCCGGATCTCCGCTTCCCACGCCCGCAACTTTACCTTTTCCCGTTACCTCAAATTTTACAACTATATTATCCGCATCAGGGACTACGTTCCCGTTTGAATCGGTTATCTCTGCTCTCACATAGGAGAGATCATTCCGATCAGCCCTGATGTTTATTCTGTCGGCAACAAGCCTGATTGCTGCAGGCCTGCCAGTTGTTGCAAGGGTCTGCGATGCAGTTTCCTTCCCGTCATCATAACAATATGCAACGAGGGTTCCGGGTTCGTATGACACCTCAAAAGTTGCAGTTATTGATTTTCCCTGTTCCACAATTTGTTCGCCAACAATTCTGCCGTTCAACTCAAGTCTAACCCTCTGACTGCGTGTGTAAACATGAACCATGAATTTTTCACCCTCATGACCTGCCCAGTTCCAGCTTTTCAGCTCATCGGGAAAACCCCAGTTGCTGATGAACTCCTTCTTACCTTCCGGAATGGGGCGATGAACAAACAGTTCCACCTTGCTTTTGCCCCATACAACATACTGATAATATGGCTGCAATCTTCACTTCTGCTGAAATTTCCGAGACTAGTGGAGTTGTAACATACAGACCTCCTGAAACATCAATATGAACCGGATTCACCATTGTCAGCCAGACATGACGTGTAATGCCCGAACCGGAATACCATCGCGAAGTCAGTCCCTGATTTCTGACGCGTACTGCAACAATATTAGGCTTCCCGGCAGGGTTAAGGAACGGGGTAATGTCGTAATTAAAGGGAGTGTATCCGTAGGGATGAAATCCAAGATGCTTCCCGTTAAGCCAGACATCAGAATTCATATAAACCCCGTCAAGCTCCAGGTAAATGATCTTGCCGTGATCTTCTTCCTTTAAAGTAAAACTTTTCCGGTACCAGCCCACACCTCCGGTCAGATAGCCGGAACTCATTTTATCAACGGCTGACTTAGTAAATGGTCCTATAATATCCTTCCCGTTCTGACCAGGAAGATCTTCAATACTCCAGTCATGAGGTACATCGAGAATCCTCCAGTTAGTATCATTAAAATCAGGGTTCTCAGCATTTATTACACTGTCTTTCAAAAAACGCCACCCGTTATCAAAAGATACCCTGCGTTTTACAGGACCCTTTTCGGGGCTTTTGCCGAAAGATGTAAGCCCGATTAACAAGACGGCTGAAATTCCCAGACCTAAACTGAAAATTAATGCGGAAACAAGATTTTTTTGTTTATTCATTTTAATGTCTTCAGATTGGATAACTCAGGACAGATGTTTTAATAAATGTAGTCAATCCTGAAAATATGGAACTTTACTGAATTGATATAAATCATTATTTAGCAATTATTACCATCTGCATAGAAAAAGCCATTAATTACTACAATTTTACCCGGGAACTCAATAATGTTATTGTCTCTGCGATCCTTTGAGCCTTCATGAAACACTTGAGTCATGCCTCTTACCAGTAAGCTGCACACTTATCCCTTGATTTTGACTTAGGATACCTGTGGCCGCTTCCGGCAGTGCTGCTCTTTTCTTTTTTATTGCAGCCGAAGAACAGATTGATGCCAAAACGAAGGCTTAGCATTCTTGCATTTGTTGGCCATAAATACGATGTCGCACGATCTTTCGTGTACCTGACTACAATATTATCGGTAATGATATAAAATTGAGCACCCTGATTGCCGAAAGCAAGGCCTGTTCCGATCTGGTTGAATTTATTATTCATCATCGTATAACTAAACGATGCAGCAAAAGCCCTGAAAGGTGTAAAATTAATTGAAAAGGTTGCAGATGGCCTGATATGTCCGCTATTTATCTCTATCCACGTCATTGCTCCCGCCTTAATATTCGGAGCTATTTCTCTTGTAATGCCACCATAAAGACTGAAGGGTAATGAAGTATAATATCTTTTTGCGGATGGTAGTGCGTATACTGAATTACTAAGAGAATCGACAATTATATTTGCAAGGTCAGTCTGACCGGGATCATTATATATTTGATTCAGATCAGCACCGGTGAAAACATAAGTCTCATTTACCGAGAATTCATTTAAATTCTTTTTCCATCGGATGAAGCCAAAATCGATAATGCTGGCGGATAATTGCGTTGCTTCATCAATGTCGTATACTAATCCTGCATCGAGGGCAAATCCACGGTTCCCGTTAAATATGTAATTGCTCAACAGGTTTTGCCCAGCCGGCTTAAAACTTATACTATTTACATGTCCGGAGGGATCCAGACCGAGTTCCATGGGCAGTGAACTCTTTATTCCGTAATTTATCTGCGCCCGAAATTCGGAAGGGAACTGAGTGGAATTCAGTGCAATCGATGAATTGATGTTATGAGTATTTACAATCCCGTTCAGGTACTTCGCCCTTGCACCAATCCTGAGGCCTTTTTTCACTTCCCGTGATACACTGACACTGATCGAATTCCAGGATGTGGTATTTAACACAATATTATTCAACCTCACCGACATAGGAGATGCAGAATTTATATTCCAGTATTGATCCTGCAATAAAACAATATCATGAGGATAAGAACCCTGGATAGATGTATGACTTGAAACACCAAGTGTGAAATACCAGTCACTAACAGCGAATCCCAAACCAAGCAAATCAACATCGGCATTTACGAGAGAATAATTAATCCGGCGCAGCTTTTCATCAAGCTTAACCGGATCAATGTAGTAATCAGTTGATGCAGAAGTATTGTCGGTATAAAAAACATCCTTGTAACCGAAACCGGTGTTTCGGATATTCATTCTTACCGACGAGATAACAGGAAGCGACAGGTAAAACCTGCACGGATGCATTAATGCAGGATTCAACTGATTAGCCTGGGGAATCGACGGCATAAGATACAGTGTACTATTCTGGGCAGTCAGAGGGAAAAAGCTAATCAGACTTACAACAAAATAAAATATTGCAAGAACAGCCTTGGAGGCAAATTTAAATTTAAAACGCGAACAGGAAAAAATCTCCATTGCTTCGAGGTTTTACAAATTCAGTTTAAATTCCTCCTGCAAAACTTCCCTTATCTGATTTTAAGGGCATCTTATATGATACTTTGTTACTTCCCGATGGCCTGATTTGTAGTTATTCCGGTAAGAAGCCATTCCTGTCCTGGCATATCTCTGAGGTATTCTTTCTGAAAATTATATTCAGGATGTTTTTCAATGTAACTTCCTGCATTGAATGACTGACCGCACGGATGACCCATTCTTGCCCAGAACTGCATTTTTGCGGCAAGGTTGCTGTCGGTGGCTTTAGCCTGAACTGCACCGGCATGGAAATATGCTCCATCCCAGCTAATCTCATTTTTGCCGATCTCGTCCTCATCCATGTGGCCGCAAAGTGAAAAGCGTCCGGCTTTCTCCATGTTTCGCCTCATATCATAGTGATCGCCCATAAAAGCCTTTGCCGACTCAATATCTATTTTCCCCTTGTACTGCTTCATAAGCTCTTCCCATCTCAGACGGCGCATATTTGCCGAGGCATCTTTGCTTGAAGGATCAAACGAGGTCTCTTCCTTCATGAGCTTTTCATTTACAGGGAAGTTGGCTCCTACAAAATAGCCGTCTCTGGTCCTTTCAAGAAAATGGTTCTTAAGCCCAAGCTCAAGACGGGCAATCTCCCCGGTTTTATTATCACCGATAAGCCAGTCGTTAGCATATCCCCCATTATTTTTCTCTACCATAATAGAGGCATACTCATCAATAGAAGACGCATATTGAATGGCCTTGCGAGCCCTGACAAATTCAGCCACTCCGAGGGTATCGAATCCTTTGAAGTTTGATATTGTGGTTTCAGTGACAATCAATCCCGCACTGTTTATATTGAAATCATCGCCGCTGTGGATAAATCCGGGAAGGGCATCCATGAAAATCCTGTTTCCTTTTTCAGGCACGATATCCATTATTATATTCCATCTTTCACCAACTACATACTCGCTCCAGTTATTATGAGCCATAACTATTTTCCTATCGGTTGTCATTGAACCTGTTGCGGCGAAGGCACTGCATCGCTCGGGAGGAGTCGTTTTTTTCTGTCCTTCAAGCCAGGGCACATAATAGCCCGGTATTTCAAGAAATGAGTTTATTGCGACCATATCTTTTATGTCGATTTTGCCCGCACCAAGCTTCGCATTTACACCGGCAGCAATTCCATTTAATTCCTCCCTGTACTCTTCAGGGACACCTCCCCATAGGAGACGGAATGATTCATTCCTGTAAAATTCCCAGTTTCTTCCGGTAGAACTCTCATTCAGCACCCCAATTGCACCACGAAGATCTATAATCTCATCTGCAAGAAGATAACCATGCTGATAACCAATGACATCAGGAGTACCTTCAATATGGATAAGTATCCATCCGTTCTTTTCTGTCCTGCTTGAAGTGGCCATCATGGCCTCATGCGAAAGACCAGCCTTTTTTGGAGAAGAAGTGTTGCAGCCTGTAAGAATAAATAAGAGTACCAGTAAGGAGAGCAAGATTTTTTTCATAGCAATTTGGGGATTAGAAATCAATGTCGTTTAGTTAAGCCCGGGTAATCAGTTTCTTACTCCTACATTTTACCCCCCTGCCCCCCATGGGGGGTGTTCTTAAATCCCCCCTTGGGGGGTTGGGGGGTAAAAACACAAGAATAGTAGAGTGGTCCCTGTGGTAAAATATTCTTTTCATGTTTGGTAATAATATTCCTTAACTAAACGCCATTGGATTAGAAATTAAGAAATTGCCTGTATTTATGATAATAATAATATATCCTTCTGTACTGGAGAGGGGTCAGGATACATTTACATTTATCGGGAGAATCGGACATTATATTGGCTACCGAAGGCATGAAGTATTTGCTGTGGTTGTCTTTCATGGTGCCGATATAGAGGCAGCTGTCAATAACCTGGTTATGAAGGCCGGGATCAGCCCAGGTATCGCAGATAAAATCACCGCTCGCCGCACAATTGCTCTCATCGGCAAGTTTCTGTCCTCCGCCAGATTCATGTGTGGAAAGCAATCCCATGAAATGACCAAGCATGGCGGTAAGGGAACTACCTGTTGAATAGTTCTTATCGAGATAAATAATATTGCTGTCAGGCTCATTTGGGAAATATGTAAACCCGTAAGTTCTTTTATTGTCCTGTTTTATTGAATCAACAACGAAGAGGTTTATCCTGTTGCTGCGTTTATATTTGGTTAAAAGCTCTTTTGTGAGTTCATTGAAAGTAATAAAAGAGTAATTGTAATCGTCGATATAATTAATCGAATCGATAAAAAAACGGATCCCTGCATTCTTGAAATAAGTGTTAGCAAGGCTGACACTGCTCAATAAATTAGTAGTCACCACTCCGGGAAGTCCTTTCTTATTCTTCACAATATGAACCCTTACCGGAATATTTGCAGTCATACTTACGGAATTCAGATCAAAAGGAAAGGTATTTTCACTTTTATAATTCACTCTGATTGTATCGAGGAAAGACTGAGTTGCAGCAACGCCATCCGGTAACTGGCCATAAGTCAGGAACCTGATGAAAACAAGAAATACAATCAGAAAACCGCTTCTTCGTCTATTCATACATTCATATTTTCAGAATTCAAATATCATTCAGGCTTATCAGGCGTTGCAATTTCTCCCACAATTTTGATCTCGGTCCTCCGGTTCAGCTGCCTTCCATCCGGATTATCGGTTCCGTCGGAATTTGTATTCGAAGCAACCGGGAATTTCTTCCCATATCCCTTAGCTACAAGCCTTTCGCGTGAAATACCTTTTGAAATAAGATAGTTTACAACGCTTTCAGACCGTTTCTGAGAAAGGTTTTCATTATAAACATCGGTCCCAATGCTGTCGGTATGTGATCCGATCTCAATTATTCCGTTTGGTATAAGTTCAAAAACAGGTAAAAGTTCCGAATTAATTGTCTGCCTCCCCTTGCCGGTAAGATCAAACTTGTCAAGATCGTAATAGATGTTGATCTTGATGTTGATTTCCGGCAGATAATTAATAAGTGTTATCCCTGTCGGTAATGTATCGTTGCAATCGGCATTGATTGTTGTAACCGGTAGCATCTTTTCCTGGTAGCCGAAGTTCCTGACCAGCACCTTGTAATTTTTGTCCCGGTCCAGCTCAAAACTATAGTTCCCGGAGATATCGGTGGACGTTTTGGAGACAAGGATATCATCCTTTCCGGTCTCATCGGAAAGGTAAAGTTCTACCGGAACATTAACCAGCGGAGAATTGTCCCCGGGGAAGGTGAGACCGAGTTTATACTTATCATTCAGTGCTTTATAGAACTCTGAGTTCATTGCATATCTTACTGTACCGACAGAGTGCACCCTTACGCACTCATTGATCCTGAAAGAATAAATGTCGTCGCAGCAGGTGCCGTTATCCAGGGTTGCGGAACCGGGCCGGTTGGAGGTAAAGAATCCCTCCTTATTGTTTTTCAGAATGGAATAGTAATAATCATCATACGAAGAGTTTACCGGTCTGGGAAGAGTGACCGCTTCGGTCCACTTTCTGGGTGAACCTGTTGTCTTGAGGATGTCAAACCCGCCAAACTGGGTTTTCATGCCCTTAGAACTGAAATATAATGTTTGCGTTGAGTTATCATAGAACGGGCAGATTTCATCTGCAACGGTATTAACCTTATTGTTCAGGTCAGCAGGGTTTTTGTAGGTACTGGTTTTAGTGTCATATTCGGTATACCAGATATCCATGCCTCCCTTTCCTCCGGGCCGGTCCGATACAAAATACAATATCTCATTTCCGGTTCTAAGGTTTTTTCCGAGGGCAGGCTGAGTGGTTGTATAAGTTTCATTATTTACAGGGAACGGAAGTTTCTCTGCTTTAATCCATTTTTCGCCATCATAACGGCTCAGGAATAATTCGCTGACATCCTTATCCAACCAGTTTTTGCGTGACCGTGTAAAGTACATCCGGTTTCCGTCTTCTGAAATGACGGCATTGCCGGTATTGAAGGCCGGGTCGTTAATTTCACCTTCCAGAAGCTGAGCCCTGCTCCATTTTCCATTGGTTTTTTCCGATTTGAACAACTGCCTCACAGGTCCGATCTGATTCGACGCATCGGAAAATACAGCCCCGTAAATAAGCGTATTGGCATCTACAGGGAACGGAGAAAAATCAATATCCTGATGATTTAGTACTTCACCCTGATGAGTAATGATAATATTGCCGTTAGAACCCGAATTCTTTCTTGCCCAATCGGCACTTAATGCATATATGGCCGATAACCTCTTGTATTTCAGCTTATCCTTCCTTTTATGGTAGTATTTTTTGAATTTCGCAAACGACGCTATCGCATCATCATATTTTCCGAGGCTCATGCAAACCATCCCTTTCCTGTAATAAGCCACCGGATCCTTTGACGGACTGAGACTGATTACGGCGTCATAATACTGGTCAGCCTTCGCGTAATCCCTTGTTTCAAAATAAAGATCGGCCAGACGTGAAGTCAGCTTAATGTCTTTGTTTTCATAAGACAAATACCGGCTATAATAAACAATTGCATTAAAAACATCATGATTCCGGTCGTACCTTATCGCCTGAGACCTGAGATCATCTGCTATTTTTTTCAAGGAATCGGCATCCTGGGCAGAAACTTCGCCAGTAAACAAAACAGAAAAAAGGAAGGTCATCAGAAACATCAGGCTTCTGATAATCATAAATAAATCTCTATATCTCCTTTCGGTATTCATCAAACCCGGCCTTTCTAATTTAGTATATAACATGGCTGACTTATATTCTTCCTGTTATCCCTTCCTCCTGTATATACAAGCGAAATCTCAAATGCACCATTAAAATTTGTAACCCTGCTCAGCGATGAAATATTAAGATCATAGGTGAACCCGAGGTTGAGTTTCTGGAATTTCACACCACCACCAAGAATAAAGGCATCCATATTTCGCGGAGGGTTTACCCTGAACATGGCCACGGCATATAGTTTTTTGACAGGGATTCCGCTGCTGTTTATAGCATAATCGCCGAAAGAACCAAGCAGAAACTCATGCGCTCCGGGAATGAAGCTGTAAAGGAAGCAAGGTTTAAGATCGAACCTGCTGGTCAGTGGTAAAGTGGCCTCTCCATTTACTGTCAGCCTCACCGGCAGTTTCGAACCGGACGAAGCCGTTGAAAATTTTTCAACCGGCATGTTTATATGGTTCACTGAGATTCCTGCCGAAGGCATGATCTTTCCGAGCATGGTGCGCCAGAAGACCCCGGCATTCAGGTCAAAGTAGCTCAGCTGATCATTCATTCCGCTCTCATTGCTTGGAAGCGACGAATTGAACAATGAACCCGACTGGTCAAACTGTGAACCGAAGGTTATTCCGTTAAGATTATAGGATTTGGATACAAAACCAGGCTGCAGACCAAAAGTAAACTGGTGATTATTAATCATTTTTGAATAACTGACCGAAAACAGGAATTCATTGGCTGTCAGATTGAACGACGAAGACTGGTCATGAACTATTGCTCCTCCCAGGGCGAAAAACTGATTTGAAATGACAACTTTCTTGTCGAGCGAAGAACTGAACGTCTCGAAAGGAGCTCCGATCTTTGACCACTGATTCCTGTAAATACTCGCAAATCTGAAATCTTCACCCGACATACCTGTATTTGCGGGGTTCGTCAGAAGGGGCGTGGCATTGAACTGTGTGAAATGGATATCCTGGGCATTCAGGATATAAGAATGGCAAAAAAGGAAGGCAAAGAGCTGAAGTAAGAACAGCGACTTCCTTATTTTCTTTCTGATGACAATATTTTTGCGAAAAGCCATCATCAATTCAATTGATTAATATTGATATACATTGCTGCCATTTCATTTGATTAATAAAAATTCACCCTTCTTTTCGAATTTGTACCCGTGAATGGTTTCCGCCTTCAATGCATATTTGTAAGTGTCGATATTTTGCGGATGGCCATTTACATTCCCGTCCCATCCTTCGTGAAGGTCATTTGTTGAAAACACCTTCTCCCCCCATCTGTTGTAGATCTTCAGTTCAAAGTTCTTAATATTCTTTTCTTCAAACAGGAAAAGATCGTTATTGGAGTCTCCATTAGGAGTAAATGCCGAAGGAGCTTCCAGGAAGAAATCGCGTATCACTTCAACAAGAAAGCTTTCAACGAAATCGAAACAGCTGTTCTTTGTTTTAACGGTATAGGTAGTTGTTGCTGCCGGTGAAACCCATGGATTACTGCAATCGGTACAGGAAATATTGCTGCCGGACAACCAGCTATAGCTGACTCCGGGAGAAGAAGTTGAAACAACCAGCTGAACTCTATCCCCGATATTGATCGTTGTGTCGCTCAGAGGTGATCTTTTCAGATCAAAGGGCTGATTTACCATTATCTTTTTGTTCCGGCTTGAAGTGCAGCCATATGAATCTTTCACCACGGCCGTATAGGTTGTCGAATCAGAAGGGGATGCTGTAACAGAGAAGGATGCCGGATCACTGATGCCCGTTGGGGGAGTCCATCTTATCGTCCAGCCCGGATTCTTATTTACGCTAAGGGCAACGGAACTCTTTCCCGAACATACTATTGAATCGCCCGAAATAGAAAATGCCGGTCTCTCAACTACCATGTATTTCTTTATCAGCGTATCAACGCATCCGCCTGTTTCCCTGGCAACGAGTCTGATGTTGTAATCGCCCGTTTTGCTTAACAGGATGTCATTCAGGTTGAAAGAGGTTGATTTCTGAACATTGTCGATGGCCCAGCTCCAGGAATTTGTACCAATTGAATTGTTGAGAAGACTGAGTTTATTCCCATAACATACATAAAGGCTGGTGTCGGGAGCATTGAAAAGGGCCTGGACTTTTGAAACCGATAAGGTGTCGAGGGTAAGAATGGCATTGCATCCGGCATTATTCAACTGGATAACCGGAACAATTTTTCCCCTTGAGGTATAACGGTGCGATACCGGGTTTTCTGTTGAAGTGCTACCATCGCCAAACAGCAATTTCCATGAATTCACATCCTTCAATGAATCAATACTAAAAGTGACGGACTCATTGTAGCAAATTTTATCAGGACTGAAACTCACCACCGCTTTGGGACCGGAAATTAAAATGTTTTTGGAACTCTTTGCCGGACAACCATTCAAGGTTCTGACACTGAGACTTGCCGTATATTTTCCGGGCTTCGTAAAAGTATATTTTACACTATTCGAACTCTGGTCCGTGAGGCTTTGTGATCCGAACGTCCACAGGTAATCGACAGCAGGGCTGTCGAGCGAATTGTTATGAATAAATGAAATTGTATCGGGATAACAAAATAAAATAGTGTCGCTAGCCAAAAAGGATGCGTTAGCCTTTTCGGCGACTATATATTCCGATTTTGCAACAGTTTTGCTGCACCCGGCCTTCGTTGCTGTAAGCGACACGTTGAAGGCGCCCGCTTTTGCATAGTTGTGGGTGTTTTCAATTCCCGAAGCCCCGTCACCATAGTCCCAGAGCATGCTTGTCAGGCCGCTTTCAGCAGGGGTAAAGGTAACCGTCTGCCCTGCACAAATGGCCTTGTCGTCAGCCTGAAAATTTCCGTCAACCTGCAGAAGTTCAACTGCTACAGAGCTGCCTGAATAACATTGATGGGCATCATAAACCGTAAGAGTGGGATAAAATGTTTGCTGACTTTCACTTGAATAGGAGTGCGATAGATTTGGAGTATTTGTACTGTCGGATGACTTATCGCCAAAATCCCAGACCCACAGTATTATTGTAGAATCGGTTGAGGTGTTCCTGAAATCTACACTCATCTCCGGAACGCACCCGAGATCCTTATCGACAGTGAAGCTTCCTGAGGGACTAAATACTTTTACTACCTTTTTAGTACTATCTGTGCAACCATTATCTCCGGTAACAAAAAGCCTGACGGTATCAATGCCCTTTGTTGAATAGATGTGATCATAACCTTTAAGGAAACTTCTTCTGGGAGGCGTATCATCGCCAAAATCCCAGAGGAAACCTTCATTAAAACAATGGCTGATATAGTCGCGTGAAGAAGTCCCGTCGAGGTGAAGGGTATCACCAGCGCAAAGAATGGTATCGCTCATGGTGAAACCTGCCAGCACCTGGCGAACGTTAATAATCTTTGTCCTTGTAAGCGTACAGTTTGATGACAGGTCGGAAGCGGCGAGTTTCACAGTATAATTTCCACCTGCCGGGAACCGGTAATCGACTGAATCAAGATCATTTACAGTTGCCGTATCAATGTTCCAGACCATTGATGTGGCCGGGCTTATCACCGATTTAAACCTGTACGAAAGTGAACTGTCGCAGCTGAAGGATTGGGAAAAATCACCGGCTGGACCTTTTATATTCAGGATGTTAATTTTTGTAGTTTCCGACAAACAACCGTTATAATCAGTCTGAAGAGTAATATTTTTGAAACCATTTGTGTCAGAATAGATTGAAATGATAGTATCGGGCTTCGATTTAAGGTTAAAGTCGAAAATGCCGTCAGACCTGAAACGCCATAAGCCGGGCAGGGAATTATTCGCGACACTTCCGGAAAGCTTTATTTCCCCTCCGTTACAAACTTCGCCCGGCAAAACCGTAAAATCAGGTACGAGCTTATCCCCGGCAACAATCCTGACAACTTCAGATGTGTCGGCGCAAACGCCACTTCTTATTATCTCGGTAACATAATATTCCCCGGGTTTTGTAATTGTATAAAGTGAAGGAGAATTAAAAATCGAAACTACCGAGTCATTACCTATTTTATATACACGGGAGTCTATTTTGAATACCGATTTGCTGCTGTCGGAAAAGCTCACCTGCAGCGGAACACAACCCGAAACCTTATCAGGCATAAACCGCGCAACAGGTTTTGCAATTGAGACTATATTTATAACCGAGTCGAAACAAACGCCGCCATTCGAAACAACTAATTTGAAGGGAAGTTTAAAAGCATTTACCTCATGACTGTAACGCTGGCTGTAGGTCTCTTCCGGCAGGTCATTTTCCGTTATTGTGTAAGATGCCGTTTTTTCATTTGAGATCAGCCTGTCGGAAATATACCACGAAATCATATCTGCATTCTGTGATAAATTTGCCAGTGTCACCTGCGAAGGAACCGAACAAAATATGGTGTCATTAAGATTAAAAGCGGCTTTAATATAACTTTTGGCAAAAGAAACAGAGATACTGTCGGTACAGAATGCTTTTTTGCCATAAACGACTTTTACTTCAATATTCCCTGTGCCGCTTACCCTGTAGGTGATAGTATTTCTTCCTGATAAAGTTGTGGTTATTCCGTTCTCGGTTATTTTCCATGAATAATCGGGAAGACCGGCATCGGAATAGACAAACCTGTATAACCCGCTGCAGAGGAAGGATCTTTTCACGAGACTGTCATTCCCGTCGAAAACTTTCAGACTTCCTTTCGGGTAACCAATCTTAATATACTGGTTCTTAAGCAACGAATCGGCACAACCATATGAATCGACGGCTTTAAGTTTTACACTGTAACTTCCCGGTGTTGTATAGACTGATGAACTGCCTATATCGGACGATGTATCCCCATTGCCCAAATCCCATTTATATGAGAGTATGGAGGAACCCTTAGAAAGATTTGAAAAGGTTACATTCAGGGGTGGAGCGCAGGCAAATGTGTCCGAAGCGGCAAAATCAGCCTTTGGCCGTTCGGTTACAATTACAGCCCTTTCCGATTCGAGAATGCTCGAGCATCCGTTCCTGTCGGTGACTTTCAGTACTATGCCAAAGGTACCCGTGGCATTGTACAAATACTGAACGACCTTACCCTCTTTATTTTCACCGTTTCTGAAATCCCAGGATGTATTTGCCAGATCCGACTCTCCTGCAGTTGAGGTACTTGTAAGAGTGACATTCAGAGGAGGGCATCCGTTAACCCTGTCAGCCGAAAAACCGGCAGCAGGCCCCCTGAATATATTTATTACTGAGCTTGTGCTATCGGTACTTGTTCCATCAGTTACCCGGAGTTTTACGAGATATTGGCCCGACTTCGTATATACCTGCTCTCTGGCCGAACTTTCAGTCGTGGTAACAATGGCGCCCTGGCCAAAATCCCAGGTATAGATTATTCCCGTTCCCTTCGTGGAATTATTTGTAAACATCACAATCGAAGGTGAACAGTTGCTTGTTTTTGTAAATGTAAAATTCGCGGTGATTCCAAAAGCGCGAAGTACAATCACTTGTGAAAGCAATAATATGAAGAAATATTTCGACCTGACAATTTTCATCCGGGGCTCTCTCATTTATTTAATGGTACCAGAATTCCTTGCTCCCGCATCGGAAGGTTGTTGAAGCAGCCTTTGCAGGGATCCTATATTCAAGCATAATTTCGTGGGATCCGTTCCTGTAGTACCCCGAATTGAAACTTTGATCGTAGGAATATCCAATTCTAAGATAGGGAGAAATTCTCATTCCCAAAAGAAATATCATCTGCTTTGATGAACGGTAGGTAAATCCGAAGTCAAGAATCTCCTGCGGACCCCTTACAAGAGGCGATTTAATAAGATTACTCATACGTTTCAGCCTGAAACTGACATTTCCCTCAGCTACTGTAAGGTTGGACCTGTTAATAACCTGCATTCCCAGGCTGTAGGAGAAATCTGCAGGCTCTTCATTCCTGTAAATTGCATAACCATATCTGTGATTCCCGTTCAGAAAAAGATTATCAGATTTGACGACAGAAAAAAGATGGGTTGAAGAGAGGCCATAAATAAAGTGAGTATTCTGGAACTCGAAACCGATATTCAGGTCAGGCCTTGCCGTCTTTTCATAAATATAACTCAGCGACGGATCGATGGAGTTTTCGGCTTCAAACACTGAGCCATTAACCGTTCGCACAAACATACCTGCAGAAAGTCCCATGGATAAGGCCCAATCCTTTTTCTTCGCAATACGGAAGGCGTATGTAAGCATCGGGTTGAACGACCGTGTGGCACCGACCTTATCGGTTACCAATGACAGGCCGACTGCTGAACGAAGACTATTGATATATTCTGATACCTGAACGTTAAAAACGGAGGGAGCTCCCTTAATTCCTACCCACTGCTGACGGGTGCTGGCAAAAAGATAGAGGTAATCAGGCCTGGCAATAAATGCCGGATTATAACCCGCCCGGTTATTCCAGTGGGTCGCCATACTGATATCTGCCTGGGCCATAAGCTTCATGCCGGATATGAGGGTAAAGATTATAAGTATATATTTAAGTTTAAGCTTCATTACTTTTTTCTTACCAGAGTTATATAACCCTTCCTGGTATTGATAACATCCCTGCTGTCCTTGTATAAAACCAGATAGAAGTAGGTATCGGGATCGACATTCTCGCCGTTAAATCTTCCGTCCCAGCCCTCATTGCCATTGTAAATCTTCAGTCCGTTCCTGTCAACAATCTGTTGTTCAAAGCCCGGCATAAAAACATCATTTATTCCATCCCCGTCAGGCGTAAAAACATTCGGAACAAAAGGAATCACGTCAATAAACTTTGAAGAACTGTCAGTACAATTATACACGGAGGTTGCAGCAAGGGTGATCAGATATTCCAATGTACTGTTGGAGATATTGTATTGGTGGACGATATTGGAACCCTTTTCAGAATTTCCGTCTCCCATAATCCACAAATAATTGACTCCCTCCTCGGCCGGAACAGTACAGTTGATTTTGTTATGCCGGCTGTCGATGGCATCGGGTGATGCAATGAAATCGACCAGGGGAATAGAGCGTCGTTCCACATTATAGGAGAGGAGTTTTTTACATCCTCGTAAGTTATTACCAGTAACAATATATTTCCCCGGAGAGGTTACTATCAGTGTATCAGTTGACTCTCCCGTGTTCCAGATATAAGCCGAAGCGCCTGAGGCCGATATGGTTAAACTTCCGTTCCCGCAAATAGTGGAGTCCCCGTGAGCCATGAAATCCCAGTCCGGCTCCTCTGTTATTGAAATATGATTAGTATCCGAGTGGCATCCTGTAGTCGAGTAGCCAATTAACCAGAATTTTCCTCCGGGAGACTTTATTTCAAGGGAATCCGCCTTCGAGTCATTATTCCATTTATATTCAGCAGCTCCATATCCCTTTATCCAGGTAGTAAGTCCCGGACAATAGGTTGAATCGCCTGAAATACCTACCAGCGGGGGAGTAAAAGATTCAACATCTTTGGTTAGGGTATCCCTGCAGGCGGAAGGAGAATTTTTCAAAATCAGCGACACCTTATGTATTCCGGATGTTTTGAAGGTATGAAGAGGGCTCTCAAGTTCTGAGGTCTGACCATCCTCAAAACGCCAGTCGTAAGCTAAGGACCCATTAGTTTTTGTGGAACGATTCTCAAACCCAACCGTATTTGAGAAACAGTCGAACATTGAAGAACTGAAATCGGCTTTCGGATTGTACTTTAAAACTTTTGAATTAAGCGTAATAACGCATCCTGTTGCCGATGTCATAGTACAGGAGTAGATCGATTTATCCTTTGGAACACTGATCCTCAATATCTGCAGGGTGTCAAGCAGGTCGCCGCTGCTGTTTTTCCACTGGTAGTTCACAAATCCCACCGGTGCAATTAGCCTCGCTGTTGAATCATTCGTGCAATAATCGACAGCCAGGTAGAGCGGATGGCACTCTGCTACAAAATAGGCATAGCCATAGTGGTAACCTCTTGTGCAATCGGCAGTCATGAATTCGACCGTGATGGTCTTTCCCATATATTCCAGGAGGTTGGCTCCCACAGAAGTCCAGTCGCGCCACACAACGGGATCCGCGCCTGTTCCTGTTGGAATATAAGTATTGAAACCTTTGATATACTTGCTAGATGAAAAGACATCGTAGTTGGAGCAATTTGGGAGTATGTTTCCCTTATCGTCATACAGCGTCATGCGAAACCTCGGCTCATTAATATCAGTATGATCGTTCGCGTACTCAAGCACAAGGGCAAATTTAAATACAAGAAGCGCATTATTGGAATCAATTTTCATTGTATACCTGAGGCTTTGGTTCCAGTTTCGCGGGTTAGCCCGGTCTGTAGAGAGGATCTCATCGCCAATCCTGGCAGAATACAGGCATCCTTTGGGTACTTTCCGCAGGGCATATCCGGTGTTTTTATCATAAGCCGACGTGTCGGAGATAATTACATGCCGGCGGGCAACAACTCCCATAACCGGGGTGGTATTTACCTGTGGGGCATCAGTCTTGTATCTCCAGGTATACGGCGTCCAGTTAGTAAAATTTCCCAGCTCGAACCCCAGATTTTTGCAATATGAACTCTGAGAATAGACCGGATTCCATTCTAAGTTGAAGAAAAGTAAAATAAGGAGTATCGACTTCAGTGATTTCATTCCTGCATATTCAAACTTATTCCTGCTATTAAATCATTTCATGGTTGAAATTCAAAGCTACTTTTTCAAAGAAAAAAATAAAAACTTCTTCAGCAGAAAACAAGATCTTCTCTGTGAACAGTAGAATTTCATAGATAAGCAGATTTTTCCGAAGATAATACTTTCTTTATTCTCCCATACGTGTTCGAAAGAAAACCTTTAAAGGTTTAATTTTTATATGTACCGAGTTCCAAATACGGTAAACTTCACCTAAATTTGGAAGGATGAACCATAAAACCGAAAATATGAGTCATATTAAAAGATTTGCAGTAGTACTTGCAGGTTGTGGGGTCTATGATGGTGCCGAAATTCATGAAGCCACCCTTACAATGCTTGCAATTGACAAGCATAATGCCGAGTATCAGTGTTTCGCTCCGGATGTTAATCAGGCTCATGTGATTAATCATCTGAATGGCAACGAGATGAAAGAAACAAGAAATGTACTGACCGAATCAGCCCGGATTGCAAGAGGAAATATTAAGCCATTGGCTCTTTTTAATGAACGCGAATTTGATGCCATTATCTTCCCCGGTGGATTTGGTGTAGCCAAAAATCTTTGCACTTTTGCCTTTGATGGAGCCAATTGCACCGTAAACGCTGATGTTGAGAAGGCTATCAAGGCGATGCATTCCGCCGGAAAACCCATAGGTGCACTTTGTATTTCTCCCGTACTCATAACAAAGATTCTGGGGAACATAAAGGTGACAATCGGTAATGATCCTGGTACGGCAGAGGAAATCATTAATATGGGAGGACAGCATGTAAGTGCCTACCACGGTGAAGTGATTATCGATTATCAGAGAAAAATTTTTACCACTCCATGTTACATGCTTGATGCCTCAATTGCCCAGATTGCCGAAGGAGCTGAAAATATCGTGAAGGCTATTCTGAAAATACAATAAGGTGAGGAATAATCTTATTAATCCGGTTAATAAATCTAACTCTCTGATGGAACGAAGGCCGCTGAAAGAAACCGGAATAAGCTTGCCCGCGGTGGTCTTTGGCACCAGTGCCTTAGGAAATCTTTATTCTGAGATCAGCGATGATATAAAAACCGCGATCGTGAAGGAATGTCTTCTGAATGTTCCGAAACCTGTAGTTTTTGATTCAGCCGGGAAATATGGAGCCGGACTTGCACTGGAAAAGCTCGGTCAGATATTACAGAATCTGAAGGCGGATCCGAAGGATGTTATAATAAGCAATAAGCTTGGCTGGCTGCGCACACCACTTATATCGACCGAACCAACATTTGAAAAGGGAGTGTGGTTCGGAATTAAAAATGATGCCCGTCAGAATATCTCGTATGACGGAATCCTTGAATGCTGGGAACAGGGCAAACAATTACTTGGGGGAAATCTTACTCCCCAGATGGTTTCGGTTCACGACCCCGATGAATACCTTCTCAAAGCCCGGAATGATGAAGAATTTAAAACACTCTTCAGCCATATTATTGAAGCCTATAAAGCGCTCTCTGAATTAAAATCGCAGGGTAAGGTTAAAGCAATAGGTGTAGGATCCAAAAACTGGAGAATTATCCCTATGATTGCGGAGAAAATTGATCTCGACTGGGTTATGTTTGCCAACAGCATGACAATATACAGGCATCCAAAGGATTTGCTCGATTTCATGGAAAAGCTTCATGCAAATGGTGTGGCTGTTATCAACTCTGCTGTTTTCCATGCCGGATTCCTGACCGGGGGTGATTTCTTCGACTATGTTCCGATAAAGCCTGATACTGCCGAAAATATTGAGAAATTCAGGTGGAGAGAAGAGTTTATCTCTATCTGTTCAAAATATGATGTTGTCCCCGCCAACGCCTGTGTTCAATTCGCAATGTCATCCCCCGCTGTGGCAAGCATCTCTCTTAACACTTCCAATCCGCTGAGGATCAAAAATAATGTTGAATCAGCGCATTGCAGTATTCCTTCAGGTTTTTGGAGAGAGATGATCGTAGAGGGACTTATTGATAAAAATTATCCTTATCTGTTTTAAAAAAGTATTCTGAAAAACAATTGATGCTGTTATGAGAAAGATGAACGCTGCGGTATTGACCGAATACAAAAAAATTGAATGGAAGTCAGTTGATATTCCTGAGATTACAGGCAACGAGGTATTAATTAAGGTAGGCTATGCCTGTATCTGCGGCAGCGATCAGCATGTTTTCCTTGGGGAGTTTCATCCCCGTACCACGGTGCCATTTATTCAGGGTCATGAATTTGCCGGAACTATTGTTGAGTCCGGACCTGAGGTGAAGTCCTTCAAAACAGGCGACCGTGTGGCTGTCGATCCTATAATCTGGTGCGGTCAATGCCCTGCCTGCAAAAGACATCATTACCCCGCCTGTTCAACTCTTAAGCTGGTTGGAATCGACCTTGATGGCGGTTTCAGCGAATATATGAAAGTGCCTGAGACCATGTTGTACAAAATATCGGATAATATTTCCGACAAGCATGCCGCTCTTGTGGAGGTCCTGTCAATAGGATTTCATGCCTGTAAACGTGCCGGAGTTAGTGCCGGTGACAGGATAGTCATATGGGGTGCAGGCAAGGTGGGTCAGAGCATACTCCAGGCAGTGAAAACAAAAACAACAAACACGGTCATTTTGGTGGACATACTGGACGAACGCCTGGCGATGGCTAAAAGGGCATATAGCGATGTGCAAACTATTAATGCAACTAAAGTCGATGCCATAGAAACCATAAAGGATCTTACCGGAGGCGAAGGGGTAGATATCGCTTTTGAAGCCGTCGGCCATACTAAAGACCTTCCGGGAGTTGTTAATCCTGTAAGAGGATGCATTCAGGCAATCCGTGGCGGAGGAACAGTATGTGTGCTTGGACTTTCGTCTGAACCCTCTCCCATTGTAATGAAGGAGCTGATCTGGAAGGAAGGAATTATCATGACCTCAAGGGTATCACACGGGGAATTTGCTGAAACAATCGACAACCTGAACAGGGGTACACTCAAACCCGATGCCATTGTGACTGACATAATGCACCCTTCAAAAGCACAGGAAGCATTTGAGATGCTTGAAGCTGAACCTGACAAACACCTCAAAATCATGCTTAAATTCGAATGATAAAAATAGACTCCCATCACCATTTCTGGAAATACAATCCAACAGAATACGGATGGATTGACGACAGCATGGAGATTCTCAGGCGTGATTACCTTCCCTCCGATCTTCAAACTGAACTTGTCAGTGCAGATTTCGGAGGATCGGTTGTTATACAGGCACGCCAGTCAATGGAGGAAAGCAGATGGTTACTCGACCTCTCGGACCGGGTTGATTTCATTAAGGGAGTTGTTGGCTGGGTCGATTTACGCTCCGGAGATAATCTGAAATCCCAGCTTGATGAATTATGCCGGTCGAAAAAGTTCGTCGGGGTAAGGCATGTTGTTCATGATGAACCTGATGATATGTTCATGCTTGTCGATACTTTTCTGGATGGAATTAATCTTCTCAAAGACTATAATCTCACTTACGACCTGCTGCTATTTCCGAAACACCTTCCTGTTGCAGAAAAGGTAGTTTCAATGTTCCCTGATCAAAAATTCATAATAGATCACATCGCCAAACCACGGATAAAGGACGGGGTTTTAAGTCCCTGGAAAGAAAATCTCGTACGGATTGCAGAGCACAGTAACGTCTGGTGCAAACTCTCGGGAATGGTCACCGAGGCAGAATGGCAACACCAGAGACAGGAAGATTTCCTTCCCTATCTTGATATTGTATTCGGAGCTTTCGGTGCCAGCCGGCTGATGGTTGGAAGTGATTGGCCTGTATGCCTTCTTGCCGGAGGATATAAAAACGCAGTTGGAATAACGGAAGAATACATTTCAGAAATGCCTGACGACATCCGTCATAAAGTAATGGGATTGAATTGTGTCAGTTTTTATGGGTTGAAATAGCTATTTGCTACATTTCCATTTATGATACACAGATATCGTAAAGCTGAAAACGAGTATTCCGACTAATCAGAACCAGGCCGTCACTGATACCTTTTTATCGTTCTGGAATTCAGTAAGCCTGTAACTTACAGTCTCATCATCCGATTCTATCTGGTATTCCCAGTAGCCTGAGACTCCGCCAGGCATCATATAAATTTTTCGTATGTAGAGTCTGCCTCCCGCTTCGAAGGAGCATTCCTTTGAATATGCCGAAATCCTGCCGTAAGTTCCTGCCATAGTGGTTTTTATCCAAATCAGATTAGGATCGCCGAATCGAGCCGGTGGTGTCTGTCTGAATTCAATAAAAGTACCAACATACTTCCTGGTCACAACCATTTCCTCATTATCCTTCGATAACTTTCCTGTTGTTCTGCACCCTGCTGTCAGCAGTACCAATACTATGATTCCGGCAATATTTCTCATCCCTAAATGAATTTAATAAAGGGCAACTTAAATAATTTACTAATTCCTGAAATAAAATTCCAGGCCTCCCGCAAAATCTCCTTAGACCCCCAAATTACAACTAATAAATCAAAAAAACAATATGAAGATTTCCTTATGCCTGTGCTGATCTGTCAAAAACATCCCCATATCTTAAAAAGCAACCCATGATCATTCAATACTATCCGATCTAAGGTAAACAGAAATTACTGATCCGGAACCGGGAATACTGGTTACATCAATTTTCCCCCCGTTCCTTACAACAAAATCCTTAATAATAAATGTTCCAAAACCGCTACCAGGTTCATTTTCGGTTCCTCTTGTGGAGTAATGCTCATTGTCCACAAAAATCCTTCTGACAACTTCGGCTGACATACCCACGCCGGTGTCGATTACGCTGATTATTACATATTTGTCGACGATACTTGCCCTGACTCTTATTTCACCATTTACTGGTGTAAATTTAACCGCATTGAAGAGGATATTACGAAAGACCGATTTCATCGACCGCTCATCAAATACCGCACTGAGCTCTTCAGGTATATCCACTTCTACTTTAATATTTTTGCTATCACAGCTTCCTTTCAGAAGATAAAGGCACTGGGTGATAACCGGGTAAATTTTATTAGGTGTTGCCTCTATTGTCAAATTATCGTTCTGCAACCTGGTCCAATCAAGCAGATTATCAATAAGAATCCTTGTTTCATTCGCAGATTTCTCAAGGGTTTTGATTATTTCCATGAATTCCCCGCTGGCAGGATCGAGAAAACCGCCGGCGAGAGTGTTCAGGGTCAGAACTATATTAGAGAAGGGCGACCTTATATCGTGGGCAATTACCGAGTAGAGTTTATCGCGGGTCCTGTTCATCTCGATGACCTTCTTCTTTGATTTCGAAAGTTCGAGGTGATTCTTCACCCTGACAATTAATTCTTCCCTGATGAAAGGTTTGGTAATATAATCGACACCGCCAACATTGAACCCTTCAGCAAGATCTTCAGTCTCCTTCTTTGCCGTCAGGAAAATAACCGGTATCTCGAAGAGCTTAGGATCTTTTTTCAAAATCCTGCAAACCTCAAATCCATCCATTCCCGGCATCATTATATCAAGCAGAATCAGGTCGGGCAACATGTGCTCGAGCTGAGAAAGGGCAGCCTGACCATCCTGAGCAAGGCTTATCAGATAGCCTTCCTCCTTCAACAGGCCTGCCGTCAACTGCAGATTAAGCATATTATCATCCACAATCAACAGTAAATCACCGGAATTCTTCATTTTTCAGATCATTTGTTCCGTTCCATTATCTTAGCCAGCTCATAAAGAGTGCGCATAAAATAATCTCTTGATTTTTTTGTGTCAAGTTCCGATTTAATAAGGCAATCTCTTACAAGTTTGAGCTGCACATGGTTATTAACCCGTGCATATAACTCTTCCTTCTTGAAGGGTTTGGTTATATAATCGACTCCACCGACCTGAAATCCCTTGACGATATCGTCAGTTTCTGTTCGTGCAGTCAGAAATAAAACCGGGATATCTTTGGTCTCCTGCTTTTCCTTCAGGATTCGACATACTTCAAATCCATCCATTCCCGGCATCATTATATCAAGCAGGATAAGATCTATCTTGTTATTTTCCAAGATCTTAAGAGCACTTAGCCCATCGGTGGCCAGCGCTATCCTGTACTGCTTTTCCTTCAAAAAGCTACTTATTACTTTCAGATTTTCCTGATTGTCGTCGACAACCAGAATATTAATGTCCTCATTCATTGATCTGATTTTTTGTGACTAAAGATATTAAATCTATTATAGATGGGAAAACATTTAAAGTTTCTTTGAGCTCTTCCAGTTCAAGATTTTCAAGTTCTCTTAAGATTTTATCGGAATAATCAAGAAGATATTTGAAATCAAACCTGGCTCCTACATTTTTGATCGCAAAGGCGAACTCTTCTATTCTGAACAGAACAAGCTGATCTTTAATAATTTCCCAGACAGGTAAGACACTCAGGGTTAAAGCGGCACTGATTTCAGGCAATAATTTTGCGACATTTTCGGGAATTATTTCAGGATGAAGGCTGGTTTCGGCTTTGGAACTATAATTTGCGCCCTCAGCAGAATGAGGAAGAAATCTTGCCAAAGTCGAAATTAATGCCGACCTGTTGACCGGTTTAAAAAGAGTTCCTGCAAAATTTCCTGAGGAATCAATTTTATCAGTACTGAAAACCGATGCTGTATAGGCAATTAAAGGGATATAAGCCAGTTCCGGATCCGTCTTGATTTTTTCCGCAACTTCATAACCATCTATCCCCCTCATGCGCATATCCAATAGAATAAGTGCGGGTCTTAATTCGCTTAGAATCTTAAGCGCCATTTCTCCGCTTATCGCAGAAACCACCTTCAGCCCTACAGAGGTAAGTACGGAATCAACGACATCAATATTTGAAGGGACATCATCGACGACAAGAACAGTTGCTTCATCAAATACAATTCTGTTTTCTGCCTGCGAATTGTTTTTACCTCCCGCTGTCAGATTATATTCAACATCCGGAACAATAACAGAAAAAACCGAACCTTTACCCGGCAAACTTGATACGGAAATGGTTCCGTTCATCCTTTCAACAAGCCTTTTTGAAATTGCAAGTCCTAATCCAACACCACCATACTTACGGTTCGACTGTCCCGACTGCTGCCTGAATGATTCAAAAATAACTTCAAGCTGCGATTCCGGTATGCCTATACCACTATCTTCAACTTCTATTGACAGGACGCCCGATTTAGTATTGACCGGAGAGAAACCAACTTTAATGTTGACATATCCTGCATTAGTGAATTTAATTGCATTTCCTACAAGATTAAAGATAACCTGTTTCATCCTGATCTCGTCAATCATTAAAATTTGAGGAAACCCCGTTTCGATGAAGATACCGATTTCAATTCCCCTCTTACTTGCCTTCTCTTCAAAAAGAAGTTTTATCTCCTTCAGGATGTTTTCGAGATCGCTGGGTTCAATAATGATCTCAAGCTTTCCTGATTCAACTTTTGAAAGGTCAAGGATATCATTAAGCAACGATAATAGAAGGTTCCCGCTGCTAATAATGGAAGAAACCATTTTTTTGTGCTGCTCCGAATCAAGCTTTAAGTAAAGAACCTCGCTGAAACCCAGGATTGCGTTCATCGGTGTTCGTATTTCGTGACTCATATTGGCCAGAAATTCACTCTTGGCCTGGTTTGCCCTGTTTGCCCTGTCGCGTTCATCAATAAGTTGCAACTGGTTTTGCTGCATGATTAACTCAGTTTGCTTTTTAGAAGAAATATCTATGTTGGTTCCTACGATCCTCAGAGGTTTCCCTTCGGCATCATATTCCATTACCTTTCCCGTATCAAGAATCCACTTGTATTCTCCCGATTTTGTCCTTGAACGGTACTCTGCCTGATAGAAAGCCGACTTTCCTTGCATATGATCATTGAGGGCCTTCACAACCCGCTCATAATCATCGGGATGTAAAAGTGTTTCCCACGTATCATTGCTGACATTGTCAACGTCAGGATTATAGCCACGCAGAGAATACCATTTATGGTTAAGCACAAGTGTCTTTGTTTGAAGGTTCCAGTCCCACAACCCGGCATCACTAGCCAGGAGAGCCATTTCGAGTCTTTCTGCATTCTCGCGGGTCTGCTTAGCATAACGTTCAATTTCAGAAACGTCACGACTAATTCCGATGATAACATCCCGTCCACCCCATTTCCCGTTTTTCAATTTAGTCTCTACCGGAATCTCGCTGCCATCAACGCAAATCAATGGCACCCTGCAAACATTTTCGGTTCCGTTCAGGATTTCCGTAATATTACGGCAGGCCTCTGAATGCCTTCCCGGGGGATGTACAACGGCAATATGCTTAGATAATAACTCCTCTTCAGAATATCCCAGCCTGGAAATAACCGTTGAATTGCAATGAATTATTTTACCTTCCAGATCAAGGATAAATAAGAAATCGTCAATTGTATTGAAGAGAGTGTTTAGATCCTTACGGTTCTGCCTGATCTGATTCTCGTTTTCCTTCCTGTCAGAAATGTTAATATGTGTCCCCACGGCCCTGATCGGCTTCCCTGAGGCATCACGGCTGGTTACTTTTCCGGTCGACAAAACCCAGATCCAGGTGCCTGGTTTAGTCTTAACACGATGTTCAATTCTGATAAAGGCAGTTTCACCATCCAGATGCAAATTAAGGGCCTTAACTACCCGAGGCATATCATCGGGATGAATAAGTCTTTCCCACGAATAGAAATCAGGTTCAATTTCCGATAAATCATATCCTAATATGGCACACCATCTTTCGCTGAAAAACACCTCCCCGGTGGGAATATACCAGTCCCACAATCCGGCATCGCTGCCTAACAGGGCCAGCTCAAGCCTTTCCGCATATAGTTCAAGGTTCTTTCTCTCCTCTTCAAAAGCTGACAGGTCTTTTCGACTACCTGGAAACCTGATATAATCACCCGATTCCGAAGTATCATTATTAAGTCTCTTCAATTTCCCTGGTGAATTAACCATTTTGCGGATCAGACAGTTCTGTTTATCTTTCGCAAATATATGTAAATTAAAGAATTATTCCCTAATATCTAAATTTAAAACACTAATCGAAACATGCTTATAATCGAAGGATGCGAGAAATAAGTTGAGGCGTTTGGAGCAACTTAGGTTTATAAAAAAAAGCAGCCCTTTCAGATAAAGGACTGCTTTTATTATGTAATTGCTAAATTAAAACTTAATTCCAACCCCGATTGTAATTACTGCAGTACCGTAGCCAAGTTCAGCCATTCCGGAAATTTTTTCGCTGAAATAATATCTGGCTCCCAGAAACCATGAAGAAGCAAGACCACTTGCTGAACCTGAGTAAGGAGCTGTTGAACTATCATAATATTTATAACTATAAACATTATATCCAATCATAAGCCCAGTATAGGTGTCGAGCTTGGCCAAAAGAGGATAATGAAAACTTCCCCTGGCTCCAAAGATAAAGTTCGAAGTCTTATAATAGTCTGAATATTTTGCTGAAGAATAACCCACAATACCTCCAACTCCTATCGATCCCTTGCCATCAATAAGTTTATCAGCAACTCCAATTTCAACCGAAGCAGTAAGAGCAGGCATACGTGAAGTGTAATAACTTCCATAATAGGTGCTTCCCAAACCAAGTCCCAGATTGAGGACTTTATCTCCCTTTTTGAAAATGTCATCCTGACCGGCAAGCTGACCAACGAATAAGACAATTACTAATGACAGAGCTAAAAGTTTTTTCATAATTTAAATGTTTTTAAAGTTAGTAGATAGCATAACAATTCTTCTGCAAAAAATGTTTGCAGAAAATTAAAATATTATAAAAACCGATTGAAATTAATCATAGAGCTAATAAATTATTCATATAATTCATGCTGAATTTAAAAGAACAATCATTACAACATAACCGCATCCCCGGTTTTCAGGAATAAACTGCAATGCGAAATTAACAATTATTAACAAGTAATAAAATAAGAATCAAAAAAATCTAAACTTTCTTTTATTTAGGAAAAAGTTCCTTTAAAAACAAGAAAGATCGCTGCTGCTACAGCTGCACCGGCAAGGGGACCGACAACCGGAACCCAGGAATATTTCCAGTCGCTGTCGCGCTTTAAAGGCATGGGCAGAAAAAAATGTATCAGTCGCGGGCCCAGGTCACGGGCAGGATTAATAGCATACCCGGTAGGACCACCAAGCGACAGCCCAAGTCCAAGAACCACCAAAGCTACAGGAAGTGCATTGAGGGAACCAAGTCCTACTTCAGGCTCAGCCATATACAGTACTGCAAGTACAAGAACAAAGGTGCCGATAATCTCTGTAGCCACATTATACCAGTAACTGCGAATATTGGGCGAGGTACAGAATACTGCCATTTTGAGATCCGGATCAGGTGTGGCATCAAAGTGCTTCTTATAGGCGATATATACAAGACAGGCCCCAAACATGGCTCCAAGCATTTGAGCAGATACATAAACAGGCACCAGCGACCATGAAAACTTATTCACCATAGCCAGGGCAAGGGTGACAGCAGGATTCAGATGGGCTCCGCTTATGGGCGCTGAGATCAATACTCCCGTAAAGACCCCGACAGCCCAGCCGAAAGTTATTACGATCCATCCGCTGTTATTCCCTTTTGTCTGGCTGAGCAGGACGTTTGCTACAACTCCTCCCCCAAACACAATGATCATTGCAGTTCCAAAAAATTCAGCAAAAAATGCGTTCATAGTTCTTTAAAGTTTAATTATATACTCGAAGTAAATTTATCTGTTATGTTGATTAAGAGTGTCTAGAGTGTCTAGAGTGTCTAGAGTGTCTAGAGTGTCTAGAGTGTCTAGAGTGTCTAGAGTGTCTAGAGTGTCTAGAGTGTCTAGAGTGTCTAGAGTGTCTAGAGTGTCTAGAGT